>NZ_BAAAQN010000043.1:0-111724 GCF_039531695.1 Catenulispora yoronensis
CTTTCCGTCGCATCGTCGCCTGAAGGAATCACACCGCCCAGGCGGTATCAAGGCGACCCTTTGGGTGCCGTGCCCTGGCTGATGCGAGCCTTGACACCGCCTGGGCGGCGCGATTGGCTGCGCCCGCCGAAGCGACGGAAAGACCGGAACCGAAGACCTAACTTTGGGGCAAAGCAAAAGTCAAAAGCGGGGCGGCTGGTTGAGATGATGGCCGGTTTCGTTGGCCGCTGCCGGTTGTGGAGGTGGCGAGGCGATCGGTCGTGATGCTGGCCAGTTCTGTTGGCCGCTGCCGGTTCTGATGGTGGCGGGGCGCCCGGTTGCGATGCCGATTGGTTCTGCTGGCCGCCGCCAGTTGTGGAAGTGGCGAGGCGATTGGTCGTGATGCCGACCAGTCCTGCTGGCTGCCGCTGCTCGTTGCGCCCAAAGCCAGAGGCCCGCCGAAGCGGGCCCCTGTTGTTTTGCCTTGCTCAGCCCTGGTAGGGGGCGATGATCTTTGAGAACTCGTATGGCGTCTGGGGGATGTCCGTGCACTTTGCGAGGGAGCCTGTGCAGGCGTTGCCGTCGCGGGTGGCGTCCCAGAAGGCTAGTTCGCCGAGGTGTTGCTGGCGGGCGAAGGTCAGGAGTTGTTGCATGTCGGTTTGGTAGAAGACTTCTGAGGAGTTGTCGTTCTGGCCGATCATGGGGGTTACGCCGATCATGTTCCAGACCTGGGGTGCTGTCAGGGCTGGGTAGAGGGGCGTCAGTTGGGTGAACAGGGATTGGGCGGTTTGGATCGCGTACTTGCCCATTTGGCCGCTGGGGTTGGGGGCCTCTATGTCGCCGAAGTCCATGGCCATGCCGTTGACCAGGGTGATTTTGGCGCCGTACTTCACTGCTGACTTCACTACGTAGAGGCCGTCGGTGGTGAGGCCGGAGGGGAGGATGGGGAGGGTGAGGGTGACGGTGAGTTGTTTGCCGGCGGTGGTGGCGGTGTGTTGGAGGGCGGCTATCGCCTGGGAGCGGCGGTCTATGGAGGCCGGGTCGGCTACGGCGGAGCCTTCGATGTCGAAGTCGATCTGGGTGAGGTTGTAGGCGGTGATGGCGGATTGGTAGGCGGTGGTCAGGGTGGGGACGTCGGTGCAGGATTGGGCGAGTTCGGTGCCTGCTTCGCCGCCGAAGGAGGGCTTCACGTCGCCGCCTATGGCGCGCAGGGTGGTGATGTCGTCCTGTTCGAAGCCGGCGGTCATGGCGAAGGCGTTGAACCAGCTGGGGGTGCACTTCGCGGTGCCGTTGACGATGAAGCCGAGGGAGAACTGGCGCAGGCCGGTGGTTTCGGCGATCTGGGTCAGGTTGGGGGTCGGCCAGGCGCCGATGTCGACGAAGGGTGCTGCTACGCCGGGCAGGTGGCCGCCGCCGGTGTCGGTGCCGGTGGTGGCGGTGACCGCGGGGCTGGGTGCGGACAGGTTGCCGGCCACGTCGTAGGCGCGGACGGTGAAGGAGTAGGAGGTGGAGGGGGTCAGGCCGGTCACGGTGGCGGCGGTGCCGGGGGAGGTCGCCACGACGGTGCTGCCGGAGTAGACCTTGTAGCCGGCCACGGAGACGTTGTCCGTGGAGCCGGTCCAGGACAGGGAGGCCGCGGTGGCGGTGGTGCTCAGTACCGTCAGGCCGGTCGGGGCGGTGGGCGGTTGGGTGTCGCCGGTGCCGTCGCAGGGGTTGTTGTTGAGCTGGCAGGCCGACGGGGCGGTGAAGGTGCCCGAGTAGGTCGCGTCGAAGCCGATGGTGATGGAGGCTCCGGCGGCGATCACCTTGTCGTAGGACTGGGCCACGACGTTGTGGGTGGTGCCGCTGGCGGTGTCGGTGCCGCCCCACATGCTGGTGATCCGCTCGGTGGTGGGCAGGGTGAACTGCAGCGCCCAGGTGTTGAGCGGGACCGTCATCGGGTTGGTGATCACGTACTGCGCCTCGAACCCGCTGCCCCAGTCGGAGGTCTTGGTGAAGACCGCGGTGGGCAGGGTGGGGGTGGCCGCGGAGGCGGTCGGGGGGGCCAGGCTCAGCCCCACGCCGACCAGGGCGCCGGCGGCGAGGGCGGCGATCGGGAGGGACCGCCGGCGGGGGAGGATGCGCATCAGACTTCTTCCTACGGCCGTCAGCATGAGCCGTTGTCGGTCCAGACGTTCTGGGAGTTGTTGCCGGGGACGTCGCCCTGGGTCCACCACTTGGCGGTCCAGTTGTGCTGCCCGTAGCTGACCTTGTTGCCGCCGGTGTAGACCTGGGTGGAGCTCCAGGCCGGGAGCGTGCAGCCGGTCGTCGAGGTGGGCGAGCCGCCGCCGGGGGTGGTGGTCGGGCTCGACGGCGGGTAGCTGGTCGGGCTGCCGCCGGAGCTGCTCGGGCTGCTCGGCGGGTTCGGCGGGATCGGCGCCTCGTACGGGTTGGCGATGATGGTGATCGTGCGGTGCTGCACGCCCCAGCCGTCGGCCTGGGTGCCGGGCAGCCAGACGTCGACGGTGTTGTTCTGGATCCAGGTGCCGATGTCGCCGGCGTAGCAGGTGCCGTAGCCGGGCACGGTGAAGTACGTGCCCCAGGGGATCACCCGCGGGTCGACGGCGCACACCCCGAGCTGGGCGTTGTAGCCGGAGGCGGTGCCGCCGCCGTCGTTGTAGGAGGTCACCATCATGGTCATGGTGCTGCCGACCGGGACCTGCCAGGGCACCACCGAGCCGGCGGAGTTCAGCTGGTAGGGCGCGGACAGGTCGCCCAGGGTGGAGTCGGCGCCGCTCTGCGCGCTCATCGACTCGAAGGAGTAATAAGCGTTCTGACACGGGGCGTTGTCGACGGCGGTGAGCGTCGTCTGGCCCCAGTCCGAGACCCAGGCGATGGCCTGGCCGTTGCGCCACACCCGGTAGGCCTGCGCCCCGGCGACGCGGTTGAAGGTGATGTTCACCTGGCCGCCGGTCAGGGTGCCGGTCACGCCGCGGGGGGCGGCCAGCCGCGCGGAGAAGTTCACCGGCTGCGCGGTCTGCGACGGCGGCACCCACGGGGTGTCCGAGCGCGGCGGCGGGGTGACGGTGGTCCAGAACGGACAGGTCGGCAGCGAGCCGGTACCGTCGGCCCGGGCCTGCTGCGCGGCGACCACGCCGACGCCGCCGATCGCGGCGGCGGTCAGCGCCACCGCGCCCAGCAGTGCTCGCACGCGGGCGCTGACACGGCGGTTCGGCGGGCGCTCGCGTATACGCCGCCTGATACTGAACAGGCTCATGATGTGCTCCTTTGGACGTCGGAAGGGGGACGGTTCCGGAGCCGCCGAGCACATGATTGGACTAGACCATAGCGCTGTCAAGGGACTGAAGAACCCTTTCGGCAGCTCAAGGGTCGGACAAGGGAACGGGCCGGAGCCCGCATAGGATCTCGACCATGCCCACCCCGGATTTCATCCTCGCGCTGCGCGAGAAGATCGGTCACGACGAGCTCTGGCTGCCCGGCGTCACCGGCCTGGTCGTGGACGATCGGCGGCGGATCCTCACGGTGCGCCGCGCCGACGACGACAGCTGGACGCTGATCACCGGCATCCTGGACCCGGGGGAGCAGCCGGCCCACGGGATCCGGCGCGAGGTGCTGGAGGAGACCGGGGTCCGGGTGCGGGTCGAGCGCCTGCTGTCGGTCGAGGCCGAGCCGTCGAAGACGTTCCCCAACGGGGACCGGGCGGTCTTCCTGGACACCACGTTCCTGTGCTCGGCCGTCGGCGGCCGGGCCCGGGTCAACGACGACGAGTCGCGGGACGTGCGCTGGTTCGCGCGCGCGGACCTGCCCCCGCTGCCCAAGCGGCACTCCGAGGTGCTGGAGCGGTTCTTCGACGGCGCCTCAGAGCCCTGGTTCGTCGGCGGCCCGGAGGGCTGAGCGCGGTACCGGCCGGCGGGTCGGCTGCGGTACCGACCGGCGAGGGCGCGGCCACCTGGAGCAGGTGGCCGCGCCGGTTGTTCCCGCGTGGGTGACCACGCATGCGGCGGCGGCGCCCTTCATCGCCGCCGCCGCGGGTATCAGAACCCGCCGACGCCGTTCGGCGTGCCCAGGCCGGTGGGACCGTCCCAGCCCACGCGGGCGTGGCACAGCTGGGTCGGGCTGCAGCTGCCGTTGGACCCCGAGGTCACGTCGAAGAAGGACGTGGAGTGGGTGTAGGGGTAGTTGTTGTTGATGCTCGCGGCGTTGCCGGCCAGCGCGAAGACCGAGGCGATGATCGGGGAGGCCACCGAGGTGCCGCCGTAGACCTGCCAGCCGCTGCTGCCGCCGTAGGGGGTGGAGTCGTAGACCGCCACGCCGGTGCTCGGGTTGGCGACCGCCGAGACGTCGGCCTCGGCCCGCTTGGCGCAGCCGGTGCCGAAGCTCGCCTGGCCGGTGAGCACGGCGTTCAGGGTCGAGCAGCCGGACCCGGCGCCGGACCAGGCGGTCTCGGTCCAGCCGCGGCTGTTCGAGGCCTTGGTCAAGGTGGTGCCGCCGACCGCGGTGACGTAGTGCGAGGACGCCGGGAACTGCACGCCGTAGCCGCTGTCGCCGGAGCTGGCGGTGACGGCTATGCCCGGGTGGTTGTAGTACGGCGCCGAGGCGTCGGAGACGTCGCCGCCGCCGTAGCTGTTGGAGATGGCGTTGGCGTGCAGCGCCGCCGCCTCGTTGACCGCCTGGCCCAGGTTGGCGTACGAGGCCGAGGAGGCCTCGACCAGCAGGATGTGGCACTTGGGGCAGATCGCCGAGACCATGTCCAGGTCCAGCGAGATCTCGGTGGCCCAGCCGGCGTCGGTCGCCGGGTAGCTGGTGCCGCCGGTCTGGTTCACCTTCTTGAAGCAGCCGTTGGCGGTGGTGCAGGCCGGCAGCCCGTACTGGGCCCGGTACACGCCCAGGTCGGCCTCGGCGGTCGGGTCGTTGTAGGCGTCGACGATCGCGACGGTCTGCCCGGTGCCGGCCGTCGAGGACGGCAGCTTGTAGGCCGACTGCAGATCGGCCGGGCCGTAGCCGGCCGGCGTCGCCGCCGGCTGGACCAGCCCGTCGGCGGCGTGGCCGCGCACGAACATCGGGTGGGCCACCGGGCCCTGGGCGGAGGCGGCCGGGGCGGCCAGCGCCGGCACGGCGGCGGCCAGCAGCAGGGCGGCGAGCATGGAAAGCAGAAGCCTGATACGACGAGCTGTCACTGATGTCCTCCGGGACACGCGGACTGTGGGGCGGCGCGGCCGGTGGCCGGGCCGTGGTGCGGTGACGAGTTCGCTGTGGCGCCGTGGACCGGCCCGGAACCCCGAGCGGAAGGGCGGAAGGACGCGGCATCGCGCCTGGGGCGGGGGCGCGATGCCGCCGGCCGCGATCAGGCGGCGGGCGTTCGCCGGCGCCGGGGAGCCCGGCGGCGGTGCGGTCCGGTGGCGACGTCGGGGACTGCCGCAGCCGGCGCGCCGACCGGCCGGCACGACGGTGGGCCGGATGGTGCGCGCTGTGCTCCGGGCAGCCCGGCGGGCGCCGTCGAGACGCTCGACGGCACTGGGGAATACGCCCCCTGGCGGCTGAACTGCCTGGTCCGACCGGGTGTCAGAGCGTCCCGGGCGGACCTGAGACAACCTCAGGGTTCGTATTTAAGCGGAACGTAGCAGGGCGTGCGCGCACGGTCAATGCCGGCGCCGGTCCGGGGCTTCGGCGGGCGTTGGCGGGCACCGGCGGGCTTCGGCGGGAACCAACGGCCACCAACGAGCACCGGCGGGCGTTGTCGATGGGACTTCCCTTAAAGGTGTTGCGTGCCCAAGTGATGCGACGCGATGCGGGACCCGACGGAACTTCTCTTTTGCTTGCTCAAGGGGGCGGCTGCGCCGCTGCGCGCGCCGCACCGGTCCGCCTGGCGCTTGCGCGGCATGCGGCCTGGCAGCCGGTCCGCGCGGCGACCAGCTCACGGCGCGCACAATCGAGGCAGCGTGGCTGCCTCAGCCTGTCGTCACCTTGCTGTCCCTCAGTCCGAGCGGCCACGCGCGAGCCGCGGCCGCCTTCACATACGGGCGAACCGCCGCCACCGCCTCTCAAGAGATCACCCGGGCCAGAAAGACGCTGGTCGAGAAGTGTGCACAGATGCCATGCGTCTCCGGATCGGTAACCAGCGACACCCACCCGTTGACACTTGTGCACACCAACACCCGATGCCACCGGCCATCGACGGCGACCCAGTCGCCACGATCGACCATCGCCAGCTGCACGCCGCCCCGGTCCATCACGAACCCGCCTTTCGGGTTCGTGACCGGCAGCTTCGCGAGCCGGGCCACGATCCCAGCCGGAATGTCAGGGGATTGATCTTGCTCTTGCTGTTCCGTCACATCGCTCATGACATCGAGGATCACGCCACGTCAAAGCTGCATGAACCCCCGCCCGGGGGCACTTCGGCGGGGTAGCTTTACCTGCAAGTGGCCAGAGTTCGCGGACACTTCGTAGCGGAGACAAGAGGCTGGATGCGCAGAGACGGGCGTGATCCACGAATCCCCGAGGCGCTGATCACCCGCCCCGAGTTCATCGCGGCCTGCACGGCGCACGACATCGGCGCCGTCTTCGCCCTGGCCGAGAGGTACGGGCTCAGCCGATCCGCGATCTCCCGCATGACCGAGATCAAGACCGACCACGTCCGCGAGATCATCAACGGCCGCCGCCTCATCGAGAGCTTCGCCGTCTACGAGCGGATCGCAGACGGACTCGGCATCCCCGGCGCCATGCTCGGACTCGCACCACGACCATGGGAGGCTGAGACCGGCCCGGCCGCCACACACACGCCGACCTTCGATACCCAGCCTTGGGAACTGGCCGACGCCATAACCGATCGTCCATCAGCCCCGAGGTCATCGAGGTGATGGAGCACGCGGTGATGAACACTGCGCAGCGCTACCCCTACACGCCCCCTGACCAGCTCATGCCCATGATCCCCCAGCTGACGGGCAGGGTCCGTGAAGCGCTGGCCACACCCTCCTCTCTGCGCACGACGCGCCGATGCGTGCAACACCGCGTGGCTTCTGACCATGCAGAGCATCGGCCAGTTCTTCGAGGGAGATCCCTTGATCGCTGTCGAAGCCCTTAACGCAGCGGCCCGGTTCACCCAGGGCGGGGCGAATCCGCGCCGCCATGCCTTGATCAGCGCCCAGCTCGCTCGTGCCTACGCAGCCAACGGCGATGCTTCTGCGGCGACACGGTGTCTGGAGCAGGCCGCGCCGAGCCTGGAACAGGCCACCGCCCCACCGAGCGGCCTCGATTTCTTCGACCAGGCACGGCTCAGTGGAATCGCCGGAACATGCAACCTGTTGATGGGCCGCCCCGAGGCCGCAGCGGGGATCATCAGCGAAGCCCTTGCGCAGCGTTCCGTCGCCGATCTCAAGGGCCGAGCGCTGCTGACATTGGATCTTGCATCCTGCCTGCTCAATGCAGGTGAGGTCGAGGAAGCCTGCCGGATCGCCGAATCGGCGCTCGATCTTGCGTCTCACTCAATAGTCCAACCGATCACCATCCGCGCCCGCTCGCTGAAGGCGGAACTTCAGCCATGGCGCGAACTAGGATCCGTCCAAGGGTTCACCGAACGTGTTCGGGCGAACCAGCCGGTCACCATGTTGGAGGGCTAGATAGTGCGCTGGCGAAGCCACGGACGCCGAGCCGTATATACGAGCGATTGGGTGAACGTCTGGCTTGATGACGTGGAGATCCCCGGCATTGGACGTATCGAACACCATGTATTGACAATGCCTCGTCCTTCCACAACGGCCGTGGTGACTGACGACGACGACCGTTTCCTCCTACTTTGGCGGCACCGCTTCATCACCGACACCTGGGGTTGGGAGGTCCCGGCAGGCTGGGCCGACCCTGGTGAAGAGTCTTTGAACGCGATCCGCCGAGAGATCGAGGAGGAGACTGGTTGGCGCCCCGGCAAGGTTACGGAACTGACCAGCTACAACGCTCTCAGTGGCATCTCAACCATGAGATTCAGCGTCTTCCACGCAACCGACTGCACCCAGGTCGGCCCACCCCCTGACGCCAGCGAATCAACACGCGTCGAATGGGCCACGATCGCCGAAGTGATCAAATTCATTGCCGATGGTCAGGTCGCAGACGGCCCATCTCTCACGGCACTGACGTACTACCTCGCGATGCGCACGGCGTGACAGGCATCTGATCCGCAACGCCGAACACGTCGCATGCTGCATGCTAACCATCACCTTTAGAGGAAGTATCTCATCCCGAGCCGGCACACCGGGACCGGTGATAGGTAGATCAGACCTATACATCGATCGGGTGAAACCACCGACGCGCCGCCGCCGACGCGCGTCGGCCAGGCGGCAAGCTACCGCACATGATCGTTCGTAGAATCGCAGCCCTCGCCCTCACGGCCGCGTCCGTCTTCGGCGCCGCCGCCACCGCCTCCGCCGACAACGGCGCCGGCGCCGTCGGATACGCGGTCGGTTCCCCCGGCCTGCTGTCCGGCAATGTCATCCAGATCCCGATCAACATCCCGTTCAACCTCTGCGGCAACACCATCAGTGTGCTGGGTGCGTTCGACGACGCGTTCGGCAACGTCTGCTTCAACGGCTGAGAACCGCAGTACGGACGTACGGCAAGACCGTGGTATCACCAGCAGGACAAGCACCACAGCAGTGACGGGAGGCGCGCCGAGCGGCGCGCCTCCCGCTGCGTTCCGGCGCGGTGCCGGCTATCGGCTTTCTCAGTGCCCGGACGCGCTTCGCTCCGCCCGGATCGCGATGTGCCGTTGACGCGCCTTCTCCGCCTCCTCTGGATTCGCCAGCTGGATCCGCCGCGCCGCGGCCTGGCCGTGCGCGATCAGCGGCAGGAAGTCGTCGGCCGCGCCCGCCGGGATTCCCAGCCCGTCGGCGAGTTCGTCGCCCAGGGACGCCCGCGCCGTCGCGCCGAGCACGTCGCGCCACGCGGCCGGCGACAGGGCCGGATCCGGGTTCTGCGCCAGGGCGTGGGACGTCACCGCGAACAGCGCCTCGGTGAGGGCCCGGCTGTTGTCGTCCGGGCGCCCGGTCGTCATGTCGAGCAGGTCCAGCAGCCGGGCCGCCTCGTCGTGGCCGTCGATGGGCGCGATCACCGAGTCGTCGAGCCCCAGCAGCCGTCCGATGTGGCGCCAGTACCGGTACAGATGGCGCTCCTCGGCCGCGCTGAGGCCGATCCCGACGACGTCGGACAGGCACCGGAACGGCAGGATCGTGAACGCCAGCCAGGTCCGGGCCAGGTCGGCCTGGTTGATCGGGACGCCCCACTGCTGGACGTCCCAGCCGTCGCGCAGCGCCTGGGCCCGGACGCGGGCGTGCATGAGCCGCACCCGCACGGTCGCGACGTACCCCGGCGCGCCGCGCTCCAGGCCGCCGGGCAGCACCGCGGCCGACCGCCAGGCCCCGGTCGCGGCCAGCCGGCGCGCCGCGCTCGCGCCCGCGGTCAGCTCCCCGGTGCCGGCCAGCAGCCGGGCTATCGCCGGCGAGGCGTAGACGTGCGTCATCGAGACCGCGGCGAACGCGACGACGTCCCACGGCGGCGGAATCGCCTGCGTGGCCCGGTCGCCGTCGGCCAGATCGCCGTCGACGGTCCAGGCGGGCCGCTGCTCCAGATCGCCGAGCAGGGCGCCGACGGCGGCCGGCGGCTCCTCCACCGCGGCCAGCCCCTCGGCCAGCCCCTGCTCCAGGGCGCTCCGACCCTCGGCGCCCAGGCTTGCCAGCTCGGCGACCACGGCGTCGGCCAACGGGTCGCCGAGCGTCAGCAGGGCGGCTATCCGGTCCACCGCCTCGCCGTGGACGGCTCGCGCGGTTCTGAGGTCGACCAACCGGATCGGCGGTGCGGGCGGGGACTGGTCGTCGGTCAGGGTCACTGCTGGCATCCCGTTCTGAGGAGTCGGTGGACGACACCGGCCGCGCCGGTCACGCCTGCGGCGGGCGCGGTGCGTCATCGATCATCTCAGGAGTCGGCGATCGGGCGGCGCGCCGGTCCGGTCGCCGGGGCGGGAGGAGCGTGGTTTCCGGGCCGGTCACGGGTCCGGCGAAGCCGGGGGCGGAACGCCCGATCCCCGGGCGGGTCGCGGGAAACGGCTCGCCGGCGGATACTCGTGGATCAGGTCCCTGACGTCGTCCACCGGCTCGTCGGCGCAGGCCCACTTGGCCCGGATCCGCTCCAGGTAGGAGCGGACGGCCGAGATCGAGATGCCCATGCGGCGGGCGGTCGCGGCCAGGGTGCTGCCGGTGCCGTAGAGGAACAGCGCCTGATGCTCCTGCTCGGACAGGGCCGGCGGGTCGTCGGCGATCAGGCTGATCAGGTCGGTGGTGAGGGCCAGACCGCCGGCGTGCACGGTGCGGATCGCGTCGGCGAGCTTGTCGGCGTCGTCGTCCTTGACCAGGTAGCCGGACGCGCCGGCGCGGATCGTGGCCCGGACGTGGCGGCGCTCGCCGTGGACCGACAGCACCAGCACCAACGCCCCGTCGCCGCACAGGGCCCTGACATTGTCGGCGGGGAGGCTGCCGTCCTCGAGCATCAGGTCCAGCAGGACCACCCGGGCCGCGGTGCCGGAGCCCAGGTACTCCGCGACGCCGGTGCAGGCCCGGACCAGGGCGAGGTCGGGATGGCCGGCGAGCAGCGCCCGGAGCGCGGCCGGGACCAGGCGGTCGTTGTCGACGGCGGCGACGCGGATCACGCCGCCGGAGGCGCCGGCGCCGGCGCCGGTGCCGCTGCCAGTGCCGGTACGAGTGCCGGTGCCGGTACCGGCACCGCCGCTCTCGTTCGCGGCATCGGTCCCGCTCACGCCGGCCACCGCAGGTCCACGCGCGTCCCCTGCCCGGGATGGCTGTCCACCGCCGCGTCGCCGCCGACCTCCCGCATCGGCGCGACGATGCTGTTGCGGATGCCGTAGCCCGGCTCCGTGACCGCGTCGTCGAAGCCCTTGCCCTGGTCGACGATCGCCACGGTGACCGCCGGCCGGCCGGTCGCATCAGGGTCTTGATGAGGCATGCCGCTGCCCGCCAGCGCCGTCACCCGCGCGCGGCTCACCCCCGCGTGTTCCGCGACGTTCGCCAGTGCCTCCGCGCTCGCCGACGCGAACGCGCCGACCACCGCCTCGGGCAGGTCGTCCGGCAGCCCGGCGAAGTGGTACTCCACCCGCAGCCCCGCCGCCGCGCTGTCCGCCGCCGCCTCGACCAGTGCCAGCGACAGGTCCGTCAGCGTCCCGTGCGGACCGTCGGGCGTCGTGCCGCGCAGCACATTGGCCGCGATCGCGCACTGTCGGCGGGCTCGTTCGTCGTGGTGTCCCAAGGGCCCCGGCCCGGCGATCGCGGTCAGGATCCGCAGCGGTCCGTCGTGCAGGGCCCGATGGCGTCGGACCTGCTCACGGAAGTGTCGGCGCCGGGCCTGCTCGTCGGCGCGGTCGGCGGCCAACTGCTCGCGCTGCGCCATCAGCTGCCGGTTCGCGGTCTCCACCGCGTCCGCGGTCGCGCGCAGCCCTCGGATGAACACCGCGCAGCACCCGGCGGTCGAGAACATCCACAGGGCCGGGCTCAGACTCGACCACACCCCGGACGTCGTGTGGATCCGCGTCGCCACCCCGAACACGTAGCTCGCACCCAGCACCGTGCACGCGACCGCCGTCCACCGGGCCGACGTGGTCACCAGCGCCACCGTCACCCCGACGACCACCATCACCGGCTCCAGGTCCGGATTCGGCGCCGCCGTCAGATACTGCGGGGTCACCGCGCGCGGCAGCAGGATCATGGCGGTGCTCAGCAGCGCCACGTCGGCCGCCATCACCCACGCCGGCAGCAGAGGTCTGCGTACCGTCCGGACCGCCAACGCGATCAGCAGCGCCCCGAACAGCGCGACCGCCGCGTACGCCGCCGAAGCCATCAGGACATTGGTATAAGAGTTCTGCTGCACGCCGGCGGCGACACTCGGCACCACGATCCCCAGCACCGTGACCCGGGCGAGCACCACCACGCCCACCACGATCCGGTCCATCCGCCGGTGCAGATCCGCCCCCGGCCCCGCCGCGGCGGGCCGACCGAATCCGGACACCTCTTCAGCATGGCAGCGCCGGTCGGGGCGGTCCATGCCGCACTGGTGCGGCATGGACCGCCCCGACCGGCGGCAGGTCACCGTGGCGATCTTCGCGGCGCCGGTGCGCCGCTGCGCCTCATCCCTCCAGGCTGCGGAAACCGCTGGAGTGGAACACCAGCGGCGCCACCGCCGGATCGTCGTCGAGGTCGTGGACGCGGAACACGATGATGTCGTGGTCGCCGGCCGGGAACACGTCCTGGATCGAGCAGTCGAGCCAGGCGCTGGCGCCCTCGACGAAGACCGCTCCGTCGGCCGTGGCGCGGAAGTCCACAGCGGCGAAGCGGTCGGCGGACTTGGACGAGAGCTGGCGGCAGACCTGCTCCTGGTGCGCCGCCAGGATGCTGATGCCCAGGCGGGCGCTGCCGCGCAGGAGCGGCCAGGTGGCCGACTTCAGGTCGGCGCACACCGATACCAGGACCGGGCTCAGCGACACCGAGGTGAACGAGTTGGCCGCCAGGCCCACCGGGCGGCCGTCGACCAGGGCGGCGACGGCGGTCACGCCGGTCGGGAAGGCGGAGAAGACGCGGCGGAGCTCCTTGGAGGAGCGGACCGCCTCAACAGTCGCGGGGGTCTGGGTCACGGTGTTCTCCTGTTCCATGCTGATCGGGTCCGGCCCGGACGGTGGGCCGGACCGGCGGCACCGGTCCGTCGCCGTGGGACCGCCGGCCTGTCGGCCGACGGTCCCGAGCCGGCGCGGGACCGGGCCGCCACGGCGCCGGGCCCGGCGGGGCGCGGGCCCGGTGCCGGTCACGCCCGGCGCCGCCACTCCTCGGCGAGCAGCCGGTAGGAGGCGACCCGGTCGGCGTGGTCGTGCGTGATGGTGGTGACGATCAGCTCGTCGGCGGCCACCGCGTCGCGCAGGATCTCCAGCTGGTCGGCGACCTGCGCCGCGGTGCCGACGAACTGCGTCTGGACCCGGTCGGCGACCAGTTCGCGGTCCGCCGCCGTCCACTCGATGGCGCGCGCCTCCTCCGGCGTCGGGAACGGGATCGCGCCCTCGGCGGTGCGGATGCTGCGCACCCACGGCCCGTACCCGGAGGCCAGCTCCCGCGCCTGCTCCTCGGTCTCGGCGACGACCACGTCGGCGGACACGCTCACATACGGCGCGGCGAGCTCGTCGGAGGCCCGGAACGCGGCCCGGTAGCCCTCGGCCGCCTCCAGCACGGTCGCCGGGCTGACGTGGTAGTTCGTCGCGAACCGCAGCCCGTTGGCGCCGGCCACCTCGGCGCTGGCCCCGCCGCTGCTGCCCAGGATCCACAGCTGGAGGTCGGCCCCCTCGCCGGGGACCACGTGCGCCTCCTGGCCGTTGCCGTCGACGTAGGTGCCGGCCAGCAGCGCCAGGATGTCGGCGATCTGGTCGACGTAGTCCGGGGTGTCGGCGCCCGGCTGCTGGAGCAGGGTCTTGTGCAGCACGAACCGGGGCGACTTCAGCAGCGGCGTGAAGTCGAACTTCGCGGGGATCCGCAGCCCGTTGGGCGTGTAGCCGTCGACGACGGCGGAGGCCGGGCCGACCAGCGCCGGCTCGCGGACAGCGGTCGGTACGCGGCCGCCGCCGGAGCGGCCGAGGCCGAGGTCGAACCGCCCCGGGTACAGGGCGTCGAGCAGCCCGAACTCCTCGACGGTGGACAGCGCCGTGCGGTGCCCGAGCAGGACCGCGCCGGAGCCCAGGCGGATGGTGGACGTGGCGGCGGCGGTCAGCGCCAGCACGACCGCCGGGCTGGTGCCGGCCACGCCGGGGTTGAGGTGGTGCTCGGCGAACCAGTAGCGCGCGTAGCCGAAGCTCTCGGTCTGCCGGGCCAGGTCGATGCTGTTGTGCAGGGCCTGCGAGGCGGTGGAACCGGAGCTGACCGGGACCAGGTCGAGGACGGCGAGCGGAGTGTTGGCCATGGCGGATCAGGCTCCTTGCGAGGATGGGACGAGGTGCTGGGCGGACCGCTCCGGCGCGTTCGCCGAAGGGGCCGCGGTGGGAGTGGTGGCGGATCCGGACCCGGGCGCCGCCGGCGGCGCGTCCGCGACGAAGACACCGCGCGCGTCGGCCACCGGATCGGCCCCGGCCCCGGCCCCGGACCCGGACAGGCTGTCGGCGTCCTGCGGCCGCGCGTCCCACCCCCACGGCGGATCGGGAATGGTCCGCCGCAGCTCCGGCGCGACCTCCGCCTGGAACCGCTCCAGCGAGGCCCGGTGCTCCGCCTCGCTCAGGCCGGAGGGCTCGGCCTGCAGGTGCAGCACCGAGTGCCCGAACTGCTCGTGGTACCGGTGGACCTTCTCAATGATCTGCTGCGGGCTGCCGATCAGCGCCGAGCTGCGCTCGACGAAGTCCTCCAGCGTCGGGAACACCGGCTCGATGCCCAGCCGCTTGTGCATCGCCAGGTGTCCGGCGAACACCGGGGCGAACCCGCGCAGCGCCTCCTGCGAGGTGGCGGCCGTGTAGAACCCGGCCGTCCCGGCCCCGACCACGGCCTGCGCCGGGTCGTGGCCGTGGAACGCCCACCGCTCGCGGTAGTACCGGATCAGCTCCGCGTACGGCTCGATCGGGTTGGTGACATTGGCCGAGAACAGCGGATCGCCGTAGCGCGCCGCCAGGTCCACCGACTCCTTCGACGTCGCGCTGCCGTGCCACACCCGGATCGGCTGCTGGAACGGCCGCGGCCACACCTCGGCGTCCTTCAGCGCCGGCCGGAACCGCGCCGACGCCGTCACCTTGTCCTCGCGCCAGATCCGCCGGAACAGCTCGTAGGACTCGGCGTTGCGGTCCCACTGGTCCTCGGGCGTCACGTGGAACAGCTCCCGCTGCGCCGAACCGTTGCCCTTGCCGATGATCAGCTCCAGCCGGCCGCCGGACAGGTGGTCGAGCGTCGCGTAGTCCTCGTACGCCCGCACCGGGTCCAGCAGGCTCAGCGTCGTCACCGCGGTGAACAGCTTGATCCGGCTGGTCCGGGCCGCGATGTGGCTGAGCACGACGGTCGGCGAGGAGGAGATGAACGGCCGCTCGTGCCGCTCGCCCACGCCGAACCCGTCGAATCCCAGCTCCTCGGCCAGCACGGCGGCGTCGACCACCTGCCGGAACCGCTCGTTCGTCGACACCTGGACGCCGGTGGTCGGGTCCGGGGCGTGGACGATCAGGGATATGGTCAGGAACTTCACGACGCCGCCCCGGCTGTCTCCGCCGCAGCCCCGGCGGCCTCGGTGTCCTGGGCAACCGCCGCTGCCTCGGCGGCTTCAGCGGCCTCGGCGCTCCGCGCCGCCGCCGACCGGTCCGGATACCGGTCGCTGCGCGGCTGCCCCAGCCCGAGGTGGTCGCGCAGCGTCGTGCCCGTGTACTCGGTGCGGAACCGCCCCCGCTCCTGCAGGATCGGCACCACCGTGTCGGCGAACCCGTCCAGGCCGCCGGGCGTGATGTGCGGCACCAGGATGAACCCGTCGGCGGCGTCGGCCTGCACCAGCTCGTCGATCCGGGTGGCCACGGTCTCGGCCGACCCGATGAACGACTGCGGAGCCGACTTCTCGATCATCAACTCCCGGATCGACAGGTTCTTCGCCGCCGCCTCCTCCCGCCACTCGTTCGCCACCGCGATCCGGTCCCGGTAGAGCCGGTCGGCGGCCCGGCCCTTGCTGATCGACTCCCCGGAGACGTCCGGGTCGATCTCCGGCAGCGGCCCGTCCGGGTCGTAGCCGCTCAGGTCCCGGTTCCACAGCTGCTCCAGGTGCTTGATCGCGGTCTGCCCGCTCACCTGCGCCCGCCGCACCTCGTGCGCCAGCTCCTGCGCCTCGGCGTCGGTGTCGCCGAGCACGAACGTCGCCGCCGGCAGGATCAGCAGGTCCTCGTGCGCCCGCCCGTACCGGGCCAGCCGGCCCTTGACGTCGGAGTAGAAGGCCTGGCCCGCCTCCAGCGTGCTGTGCCGCCCGAAGATGGCGTCGGAGGCCGAGGCCGCGAACTCCCGGCCGGCGTCGGAGTCCCCGGCCTGGAAGATCACCGGCCGCCCCTGCGGCGAGCGCGGCACGTTGAACCGGCCCGCGATGTCGAAGTGCCGGTCCCGGTGCTCGAAGGTGCCGGCCCTGGGGTCCGACAGGAAGACCCCGGACTCCTTGTCGGCGACGATCTCGTAGCCGTCCCAGGAGTCGAACAGCTCCCACGCGGTGCGCAGGAACGTCTCGGCGCGGGCGTACCGGTCCTCCGCGGCCAGGTAGCCGCCGCGCCGGAAGTTCTCACCGGTGAACGCGTCCCACGAGGTCACCACGTTCCACGCGGCCCGGCCGTCGGACAGGTGGTCCAGCGACGCGAACTGCCGCGCCACCTCGTACGGCTCGTTGAACGTCGAGTTGATGGTGCCGGTCAGCCCGATCCGCTCGGTCACCGCGGCCAGCGCCGTCAGCACCGTGAAGGTGTCGGGCCGCCCGACCACGTCCAGGTCGTAGATCTTCCCGCCCTGCTCGCGCAGCCGCAGGCCCTCGGCCAGGAACAAGAAGTCGAACTTGGCCCGCTCGGCGGTCCGGGCGAACCGCTTGAAGGACTCGAACTCGATGTGGCTGCCGGCCGCCGGATCGCTCCACACCGTGGTGTTGTTCACGCCGGGGAAGTGCGCGGCGAGGTGGATCTGCTTGATGGGCTTGCTCATGGTCATGGGCCTTTCTCACACCGCCGCGAGGGCGGAGTCGGCGGCGTAGCGGTTGACGGGGCGGGGCAGGCCCAGGTGGCCGCGCAGGGTCGTGGCCTCGTACGCGGTGCGGAACAGGCCGCGCGCCTGCAGTTCGGGCACCAGCCGGCGCGTGATCTGCTCCAGATCGTGCGGCAGTGCCGCGGGCCGCAGCCGGTAGCCGCTCAGCCCCGCGTGCCGCCAGTCGGCGAGCAGATCGGCCAGCTCCGAGGCGGTGCCGGCGAAGATGTACGCATCGCTCGCGTACTCCTGCCCGGCCAGCTCGTCCAGCCACGCCCGGCGCTCCTGCGCGGCCTGCGCCGTGTCGTCGAGGAACACCACGACGTCGCCGAACACATGCAGCGTCTCGGCCGTGCGGCACGCGCTCTCCTGCTCGGCGCGGATCTCCTCGACGATCGCCCTCGCCTGCTCGCGGTCGTGGGGCGTGATGAACCCCACGTCGGCGGCGCGCGCGATGAGCCGGTAGGGGATGGTGTCGTGGCCCAGCGCGGTCACCACCGGCTGGCCCTGCGGCGGACGCGGCGTGATCGACGGGCCCCGCACGTCGAACCATTCGCCCTCGAAGTCGATGTGGTGCAGCTTGGCCCGGTCGACGAACCGGCCGGTGGCCGCGTCGCGGATCTCCGCGTCGTCCTCCCAGCTGTCCCACAGCCGCCGCACCACCTCGACGTAGTCGGCGGCCTCGGTGAAGTGCTCGGCCATCCGCGCCTGCACCTCGGGGGTGTTGATGTCCTCGAAGCTGATCGGCTGCTGGGTCCGGCGGCCGAACAGCGCGAACTCGTACTGCCGCGCCGACAGCTGCACCCGCAGCCCGGCCCGGCCGGTGGCCGCGTAGTCCAGCGACGCGATCGCCTTGGAGACGTGGAACGGCTCGGTGTGCGTGGACACCGCGGTCGGCACGATGCCGATCCGCTCGGTCACCGGCGCCACCCGCGCGGCGATCAGCACCGCGTCCAGCCGGCCCCGGACCTGGTCGATCCGGTCGTCGACCTCGTTGAAGGCCGAACTCTGCACCCCGAAGGAGTCCTCGATGGTCACGAAGTCCAGCAGCCCGGCCTCGGCCTCGGCCACCAGATCCGCCCAGTACCGGGCCCGGAACAGCTCCCGGGGGCGGGCGTCCGGCGCGCGCCAGGCGGCCGGGTGCCAGCCCGCGCCGTCGAGAGCGACGGCCAAATGCAGCAAGGGGTCAACAGACATGCGCGGAATCGCTTTCTGACGGCACGGGGGGACGCGAACTGGGCCGCCGGTGCGGCCCGAAGCCGGACACCCGCGGCAGAATCCCTATCGATCTAGTGGGGATAGTAGAGCACGTTCGGAGAACGTCAAGAAGATCGCCCGCACCCGTCTCGGATCACGGACCGGTGCGGCGCCGGAACGTGGACGGGGCCGGTGGCGAAGCCCGGCGTTCGCGGTGCGGCGTTCGCGGCGCCGGGCTTCGGCGGGCTTTGACGGGCTTCGGCGGACGCGGGTCCCGCGCCCGGGGTTCAGCGCTCGTCCGGCACCCGGTAGGCGGCGAAGGTGACCGTGCGCCGGAGTCGGAAGCCGATCGACTCGTAGAGCCGGATGGCGTTGACGTTCTCGGCGCCGGTGTGCAGGAACGGCGTCTCGCCGCGCTCGCGGATGCCGTGCGCGACCGCCCGGACCAGCCGCGTGGCCAGGCCCTGGCCGCGGAAGTCGGCGTGCGTGCACACGGCGCTGATCTCGGTCCAGCCCGGCGGGTGCAGCCGCTCGCCGGCCATCGCTATCAGCCGGCCTTCGCGGCGGATCCCCAAGTAGGTGCCCAGTTCGACGGTGCGCGTCAGGAACGGGCCGGGCTTGGCGTGCTCGACCAGCGCGAGCATCTCCGGCACGTCCGAGGGCCCCAGGCGCACGGCCTCGGCGTCGGGTTCGGCCCGCAGGCTCTCGTCGACCAGCTGCACGCCGGGGATGTGCAGCACCCGGTCCCAGCCCGGGGGCGGCGTGGGGGCGTCGCCGCCGGTGGGCAGTAAGCCGCCGGGGCCGAGCAGTTCGGCCGCGTCCCGCCAGTCCTGCTCGCCGGGATCCGGCGGCAGCGACACGAACACTGAGACCTCGGGGTGGTAGCGCAGGACGGCGCCGACCGATTCGGCGAAGCGGGCATGCGGGCCGAGCAGGGACGCGCGGCCCGGGTTGTCCAGAACGTGAGACAGGGCTGACGCATCAGCGGTCTTTGTTGGCATGCTGAGGACCGTACCCAAACTCCACCTGTCCGATAGACATGATCTCGACAGGGGAGATCCGGACGGTCCGCACGAAGGCGAGGTGACCCGCGATGCACGCTCGATACTCCCGGCTCCGGGTCCTGCGGCGCCATGTCGACCTGCTCCGCGTCAACAGCGCACTGTGTTCCGGCGCCGCCCCGGTCCGCTGACCGGGTACCCCCGCCGTCCCTTCCCGTTTTCTGCGCGCCCGCCGTCGTCGCGGCGTAATCGAAGGCATCCACCATGACCTCTGACGTATCCGACCGGATCACGCCGCCGTCCGCAGTACCCGACGCGCCCTCCGCGCCCGACCCGCGCCCGGCTCCACCGGCCGACGCCGCTGCCGCGACTGCCACCGCGACCACGACCGCCACTGCGACCGCCAGTGCGACCACGACCGCGACCGCGACCGCCACTGAGTCGGCCACCGCGACCGCTGTCGAGCCCGTCATCGCCACTGCGGCCGTCACCGCGCCGATAGCCGCGACCGCCGCCGCACCGACAGCCGCACCGATAGCCGCGCCGACAGTCGCGAACGCCGCCGCTCCGACCGACGAGCAGCTGCTGGCCGCCCGCCTGGTCCCGCTGCGCCGGCCCGGGCAGTGGCTCTCGGCCGCGGTGCTGCTGGTGCTGGCCGCGATGCTGGTCAACACCCTGATCACCAACCACCGTTTCGAGTGGCCGGAAGTCCGCAGCTACTTCTTCGAGAGCTCGATCGTGCGCGGCCTGGAGCTCACCGTCTGGCTGACCGGGGCCGTCCTGGCCACCGGCTACGTGTTCGGCGTCGGGCTGGCCGCCGCGCGGCTGTCGCGGAACCCGATCCTCAAGAGCCTGAGTTTCGGGTTCGTCTGGCTGATCCGCTCGGTGCCGGTCCTGGTCCAGCTGCTGTTCTGGTACGAGCTGGCCTCGCTGTACCCGCGGCTGTCGCTCGGCATCCCGTTCGGCCCGGAGTTCGCGTCCTTCAAGACCGCGCACTTGTTCAGCGGCCTGCTGGCGGCCTACGTGGCGCTGAGCCTGGAGGTCGCGGCGCTGTCCGCCGAGATCATCCGGGGCGGGATCCTGGCGGTGCCGGCCGGCCAGGTCGAGGCGGCGCAGGCGCTCGGCCTGCGCCAGCGCCGGATCTTCCGGCGCGTGGTGCTGCCGCAGGCGATGCCGGCGATCGTCCCGGCCTCGGGGAACCTGCTGCTCGGGATGCTGAAGGCGACCTCGGTGGTCAGCGTCATCGCGGTCCAGGACCTGCTGTACTCCGCGCAGCTCATCTACAACGAGAACTTCCAGATCATCCCGCTGCTGCTGGTGGCCACCATCTGGTACATCATCCTGACCACGCTGCTCTCGATCGGGCAGTACTTCGTGGAGCGCCGCTACGCCCGCGGGTCGAACCGCCGGGGCGGCGGCTTCGGGGACCTGTTCCGGAACAACCTCCCGCTGTTCGGCCGCACCGCGCGCACCGCCGGGAGCCCGTCATGACCGCCGGGACGCCGCGCCCGCTGGTCCGGATCCGGGGCCTGCGCAAGAGCTTCGGCACGCACCGCGTGCTCGACGGCGTGGACCTCGACGTCCCCGAGGGCTCGGTGACGGTGCTGCTCGGGCCCTCCGGCTCCGGCAAGTCGACGCTGCTGCGCTGCGTGAACCACCTGGAGCGGCCGGACGCCGGGTTCGTGGAGGTGGCCGGCGAGATCATCGGCTACCGGCACCACGCGGGCCGGCTGCACGAGCTCCCCTCCCGCGCCGTCACCCGGCAGCGGGCCCAGGTCGGCATGGTCTTCCAGCAGTTCAACCTGTTCCCGCACCTGACCGTCCTGGAGAACCTGGTCGAGGCCCCGGTCGCGGTGCGCGGCCTGGCCAAGGCCGCCGCCGCCGAGCGCGGCCGCGACCTGCTGGCCCGGGTCGGCCTGGCCGGGCGCGAGAGCGCCTACCCGCGCGAGCTGTCCGGCGGGCAGCAGCAGCGGGTGGCCATCGCCCGCGCGCTGGCCATGGAGCCGCGGCTGCTGCTGTTCGACGAGCCGACCTCGGCGCTGGACCCGGAGCTGGTCGGCGAGGTGCTGGCGGTCATCCGGGACCTGGCGCGGACCGGGATGACGATGATCGTCGTCACCCACGAGATCGGATTCGCCCGCGAGGTCGCCGACACCGCGGTCTTCCTGGACGCCGGGCGCATCGTCGAGTCCGGTGCGCCGGCCGACGTGCTGGACCGGCCGAGCAACGAGCGGGCCCAGGCCTTCCTGTCCGCTGTTTTATAACCCGTTTCACAACCTGTCCCACCACCCCTTGTAGCAGTCCTGAAAGGACCATTCCCGTGACGACCCTCGGGCGCCCCGGTCGCCGACCGACCTTCGCCGCCGTCCCCCTCGCCGTGCTCGCCGCCGCCACTGTGCTCCTGGCCGGGGCCTGCGGCTCGGCGTCCAAGGCCGGGCCGGCCGACGGCAAGCCGGCCGCGGCCGGCGCCCCGGCCGCCGCCGCCGGCAGCTCCGCCACTCCCGGCGCGGCCTCGACCGCGATCCCGACCGAGGACGTGGTGTCCGCGGTGCAGGCCGATCCGGCGCTGAAGGCCGAGCTGCCGGCCGCCATCGCGGCGCGCGGCACGCTGCTGCTGGGCACGACGAAGACCACCGGGCAGTCCGGGCTGCCGCACGCCGGCATCGACGGCTCGGGCAAGGAGGTCGGCCTGGACGTGGACCTGCGCAACGCGATAGCCAAGAAGCTCGGCGTCACCTGGGACACCCAGTACGGCACGTTCCAGACCCTGATCCCGGGGACCCAGAACGGCAAGTACGACGTCGGCTGGGGCAACTTCGGCGTGACCAAGGCGCGCGAGCAGATCGTCGACTTCGCCACCTACCTCACCGACGGCCAGTCGTTCCTGGGCGCCTCCAGCGTCAAGACGGACAAGGTCGCCACGCTGACCGACCTGTGCGGCTACAACGTGGCCACCAGCCCCGGCTCCACCTTCCAGCAGATCCTCACCGACGGCGCCTCGAAGTGCTCCGCGGCCGGCAAGGACCCCTACAAGGTGCAGTACTTCGCCGACTCCGCGCCGATCTTCCTGGGCCTGGGCAACGGCAAGATCGACATCTACTTCGGGCCCACGCTCAGCCTGAAGTACGACGCCGTGCACGTGCCGGACACCAAGTTCCTGGGCCAGATCAGCTCCACGCCGGTCGGGGTGGTGGTGGCCAAGGGCTCGCCGCTGGCCAAGGCGGTGTCCGACGCCGTCAACGCCCTGATCGCCGACGGCAGCTACGCGAAGATCTTCGCCAAGTGGGGGGTGGCCGACACCGCGCTGGCGTCCTCGCAGGTCAACCCGACGCCGAACCTGTAGCCGCCGGCGGTGGACGGACGGCGGGTGGGCCGGGTCACCGGGGCAGCCAGGCCTCGGGCGACTCGGCCATCCGCCGGACGTGCGCCGGGAGCTTGCCGGCCAGCACGTGCGCCAGGCTGGTCTCGTCCAGCACCTTGCGCAGCGCGGCCCGGGCGGCCACCCAGACGTCGGCCAGGTGCGCGGCGGCGTTGGTGTACTCGCACTCGTCCGGGCGCAGGCCGCGCACCTCGGCCAGCGGGCCGTCGATGGCCCGGACGATCTGCCCCACCGAGATCGCCGAGGCCGGCCGGGCCAGCGTGTAGCCGCCGTCGGCGCCGCGGTGGCTGCGGATCAGGTCGGCGCGGCGCAGGTCCACCAGGATCGTCTCGACGAACTTGCGGGGCAGCCCCTGGTGATCGATGAGGATGTTCGACTTCACGAGTTCGGGCCCGTGGGCGGCCAACTCCAACATGACCCGCACCGCGTAGTCCGCTTTCGCCGAGATCTGCACGTCTGGATGCTAACAGCTTTAATCCCTATCCCCCCGATAGGGACAATTGAGATAGCTGATGGTTCTGGGAAGGACTGACATGACCAGTGTCGATGCCGTGACGGGTGAGGTCGTCACGGCCGGCGCGCCACCACCGGACCTGAGCGCCCAGCGGGTGCTGCCGCTGCGCCATCCCGGGCGGTGGCTGGCCACCGCCGTCGTGGTGGTGCTGGCCGCGCAGTTCGTGCACGGGCTGGCGACCAACCCGTTCTACCAGTGGGGCCGGTTCGGCTACTGGTTCGCCCGGCCGGTGATCGTGCGCGGGCTGTGGGTGACGCTGGAGGTCACGGCGCTGTCGGCGGTCCTGGGCCTGCTCGGCGGCGTGGTGCTGGCGGTGGCCCGGCTCTCGTCGAACCCGGTGCTGCGGACCGTCAGCTGGCTGTACATCTGGGTGTTCCGCTCGGTGCCGCTGATCGTGGTGCTGCTGGTCCTGTTCAACTTCAGCGCCCTGTACAAGACGCTGAGCATCGGCGTGCCGTTCGGCCCCGGCCTGTTCCACTTCGACGAGAACAAGCTGGCCACCGAGCTGGTGGTGGCCACGGTGGGGCTGAGCCTGAACGAGGCCGCCTACGCCGCCGAGGTGGTGCGCGGCGGCATCCTGTCGGTGGACGACGGCCAGCGCGCCGCGGCCGCCGCGCTCGGCCTGCCGCGCTGGTACCGCTTCCGCCGGATCGTGCTGCCGCAGGCGCTGCGCGCGATCGTCCCGGCCTACGTCAACCAGCTGATCGGGCTGATCAAGGGCACCTCGCTGGTGTTCTACGTCTCCCTGCTGGACCTGTTCGGCCAGGTGCAGACCATGAGCAGCACCTATCCCGGCGACGTGGTGCCGCTGCTGCTGGTGGCGACCGCCTGGTACGTGATCCTGACCAGCCTGGTCTCGATCGTCCAGCACTTCGTCGAGCGGCGGCTGAACCCGGCGGTGCGGCCATGACCGCCGCCACCGGGGCCGCCGACGCCGTGCCCACCACCGACGCCGTTCCGATCACCGACGCCATTCCCGTGGCCGATGCGGTCCCGATCAGGGATGCAGTTCCGGTCACCGACGCGGCCCCGGTCACCGATGCCGTTCCCGCCGGCATCGCGGCCGCCGTCGAGATCCGCGGCGTGACGAAGTCGTTCGGCGCGAACCGGGTCCTGGACGGCGTCGACCTGACCGTGTGCCCCGGGCACGTCACGGTCGTCATCGGTCCCTCCGGCGCCGGCAAGTCCACCCTGCTGCGGACCATCAACCACTTGGAGAAGCCCGACGCGGGCTATGTCCGGGTGAACGGCGAGCTGATCGGCGTGCGCCAGCAGAAGGACCATTTCCGGGAACTGCCCGAGCGCGCGATCCTGGCCCAGCGGGCCGAGATCGGCTTCGTCTTCCAGAGCTTCAACCTGTTCCCGCACCTCACCGCGCTGGAGAACGTGGCAGCCGCGCCGGCCGCGACCGGCCGGGCCAGCAAGTCCGAGGCCCGCGAGCGCGCGGCGGAGCTGCTGACCCTGGTCGGACTCGCCGACAAGCTCGACGCCTACCCGGGCCGGCTGTCCGGCGGGCAGCAGCAGCGGGTGGCGATCGCGCGGGCGATGGCCCTGCGCCCCGGACTGATCCTGTTCGACGAGCCGACCTCGGCGCTGGACCCGGAACTGGTCGGCGAGGTGCTGGCCGTGATGAAGGACCTGGCCGGGACCGGCACGACGCTGATCGTGGTCACACACGAGATCGGCTTCGCCCGCGAGGCCGCCGACACCGTCGTGTTCATGGACGCCGGCCGGATCGTCGAACAGGGTCCGCCGCGGCGGGTCCTGGACCACCCCGAACACCCGCGGACCCGCGAATTCCTCAGCAAGGTGCTGTGACAGCTCTCCCGACCCCCTGCTTGACAGCTCCCTGACAGAACCCTGACAGATCTCCGACAGCTCTCTCCGACAGTCCGGGCGAACAACCCCGTTCCCCGACGCCCCACCGCCCCATTCACCCCCGTGGAGAAACCGATGTCCGCCAAGCTCCTCCGGCTCGCCGCCCCGGCCGCCGCCGCCATAGTCCTGCTGTCCGCCTCCGCGTGCTCCAGCGGCGCCTCGTCCTCGGACAAGAAGCCCGACAGCGCCCCGGCCGCCGCCGGCTCGACCGTCGTGCACGTCGGCGCGGTGTCCAACGGCGCCGCGAACCCCGTCGACATCATGGTCGCCCAGCAGGACGCGATCCGCGCCGAGCTGCCGGCCGCGATCCGCGACAGCGGCACGCTGAAGATCGTGGTCGGCGACCTGCCGGCCGGCACCCCGCCGCTGGACTTCATCGGCTCCGACCAGCAGACCCTCACCGGCTCCGAGCCGGACCTGGCCCGGCTGGTGGCCGGCGTGCTCGGCCTCAAACCCACGTTCGACCACGCCACCTGGGACAACATGTTCGTCGGCCTCGACAGCGGCAAGGAGGCCATCGCCTTCGCCAACGTCACCGACACCGAGAAGCGCAAGGAGAAGTACGACTTCGCCAGCTATCGGCAGGACAACCTGGGCTTCGAGGCGCTCAAGAGCACCACCTGGGAGTTCAACGGCGACTACCACGTGCTGGCCGGCAAGACCATCGCCGTGGGCTCGGGCACCAACCAGGAGAAGATCCTGCTGGAGTGGCAGACCAAGCTGCGCGCCGAGGGCCAGGACTTCAGCGTCAAGTACTACCAGGACGCCAACTCCACGCTGCTCGCGCTGACCTCCGGCAAGATCGACGTCTACCTCGGCCCCAACCCCGGCGTGGCCTACCAGGTGACGCAGACCGCGAAGTCGCCGACCCCGACCCGCATCGCCGGCGAGTACTCCGGGGCCGGCGCCACCCTGCAGGGCCTGATCGCCGCCACCACCAAGAAGGACAGCGGCCTGGCCAAGCCGGTCGCCGACGCCATCAACGTCCTGATCAGCAACGGGGACTACGAGAAGTGGCTGACGGCCTGGAACCTGACCACCGAGGCGGTGCCGACCTCGCAGGTCAACCCGCCCGGGCTGCCGCTGACCAACTCCTGAGCCGTCCTGAGCTGTCCGAGCTGTCCGAGCTGTCCTGAGCAGTTCGCGCTGTCCGAGCAGTCCGAGCTGTCCTGAGCAGTTCGAGGTCGGCGGGCCGCCGCCCGCCGACCACCCACCACACCCGCAAGGGAGCCCATCATGGCCTTCTTCTGGTTCCTCCCCACCGGAGGAGACGGCCGGAGCCTGGGCGGCGCCGTCCACGGCACCGGGATCGGCGGGGCGTCCGACGCCGCGCCGGCCCCCGGCGGCCGGGACGCGAGCCTGCCCTACCTGACCCAGCTCGCCCAAGCCGCCGACAGCCTCGGCTACGAAGGCGTCCTCACCCCGACCGGCGCGCACTGCGAGGACGCCTGGATCGTCACCTCCGCGCTGCTCGCCGCCACCCGGCGCCTGAAGTTCCTGGTCGCCTTCCGCCCCGGGCTGATCGCCCCGACCCTGGCCGCGCAGCAGGCGGCCACCTTCCAGCGGCTGTCCGGGGGCCGGCTGCTGCTGAACGTGGTCACCGGCGGCAGCGACGCCGAGCAGCGCGCCTACGGCGACTGCCTGAACCACGACGAGCGCTACGCCCGCGCCTCGGAGTTCCTGGACGTGCTGCGCGCCTCCTGGTCCGGCCGCACCTTCGACCACCACGGCGCCTACTACACCGTCCTGGAGTCCCAGCTGCGCCGGCCGCCGGACCCGGTCCCGGAGATCTTCTTCGGCGGCTCCTCCGAGGCCGCCCTGAAGGTCGCCGCCCGGCACGCCGACACCTACCTCACCTGGGGCGAGCCGCTGCCGCTGGTCGCCGAGAAGATCGCCCGGGTCCGGAACAAGGCCGACGCCCAGGGCCGCAAGACCCGGTTCGGACTGCGCATCCACGTCCTGAGCCGGGACACCTCCGAAGCCGCCTGGCAGGCCGCCGACCAGCTCATCGCCGGGCTCGACGACGCGGCGATCGCCGCCGGGCAGGCCCGGCTGCGCGCGCTGGAGTCGGTGGGCCAGCAGCGGATGCTGGCGCTGCACGGCGGCGACCGCGACCGGCTGGTTGTGGCGCCGAACCTGTGGGCCGGCATCGGGCTGGTGCGCGGGGGCGCCGGGACCGCGCTGGTCGGCAGCCACGAGGAGGTGGCGGCGCGGATCGCCGAGTACCGGGACGCCGGCATCGAGGATTTCGTCCTGTCCGGGTATCCGCACCTGGAGGAGGCCTACACCTTCGCCGAGTGTGTCCGACCCCTGCTGTGAGGCTTCCGGCGAAGGCGGGCGCCGGAAACGCGGGACGGCCTCGGCGCTCCTATCCGCCGAGGCCGTCGGTCCTGATCGCGGGACCGGGACCGCTACCGCCGGAACACCGCCCGGCGCTCGCCGGCGGCGACCGCCGCCGCCAGCCGGTTGCCGACCGGCGGCAGCGGGCACAGCGAATGGTCCGTGAAGGCGCACGGCGGCAGGTACGCGCGGTTGAAGTCGACCTCGACCCGGCCCTGCTCGTCCGGCGCGGCCAGGTCCAGGAACCGGAACCCGAACGTGTCCGCGCCGTTGGTGAGATCGCCGAAGGTGGCGTTCAGGCCCGCCGGGGTGGCCGAGACCGCGAGCGTGCGGCGCTCGCCGCCGAGCTCGAAGGCCACCTCGCCGGCCAGCGCCAGGCCGCGCTCGGCGCCGTCGGCGTTCTGGACCTGCTCGACGCGCTCGGCGTCGTAGGGCGTGTAGACACCCGGGACCGCGAGCCCGGGATCGTAGGGGAACAGCTCGATGCCGTCGAAGGACTCGTGCGCGGGGGAGGAGGGATCGAAGACCCGCAGGCCCGCGCGGCCCTCCCGCACGATCGGCACCAGGCGGCGCGCGCCGTGGGTCAGGGTCTGCGGCTCGGGGTCCAGGTCCGGGCGCAGGTCCGCGGTGCCGTCCAGCGGCTCGTCGGCGAGCAGCAGGCCGTCGGCCGCGCCGGCGCGCACGCGCACGCGGCCGTCCGGGGCCGCGGACCACCGTCCGGGGACCAGGCCGAGGTCGGCCTCGGTGGCGTCCAGCCAGTCGGTCGCCACCAGGGCGAGGAATCCGTAGGGGGAGCGGATCGACTTCTCCCGCTGTCCCGCCCAATCGCGCCAGGCTGTTTCCGGGGCCGTTTCCGGGGTTGTTTCCCGGGCCGTTTCGGGGGCGGTTTCAGCAGCGGATCCAGATACGTTCACACGCCATTTCTATCAGCGCTCGATAAAGTCGGTCAACCGTTTCCCGAAATTGCTTCGGAAAGGGAAAGAAAAGGTCGCCGAAAAGCATTGTCGGCGAACGGTCCCATGATTGCCTGTTGACGGCTGTCTTCGAATGCTGATATTCAATAAGGGTGAACAGCGTCCGGCTCGTCACCCGGGACCACATCGACTTCTGTCGGGTGTGGTCGGCTTCCTGTTGCCGCTGACGCCCCGCGGCCGCATCGTCGGTCTTCTGCTTCGCCAATCAGGTCCGCTTTCACACGGCGCCCCACCATGCCGCCCTTGCCGAAAGGCCTTTCTCGCCATGCCCGTGGAATTCCTCGGCATCGCCGCCACCAGCGATGCCTCCGAGACCAAGGTTCGCGTCGGACCCAGTTTCGACAAGGACTACACATTGCGTCTGGCCCGCGCCCACGAGGAGTGGGGGTGGGACCGGATCCTGTTCGCCTACAGCTCGGCCAGCCCGGACCCGGCCGCGGCCGCCGCCTACATCGCGGCCCGCACCGAGACCGTCGAACTGCTGCTGGCGCACCGCCCCAACCTGTCCTATCCCACCTACGCGGCCAAGGTCTTCGCCACCATCGACCAGATCAGCGGCGGCCGGGTCGCGGTGCACTTCATCACCGGCGGCAACGACGCCGAGCAGGGCCGCGAGGGCGACTTCCTGACCAAGGACGACCGCTACGAGCGCACCCGCGAGTACATCGGCATCGTGAAGCAGGCCTGGACCTCGCACGAGCCGTTCAGCCACCAGGGCGCGCACTACGATTTCGCCGACTTCGTCAGCGACGTGTTCCCGGTGCGGCAGCCGCGGCCGGCGGTGTCCTTCGGCGGATCGTCGCCGGCCGCCTACCGGGCCGGCGGCGCCGAGGCCGACATCTACTGCCTGTGGGGCGAGCCGCTGGAGCAGACCGCCGAGCAGATCGCGGCGGTCAAGGCGGCCGCCGCGGCGGCCGGGCGCAGCGACGTCCCGCGCATCCAGGTCGCCTTCCGGCCGATCATCGCGCCGACCGAGGAACTGGCCTGGGAGAAGGCGCACCGGATCGTGGACCGCATCGAGCAGCGCAAGACCGCCGGCGGACCGGACCAGCTCAAGCGCCGGCGGCTGCGCGGCGAGGCGCCGCAGAACACCGGATCGCAGCGGCTGATCGAGATCGCCGGGCGCGGCGAGCGGTTCGACCGCGCGCTGTGGACCCGGACCGCGGCCGTCACCGGCGGAGCGGGCAACTCCAACGCGCTCGTCGGGACGCCGGAGACCGTCGCGCAGGCGCTGCTGGACTACTACGACCTCGGCGTCGACATCCTGTCGGCGCGCGGCTACGACCTGCTCGGCGACGCCATCGACTTCGGACGCTACGTCATACCGATCGTGCGCGAAGAGGTCGCCAAACGCGACGCCGAGCGCGCGGCCGCGGCCGTGGCGGAGGTGACCTGGTGACCGCCCCGACGACTGCTTCGACTGCGACGCCTGCTTCGACAAGTGTTCCGACAACCGCCCCGACGACCGCTCCGACAACGGTCCCGACGACTTCCGCGTCGGCCGAGCCGACCCCGTCCCGCGCGACGCGGGCCCTGGCCGGCTTCACCCGGATCGGCGTCGTCGGCTCCGGCACGATGGGCGCCGGGATCGCCGAGCTCTGCGCGCTGAACGGACTGGACGTCCGCCTCGCGGTCTCCCGCCCGGCCTCGCTGGAGTCGGCGCCCCGGCGCCTCGCGGCCTCCCTGGACCGCCGGGTCGCCAAGGGCCGGCTGACCCCCGAGGGCCGGGACGCGGCGCTGGCCGCCGTCTCGGTCGGCACCGATCTCGGCGACCTGGCCGACCGCGAACTCGTGGTGGAGGCGGTGGTCGAGGACGAGGCCGTGAAGCTGGCCGTGTTCTCCACCCTGGACAAGGTCGTCGAGCCCGACGCGATCCTGGCCTCCACGACCTCCGCGCTGTCCATCACCCGGCTGGCCGGCGTGGTCCAGCACCCCGGGCGGGTGCTCGGCGTCCACTTCTTCAACCCGGTCGCGGTGCTCGACCTGGTCGAGCTGATCCCGACGCTGCTCACCGACGAGTCCGTGTGCCGCCGCGCCGAGGAGTTCGTCACGGCGCTCGGGAAGAAGCCGGTGACGGTCGGCGACCGCAGCGGCTTCGTCGTCAACGCCCTGCTGATCCCCTACCTGCTGGCCGCGATCCGCATGGTCGAGTCCGGATACTCCTCGGCCGAGAGCGTCGACCAGGCCATGGAGTCCGGCTGCGCGCACCCGATGGGCCCGCTCAAGCTCGCCGACTTCATCGGCCTGGACGTCGTCGCCGCCATCGCCGAAGCCTTGCACGCCGAGTCCCGCCAACCTCTGCACGCGCCGCCGCCGCTGCTGTCCCGCATGGTCGAGGCCGGGATCCTCGGCCGCAAGTCGGGCCGCGGCTTTCATTCTTACGCGTAAGGAACCGCCACCATGCATACGTATATGAATATAAAGAAGCTGGCCAGCATCAGCGGGGATTTCTGGGACGTCACCGACCGCGCCGGACTGTTCGGCCTGATCGTCTCCGGCCTCGGCGACGGCCGGCACCGCACGCTCGACGGGCACGAGTTCGTCAACATGTCCTCCTACTCCTATCTCGGTCTGGACACCGACTCCCGGCTGGTCAGGGCCGCGGCCGACGCGGTGCTGGCCGAGGGTTCGCTGAACACCTCCACCTCCCGGATGCGGATCCGCTTCCCCGCGCTGGAGGACGCCGAGGCCGCCTTGTCCGAACTCTTCGACGTCGAGGCGGTGACCACCGCCTCCTGCGCCGTCGCCGCCTGGGCCAGCCTGCCGCTGGTCGCCTCCGGGCTGTTCACCGAGGACGTCCCGCCGGTGATGGTCTTCGACAAGAACGCCCACTTCTGCCTCAACGCCCTGAAGGCGGCCGCCGCCGACGAGGCCGAGATCGTCACCGTCGCCCACAACGACGTCGCGGCGCTGGAGGAGCTCTGCAAGCGGCACCCCAAGGTCGCCTACGTCGCCGACGGCGTCTACAGCACCGGCGGCCAGGCCCCGGTCCGGGAGCTGCTGCGGCTGCAGGAGAAGTACGGCCTGTTCCTGTACTTCGACGAGGCCCACGGCATCTCCACCCTCGGCCGGAACGGCCGCGGCCTGGTCCTGGAGGAACTCGGCGGCGCCATCACCGACCGCACCATCATCATCGCCTCGCTCAACAAGGGTTTCGGCGCCTCCGGCGGCGCCATCTTCCTCGGCCCGCGCGGCTCCCAGCACCGCAAGAACCTCGCGCTGCGCAACGGACCTCTCATGTGGTCGCAGCGGATCAACACCGCCGGCCTGGGCGCCGTCCAGGCCTCCGCCGCGCTGCACCGCACCGAGGAGTTCGCCCGGCTGCAGAAGCGGCTCCAGACCAACATCGACCTCTTCGACGACCTCGTCCAGACCGAGCAGAGCCGCGACGGCCTGCCGATCCGGTTCGTCGAGATCGGGTCCGAGGACGCCACAGTCCAGCTCGCCCAGAACCTGCTGGAGCGCGGCTTCTACGCCTCCCCGATCTTCTTCCCGATCATCGGCCGGGGCCGTGCCGGACTGCGCCTGATGCTGCGCGCGAACATGACCCGCACCGAGATCGAGACCTTCGCTGCGCTACTGAAGGAACTGCGCGACGACCTCGCCCCGGCCGGGGACGGAACCCGGTGACCGCGATCCTGCCGACCCGCCTGGACCGGCGCTCCGACGGCTTCCGCCGCAACGTCACCGCCTTCGACGCCAAACGCCGCGTCATCGCCGAGGCCCGCCGCCAGGCCGTCTCCGGCGGCGACGCCCGCTCCCACCAGCGCCACGCCGACCGCGGCAAGCTCACCGCCCGGCAGCGCGTGGCCCGGCTGCTCGACCCCGGCACCCCCTTCCAGGAGATCGGCCAGCTCGCCGGGCACGGCGTCTACGACCAGCCCGTGCCCTCCGCCGCGCTGGTCGCCGGGATCGGCCTGGTCGCCGGCCGGCCGACGATGGTGGTGGCCAACGACGCCACCGTCAAGGGCGGCACCTACTTCCCGCTCACCGTCCGCAAGCACCTGCGCGCCCAGGACATCGCCCGCGAGAACGGCCTGCCCTCGATCTACCTCGTCGACTCCGGCGGCGTGTTCCTGCCGATGCAGGAGGACCTGTTCCCCGACGAGCACCACCTCGGGCGGATCTTCCGCAACATCGCCGAGATGTCGGCCCTCGGACTCCCGCAGATCGCCGCCGTCATGGGCTCCTGCACCGCCGGCGGCGCCTACATCCCGGCCATGTGCGACGAGACCGTCATCGTGCGCGGCACCGGCACCGTGTTCCTCGGCGGACCCCAGCTGGTGCGCGCCGCCACCGGCGAGATCGTCGATGCCGAGACCCTCGGCGGCGCCGACCTGCACACCCGGCTCACCGGCGTGGCCGACCACCTCGCCGAGAACGACGACCACGCGCTGCGGCTGGTCCGCGACATCGCGGCGCGCGCCGGCGGCCGCGCGGTGCCGGCCCCGCCGACCGAGCCCCGCCCGCCGCTGCACGACCCCGCCGAACTGCCGGGCGTCGTCAGCGCCGGGCTGCGCGAGCACATCCCGGCCCGGGAGATCCTCACCCGGCTGCTCGACGGCAGCGAGCTCACCGAGTACCGCGCCCGGTTCGGGCCGACGATGGTCTGCGGCACCGGCCACATCGGCGGCTACCCGGTCGGGGTCCTGATCAACGACGGGGTGCTGTTCTCCGAGAGCGCGCAGAAGGCGACGAACTTCATCGAGCTGTGCGCGCAGCGCGACATCCCGCTGGTGTTCCTCCACAACATCAACGGCTTCATGGTCGGCGCCGAGTACGAGGCCGGCGGCATCACCAAGCACGGCGCCGAACTCGTCAACGCCGTGTCCTGCGTCGCCGTGCCGAAGTTCAGCGTCGTGGTCGGCGGCAGCTACGGCGCCGGCAACTTCGCGATGTGCGGGCGCTCGATGGGGCCGTGGCAGATGGCGATGTGGCCGAGCGCCAAGTCCACGGTGGTCGGCGCCGAGCAGACCGCGACCGTCATGGCCCTGATCCGCTCCGACCAGCTGGCCAAGGAGGGCCGGACCCTGAGCCCGGAGGAGGAGGAAGCGATCCGCAAGCCGATCCTGGACGCCTACGAGGAGCAGTCGCAGCCGCTGTACTACGCCGCGCGGCTCTGGGTGGACGCGGTCATCGATCCCGCCGAGACCCGGGAGTGGCTCACCCTGTGCCTGGCGACCGCGGCCGGTGCGCCGCGCCGACCCACGCGCTTCGGCGTGTTCCGGGTGTGAGGCCGATGCTGAAACGCGTCCTGATCGCCAACCGCGGCGAGATCGCGCGGCGGATCGCCCGGACCTGCCGCCGCCTCGGGATCGAGTACGTCGCGGTGTACTCCGAAGCCGACCACTCCGCGGCACACCTGCACGGCGCGGTCGAACGCGTGCTGCTCGGCGGCGCGGCCGCCGCCGACAGCTACCTGGACGTCGCGGCCGTCGTCGAGGCCGCGCTGCGCACCGACTGCGACGCCGTCCATCCCGGCTACGGCTTCCTGTCGGAGAACCCCCGGTTCGCCGCGGCCGTCGCCGAAGCCGGGCTCGTGTTCGTCGGACCCGGCGCCGAGACCGTCGCGGCGATGGGGGACAAGGCCCGAGCCAGGACCCTGATGGCGGAGGCGGGCGTCCCGGTGCTGCCGGGCTCCTCGCACGCCACCGAATCAGTGTCCGAACTTGCTGCCGAGGCCGCGCGCATCGGCTTCCCCGTGATCCTCAAGCCCGTCGCCGGCGGCGGTGGCAAGGGGATGGCCGTCGTCGGCGAGGCGGACGCCCTGCCCGAGGCCGTCGAGCAGGCCGTGCGGATCGGCCGCAGCGCCTTCGGCGACGGTCGGCTGCTCGTCGAACGCTACGTCGCGCGGCCCCGTCATATAGAGGTGCAGATCTTCGGCGACGCCTACCGGAACGTCGTGCACTTATACGAGCGCGAGTGCTCGCTCCAACGGCGGCACCAGAAGATCGTCGAAGAGGCCCCGGCCGCCGATCTGGCCCCCGGGGTCCGCGACGCGCTGCTGTCCGCCGCCGTGCAGGGCGCGGAGGCGCTCGGCTACGTCAACGCCGGGACCTTCGAGTTCATCGTCGACGGCAAGGACTTCTTCTTCCTGGAGGTCAACACCCGCCTCCAGGTCGAGCACCCGGTGACCGAGGAGATCACCGGCGTCGACCTCGTCGAATGGCAGCTCCGCGTCGCCGCCGGCGAACCCCTGCCCCGGACCCAGCGGGAGATCACGGCCTCCGGCCACGCCATCGAGTGCCGCGTCTACGCCGAGGACCCGGAGAACGGCTTCCGGCCCGCCCCCGGATCCGCGTCCGACGTCTCCTGGCCCGCCGGCGTCCGGGTCGAGGCGGCGTTCGACGACCGGGGCGACGTCCCCGCGTTCTACGACCCCATGGTCGCCAAACTCGTCGCGCACGGCGCCGACCGGCCGGCCGCGCTGCGGCGCCTGAGCACGGCCGTGCGCGAATCCCGCGTCGCCGGCCTGACGACCAACCTGGGCTTCCTCGGCGGCCTGCTCGCCGAACCCGAGGTGCTCGCCGGCCGCACCGACACCCACCTCGTCGACGACCTCGTCGCGGGCTCCGCGCACCGCGGATGCACCCGCCTGGCCGTGGCCTGCGCGGCGGCGATGGACGTCCCGGCCGCCGACTCGCCCTGGACCGGGTCGATCGGCGCCTTCGGCCGCGGCGACCTCGACCCCGAGGCGCCGCTGGGCCGCACCGTCGTCCACGCCGAGGACCGCTCGTGGCAGGCCGCCCTCGTCGGGGCGGCCGGCGGCCTGGTCCACGTCACCGTCGACGGACAGACGCTCCAGGTCTCCACGCGCGGCCGCGGCCGGCTGTTCCACGGCTTCGTCAACGACCTCGGCTGGACCGGGCTGCGCACCGCCGACGGCTACGACGTCACAGTAGGCGGCTATCGCAAAGTCCTGACGCTGGAGGCGTTCGCCGAGGGCGGCGCCGCCGGATCCGACGGTGCCGTGCGCACCGACATGCCCGGGACCGTCGTCGCGCTGCCGCGAGCCGCCGGTGAGGCGGTGCGGGCCGGCGACGTCCTGGTGGTCGTGGAGTCCATGAAGCTGGAGAACCGGCTGCTCGCCCCGGCCGACGGCGTCGTCGGCGAGCTGGCCTGCGCCGTCGGCGATGTGGTCGCGGCCGGACAGGTGCTGGCCCGGCTGGCGGTGGCGGCCGGGGCGAACATGGCTGGGGCGGACCTGGCGGCCGCGGCGTCTGGGCCGGAAAGCGCAACTACTACTGCGAAAGGTGTGAACCGATGAGTACGCCGGACCTGCCCGACCCGTCCGCCTCGTCCGACCTGCCCGACCCGTCCGACCCGCCCACCCTGCTGTTCGTCGGCGGCGCGCGCGCCGTCCCGATCAGCACCGCCATGGTCGGCGAGGCGCTGGACCAGGCGCGCGCTCTCGGGATCCGCACCCACGTGGTGAACCAAGCCGCCGTACTGGCGGCCACACCGCAGATCAGCGCCGCCGCCGACGCCGTGTCGGCGGTCGACTTCACGCAGCCGGACCAGACCGTCGCGTGGGCCCGGGACCGGGAGGCCGAGGGCGAGCGGTTCGACGCGGTGTTCGCGTTGCAGGAGATGGCGCAGGTCAGCGTCGCCGAGGTGGCCGACGCCCTCGGGGTGGCGGGCAATCCGCCGGACGCCGTCCGGCGGATCCGGACCAAGGACCAGTGCCGGATCGCGTTGGCCGCCGCCGGGTTCCCGCAGCCGGCGGTACGGCTCTGTGCGGATGCCGATGCGGCCGAGGAGTTCCTGGCCGAGTCCGCCGGACCGTGGGTGGTGAAGCCCCGGGACGCGATGGGCAGCATCGGGGTGTCGCTCGTGCGCGGCGCCGCGGACCTGCCGGCGGCGATCGAGGCCCTGCCGAGCGACGCGCCCTTTCTCGTCGAGGAGTTCGTCGAAGGACCCGAATACAGCGTCGAAGGCGTGTTCCTGAACGGCGAACCGCGGGTTCTGGCCATCACCGCGAAGGAGAAGGCGCCGCCGCCGTTCTTCGTCGAGGTCGGCCACGTGCTGCCCGCCGAACTGCCCGAGAACGAGCGCCACGAGATCGTCGCCCACGTCTGCGCGGCGCTGTCCACGCTGGAACTGCGGGCCGGCGCCTTCCACGTCGAACTGTGGCGCACCGTCGACGGGATCGTGCTGGGGGAGGTGCACGGCCGGTTCGGCGGCGACTGGATCCACACCATGCTCCAGTACGCGGTGCCCGGCCTGGACGTCTTCGGGCTGGTGTTCGACGACCTGCTGGGGCGGAACGACGGCGCGCAGCGGGCCCTGAAGCCGACCCGGGGAGCGGCTGTCAGGTATCTGATTCCGCCGCCCGGACGCGTCACCGCCGTCGAGGGATGGGACGACCTGCTCGCCCATCCCGCCGTTCTGCACGCCCAGCTGCTGATCGGCCCCGGCGACGACATCAAGCCCCTACGACAGTCGTCGGACCGGGTCGGCTTCGTCGTGGTGGGCGCCGACGACGCGACCCTGGCGCGCAAGCTCGCCGACGAACTCGTGGAGACGGTGCGGTTCGTCGTGCAGGACGCGGCCGCCGACCGGCTGCCCGGGCTGTGGTCGCTGACGTGATGGCGGCCAAACCTCTGAGCGGAGTCGTCGCCGGGCTGGTCCCCGAACGGGGACCGCGGCGGGTGCTGGCGCTCGCGACGGCGCTCGCGATGACCGGCTACGGCATCTACCTGACGGCCAGCGTGCTCTACTTCACGCGGGCGATGGGACTGGCGCCCTCCCGGGTCGGCGTCGGGCTGACGGTGGCCGGCGCCGTGGCGCTCGCCGCCGGCGTGCCGGTGGGCCATCTCGCCGACCGGCGCGGGTCCCGGGGGGTCTACGCGATCACGCTGGCGACGGCGGCGGCCGCGATGACAGGACTCTGCCTCACGAAGGGGTTCTGGCCGTTCCTGGTCTTCGCCACGGTGGCCGCCATCGCGCAGAGCACCGGCCCGGCCGCGCGCGGGCCGCTGGTCAAGCACTACGGAGGCGACCGGCCGGCGGAGTTCCGTGCCTACCTGCGGTCGGTGACCAACGTGGGCATCGCGTTCGGCGCGGTGCTGGCCGGCTTCGGTATCCAGGACGGCAGTCGTGACGCCTATCTGGTGCTGCTCGCGGGAAGCGCGGTGTGCAGTGCGGCGGCCGCCGCGACGGTGCTGCTGCTGCCCGCGCTGGCTGCCGAACCCAGCCGCCCGGGCCGGCGGTGGATCGCGCTGCGGGACCGGCCCTATCTGGCGCTGACGTTGCTGGACGGGGTGATGGCGATCCAGTTCCGGGTCCTGACCGCCGCCATCCCGTTGTGGCTGCTCAGCCGGACCCATGCGCCGCGCTGGTCGGTGTCGGCGGTGATGCTGGTCAACACGGCGATCGTGGTGGTGCTCCAGGTGCGGGCGAGCAAGAGCATCGACAACCCGCGGGCCGGAGGCGTCGCGTTCCGGCGGGCGGGCTTCGCGTTCCTGGCGTCGTGCGTCATCTTCTCGGCGCTGGCCTCGGTCCCCTCGTGGCTGGCGGTGACGCTGGTGCTGGCCGGAGTGGTCGTGCACACCATCGGCGAGATCTGGCAGTCGGCCGGCGGGTTCGAGCTCTCGTTCGCGATGGCGCCGCAGCAGGCGGTCGGGCAGTACCAGGGACTGTTCGGGATGGGGCTCGGACTGGGGGTGACGATCGGGCCGGCGCTGCTGATCGGACTGTGCATCGACTGGGGGACGCCGGGGTGGTGGGTGGTCGGCGGGATCTTCGCCGCCACGGGGCTCGCGGTGCCGGCGGTCGTGGCGTGGTCGGAGCGGCTGGCGGCGGCCGGGGAGCGGGCGCCGGCGCCGCCGGAACCCGTGTCACCGACCGGGATAACGGCCTCTGACCTGTGACGAAGCACCCTGACGACGGCGCTCCCGGCCACTTGTCAGGGTTCATAGTTATTCTGCTGGTGTGACCGAGCATGTCTATCACACCAGGTACGGCATCGAACTCGACCTGTCCCTCGACGACCTCGGACATCCGGACCGGCCGGGCCTGTGGGAGGAGATCTACCGCTCCCGGCCCTTCGACCCCGGACTGTTGCGCTGCACGGACATGGGCCTGGACGGTGCTTCCTGCCGCGAGCCCATGTACGTGACGATTCGCCATCGCAAGCGCATCGCCTGTCATGTCAACGCCTCCGCCGGTCCGCACGCCTCCCCCTCGTCCGAGATCTCCCGTCGCAAAGCACTGAAGGAGCGCATCGCGGTGTCCGCCCAGCACGCCGGGTTCGAGGCGCTGCTGGAGGACAAGGCCGCCGGTGGCGGTCGCGGAGTGGGGGTCCTGGTCAAGGGACGCGGCGGTCACGCCATCGGCTGGGAGGTGCAGTTCCGGCAGATCGGCGCCGACACCGTTCGCCGTCGCAGCCGCCGCGCGCACGCCCACGGCGTCATGCCGATGTGGACCGTCGACGACCGCAAGTCCGCGGCCATCGACCGTGCACCTTGGACCCGGCTGGATCGGGTTGCCGACTGGCGGCGCTATGCCGATCGGAACCTCAATCTCAACGTCCGCGGCGGTGTGCGGGAGCTGCGGATGGAGCGGTGCGACGAGCGGCGCGCGACCCCGTGCCCGGAACGTGGCTGGGGCCGCTGCGGTGATTGGCACGCCTGCTGGGATCTCGCGCTCGGCGTCTATCTGGACGATCTGATCGCCCGCAGCGCGAGCGGCGACTACGTGCCGCTGTTCCTGCCGGCCAAGACCCGGCGCGGTGGCAACCACATGTGGGTCACCACCAAGGACAAGACGGATTTCTTACAGGATCGGCCTGAGCCCTCGCCGTGGGAGGTCGAGGACCAGCACACCAGCGATGACCACGGCTACGACAACTGGCAGCCGACCGAGGGCGTCGCCGATGCCGGTCTCGGCTTCGAGCCCGACGAGGACCACGGCGAACGCATAGACGCTGCCGTTTGGCTGACCGCCTCGGCCGAGGCCGGCCCCGGCCTGATCGGCGTGGCGGACCGCTACCGGCCGCCCCAAGACCTCGTCGAGCTGCGCAACGCCTTCGTCCGCGTCGACAAGCAGTACTCGGACATCGTCCGCGGGATGCCGTCCGGCCTCGCGATCGCCCGCGGCACCGCGGCCATCAGCCCCGAGCTGCGAGCCCGGTCCGCCGCCGCCTACGACGAGCGCGCCGCGATCGTGCAGCGGCTGTACCGGCACTGGTGGTGGTCGACGGTCGACAATCGGCGGGCGGCGGAGCAGGAGCTGCGGAAGGTGGCCAGGGACCAGGTCACTTAGGCGGTTCCGGCTGTGGCTCAAGCCTTGGCCGCGGCATCGTGCTCGGAGGCTCCCAAGCCACCTGAATCACTCGCGGCGCCTGTCCGGGGTGGACCAGCGTTCCCCGGCCAGGCGGCTGGCTGCCGGCGCCGATCCCCTCGATGAGCGGTCCCTCGCCGGGATCGCCGGACAGGATGACGCCCCCGACGTCCAATTCGCGCAGCTTCCGTACTAGCAGGTCGGCGTGGTCGCCCCGCGCACCCTTGGTGCTTTGAGCGATCACCAGGTGGAGTCCGACCTCCACGGCCAGTGGCAGCTCCGCGACCAGTGCCTTCAGGGGGTCTCCGGCCGCCTTCGCGACGACGTCGTAGTCGTCGACGACGATGAACAGCGCCGGCCAGTCTGTCCCGGCCGCCGCCTCGCCCTTCTTGCCCGGCGCACCGAAAAAGCTTTCTTCCACTACGAACTCTCGTCGGGCGGCGATCATGGCGACGGCCCGCTTGGCCTGGCTGATATCCGTGAGGCTGCCGCGGCGTTCGATCAGCACGACTTGGGCCTGCCGCAGCTTGCGCAGTCGAAGGTCGGCGACCATCAGCCGAAGGAGCGCCGTCTTCCCGGAACCGGAGTCCCCGTAGATCAGCATGTGCTGGTGCCGCGAGAAGTCGTAGGCGACCGGCGCCAACTCGGCCTCGTCCACACCGATGAGCACCTCGGGAAAGGTCGCCGCGTGGTCCCGCCGGAGCTCGTCCGCGGGCACCATGCGAGGCAGAGTTCTGATCCGCCGGACGCGCATCCCGCTGTGGGCGGCCGCGACTCCCTCCACCAAGGCTCTGGTGGCGGCCGCGAGGTCGGCCGAGCTCTCGCGCCCGTCCGCCCGGGGCACCGCTGCCAGGAAATGCGAAGGCCCCGCGACGATCCCGCGCCCGGGACTGCCGAACGGAACGTTCGACGCGGCCCGCCGACTGATCTCGCTCTCCTTGGCGGCGCCGAGCCGGAGTTCGAGCTTGGTGCCCATGAACTCCTGAAGCATCTGCGGCACCTCGCTCCATCCCGACGCCGTGATCGCGACGTGGAGTCCGCCGCCCGGCCCGACCTGTGCCAGGGCGCTGACCGTCGTGGCCAGGTCCTCGAACGCCGTGCGGAACAGGCCCCAGTCGTCAATGGCGAGGACCGCGTTGTCCGGGCTCTGCGATGCGGTGCTGTCAGGGTTGGCGGAATCCCTTTTCTCCTGGCGGCGCAGCACGACCCGCGCGGCCTCGCCCACCACCCGCCGGACGAGATCCGGCTCCGACCGCCTCGCGATCGCCGACACCTGCGGGAGTCCCGCCAAGGCCGACAGTCCGCCGTCCCCGAGATCGATGCCGAGGATCTGCACCTGCTCGGGGCTGTTCTGCATGGCGATACCGGCCACGAGCGACTGAAGCAGCGTCGTCTTCCCCGACAACGGCCCGCCGACAATCAGTACATTGCCTTCGGCTCCGTCGAGACGGACCGTCAGCGGATCGGTCCGTTGCTTGAACGGCAGCTCCACGATCCCGATGGGGATCCGCAGCCGGTCCTCGGGCGGCCGGTCCGGTGGGATCAGCAGGTCCAGGGCGGGGGGATCGCCCAGCGGCGGCAGCCAGATCCGGTGGGCGGGCCGCCCGTGGCCCTTGAGCGCCGCGATCGCCTCCTCGATGAAAGCGGGTTGGCGTTCCGCGGCCGTGACGTGTCCGCTGCGCTTGAGATCGTCAAGGCTGAACGCCGGCCTCGGGCGCCGGGTGCGGTCCGTGCGGGCGCCACGGAACAGGATCGGATCCGCTTGCCTTCGCCGCACATACGCCAGACCGGGATCCCGCAGCTGATGGGCGTCCGGGACGCCGATCACCGCCCGGCTCTCGGCCGCGCTCGACATGCCCGACGCGATCCGGTAGGTCAGCCGTTCGTCCAGCGGCCCGAGCCGGTCGGCCTCGAACCGGGACAGCGAGAGCAGCAGATGGACGCCGAGGAGCCGGCCCATCCGGTCGATCATGCCGAACAAGTCGATGAAGTCGGGTTGCAGACCCAGCAGCTCACCGGCGTCGTCGAAGACGATCAGCAACGCGGGGAGCGGCTCCAGCGAGGCTCCCTGGCGACGGGCCCCTTCGTACTCGGCGGCGCTTCCGTAGTTGCCCGCCTGCGTCAGCACGGTCTGCCGCCGGAGCAGTTCGCCGCTGATCGACTCGGCGATGCGATCGAGCAGCGTCGTGGTGTCCGCGACGTTGCGGAGCACCGCTGTCACGTGCGGCAGCGGCTCCAGCTCGGAGAACCTGGTACCGGGCCGGCTGTCCACCAGGAGGAAGTTCACGTCGTCCGGGGAGTGGGTCAGCGCCAACGACAGCACGATGGTGCGCAGAAGCGCTGTCCGTTCGAAGGGTCCGACGCACAGGCCGTGCGGGCCGTCACCGCCTCTGGCCGCGTCCTTGAGGTTCAGCAGCAGCGGGTTCCCGGCGCCGTCGACCCCGATCGGGATCCGCAGCAGGTTGCGAAACGTCCGTTGCCGCCACAAGGTTTTGGGATCGATCGGCAGGTCGCGGGTGAGCTTCAGCAGCGTGGCGAGGTCGACGTCCGCGGATTCCGCGAGCCGCGGGGGGAGCGCGGGCCGCCCGGGTTGTGCGGGGTGCGCGGGCCGCCCCGGCTGTGCGGGGTGCGCGGGCTCGGCCTCCCACGCCTCCCGCACACTGTTCAGCAGCCCGATCGTGCTCGTCTTGATCTGCGCCGGGTCCTCGGGCACCTCCAGCACCGGCAGCGCCACCCGGAACGGCCGCCCCCGCACCAGGCCCCGGCCGGTGGACAGCATCGCGGACAGGGTGACGTCGACCTTCGAATTCTGCGGATCGTCCAGCGCCAGCTCGTAGCGGTTCTCGATGAGCAGCAGGTCCTCGGGCAGCGCCTGCCAGCGCCGCGAGGTGACCACGAGGTGGAAGCCGTAGTGCTCGCCGCTGTTGGCGATCTTCAGCACGCTCGCGGCCACGCCGGGCAGCTCCGAGGCGAAGTCCCACCAGCTGTCGACGACCAGGAAGACGTCCGGGTGCGAGCCGGACGGCAGCCGGCCCTGGTCGCGCGCGGTCCGGAACTCCTCCACGGAGTCGATCTCCAGCCCCCGGTAGAGCTTCTGGCGCTCGGTCATCAGGGCCAGCAGGTCGGCCGTCGTGCCCTCGGCCAGCTCGGCCTCGTGCGGCGCGGCGACCCGCCGCACGTGCGGCAGCCGGCTCAGCCCGCCGAGGCCGTTGACGGTGCCTTCGAGCAGGTGGAACTGGGCCTCGTCGGGAGTGTGGGTGAGCGCCACCGAGGTGATCAGGGTGCGGATCAGCGTGGTCTTGCCGCTGCCGGACTTCCCGACCACCACCAGGTGCCCGCCGTGGCCGGTCAGGCGGGCCACCGCCGGCTCGTCGTCCTCGGTGCCCTCGTGCCGGCCGACCGGGACCCGCAGCCGCGCCGTGCCCTCCCAGGCCTCGCAGGTCAGCCCGCGGCCCGGGACCAGGACCGGCGGGTCCAGCAGCGCCCCGAGGGCCAGGCGCCCGCCGACCGACCGGTCCTCGTCGCTGTCGTCGTGGATCGGCGCGTAGGCGAGCTCGATCCGGCCGGCCGCGTCGACGGCCTTCAGCATCGGCCGCTGGTCCGCGCCGAGCTGGGAGGTGACCGCGGTGTGGACGTACTGGTGCAGGTTGTCCGGGGTGATGACGCCGTCCCGGTCGGTGTCGGCCCGGCCGGTCCGGATGCCCTCGATGACGGCGTGCGTGAACGGCGAGCCGGGCCGGCCGTTGTCGGCGAACCGCTCGCCCTCGTAGGAGTAGGCCAGGCTGGTCGTGGAGGTGAGCACGCAGGTGCCGCGGCCGACGATCTCCCGCTCGACGTTCGCCCGCCGGTCCGCCCGGCCCCGCGCGGTGCCCGCGAAGATGCCGCTGTAGCAGCAGTCGAGCAGGACCACCTTGGCCCGCGCCTCGCTGTCCTCCAGCAGGTCGCGCACGTAGGAGGCGCGGACGGCGGTGGAGTCGCGCTGCGCCAGGCGGGTGTCCACGGTGGCGAAGAACAGCCGGTCGGAGTCGTTGGTCAGGCCGTGTCCGGCGAGGTAGAGCAGGACCAGGTCGTCGGGCAGCCGACCGGTGAGCAGCTCCTCGACCGCCGCCTCGATCTCCGCCTTCGGCCGGTTCACCAGCACCCTGGGCTTCTCGAACCGCCCGACCCCGGGGTCGGCGAGCAGGTCGGCCAGCCGCTGGGCCTCCTGGGCCGGGGCCTGGAGCCGGCTCAGGCCGGGGTCGCCGTAGGCGTCAGTCGCGATCAGGAGCGCGAGTCTGCGACCCACTCTCGACCCCCTTGACCTCCTTGGTCTGGTTGATCTGGTCGGTGTGGTTGGTCTGGTCGGTGTGGTCGGTCTGGTCGGCCTGCTCGGCCTGGTTGATCTGCCCGGTCTGGTTGGTCTGCCCAGCCTGCCCGGCCTGCGAGCCGCTCCGGCTCCACGCCGCCACCAGTGCCGTCAGCTCCTCGGGCGCGAGCCCCTCGGACTCCACGGAGAACCGCCCCTGCTCCGCGTCGGCCCGCCAGCTGATCGTCGCTGATGCCCTCGACGAGCGGGCCATGCGCCGCAGCACCACGTCCCGCACCGCCTTGACCGTCGTCGCGGAGAACACCCCGGTCACGATCAGCGCGCCGATCTGCGTGGCCGCCCCCGAGCGGGCACCCTCCGGCACCACACCCGGCTTGCGGGCCACCGAGACCCTGCCGTCGGCGCGCAGGTCGTCCTGGAGGTGCTTGGCCAGCCGCGCGACCGTCTCGACGTCCACCTCCGCCGGCGCCTCGACGACAAGCTCGACCTCGTGCATCGGCGAATCTCCCCACGCGCGCCGGAATCAGCTTTCGTCAATTCTGGCGGAGAGTGGGCGTTTTCGTGGCGGTACCCGAGGATCCGCCGGTGATTCACGGTGTCATGGGCTCACGGCGTCACCACCGTGAACCCGTAGTCCCCGGTCTTCTGGTCGTCGGACCCGACGATGAGCTCGTAGTTCTGGTCCTTCACCACCGGCGCCTGGTAGACGTCGCCGTCGCTGCGGCTGACCTTGAGCGTGTAGAGCGCGCCGGATCCAGGTCTGCGACGGTGAGCAGCTTGTCAGGGAAGGCCTTGTCGGTGAAGGCGGCCGTACCGGTGCCCGGCGGGTAGGGCAGGATCGAGGTGGCGGCGGTGACGCGCCAGGTGTCGGCGAAGGCGCCGTAGAGCTGCTCCCGGGTCGGGTTCGCAGGGAGCGGGGCGCCGGCCCGGGACGCGGCCGGGTGGAGCAGGATCCTGAGTCCCCAGATGCTGATCGGGGCAATGTCCGCCTCGGTGCCGTCCGGCCAGGTGACGAGGTACTGGCCGGTGTCGTCGTCGACGGCGACCCGGCCACCGCCGGGGAGGCGGGTCCCGGCGGCGCCGAACTCGGTCTCCCGGCCGGCCAGCAGCGTGTGGACCTCGGTGTCGTCCTTGACGAACGCCAGGCGGTCCGACCCGACCTGGAGCGCCAGGGCGGTGCCAGAGGCCGGCGCCGCGACAGCATAAGCCCCGGCCTGCGGATCAAGCAGCAGGGCCACGGCGAACAAGCAGCAGGACCACGGCGAACAAGCAGGCGAACCGCGCCGCGCGCCGGACCGGTGAGTTCTCCGGGGCCACCCGGTATCTGTACCGCGCTGCCCGCGGCCCGGCGGGCGTCGACCCGCCGCTTATCTGGGAGATGACCCTGTTGGCCGATCGACTATCAGTAGTGCCGGCGTATGGTGATGTCTTTCCGGCGGGAGAGCGCCTGCACACTGACGTTCGGCATGTTGAACAGCAGCAACTGGAGGTTCTGCGGCGCCTTCGCCAGTGGCGAGAGGTCGATGCCCGGCATGCCCCGCAGGCTCAGGCTGCTGAGGTTCGCCATTCTCGACACGAAAGTGAGGTCGGGAAGGATGTTCGGTCCGGTATCGACGTGCGAGAGCCGCAGATCGACGATCTGCCCGGCTTCGCCCAGCGACGGGAGCCACGTGTTGGTGACGTTGGTGAGGCGCAGCGTCGACAGTCCCCGCATGGCGGCGATCGGTGTGACGTCGAGGCTGTCGAGGGACTCCAGGACGAGGCTGGTGATGCTGGACTGGTGCCTGAGCGGCGACAGGTCCAGCGTGTCGATGTTGTTCAGGCTCAGCGTGGCCAGCTCCCGCAGCTCGGCCAGCGGCCCCAGCGAGACCGACTTCATCTGGCTCAGGCCCAGCCAGGTGAGGTGGGTGAGCTGGGACAGCCGGGCGAAGTCCAGCGACGTGGCCGACGAGATCCTGAGCACGCCGAGGTTGGGCAGCGTCGTCAGCGGAGCCAGCTCCAGGTTCAGGGGGCCGCCGACGCTGAGAGTCCTGATCTTCTCCATGCCGCTGAGCGATTCGAGATCCAAGCGGTGCCCGCTCGGCAGATTGATGGTCAGGTTGGTCAGGTTCCGCAGCTTGAACAGCCAGCGGATCAATTCCGGGTCGTTGATGCCCACCGGGCCGTGCGACAGGTCCGCGTCGGCGAGCACCTGGTCGGCGAACGCGCTGGGATCGGCGGCCTTGTGCCACGCGGAGATCAGCGCCGGGGTGATCTGCTCCTCGGTCCGCTTCCGGAACCGCCGGAACAGTCCGACGCTGATCGGATCGTCGACCGCCACCAGGCTCGCGGTGTGGATGGTCGCCGCCGCCTGCTCGCCGTCCAGGTGTTCGCGGACCGCGAGCTCCGCCAGCAGGTCCAGCACGAAGTGGCCGGCCTTCGCCGCGGCCTCTGCCTCGTAGGTCGTCCTGGGCGGCAGGAACTCGTGCGTCTCCTGCCGGATCCGCTCCACCCGCTCGGGGTCGACCATGCCCGGCTCGGCGATGCAGGCCGCCGCCAGCAGCCAGAGCTGGCGGCTCTCGTGGAGGGACTGGGCCGACTGGATCGACTGCGATTCCTCCGCCCGCCGCATCAACCCGTCCAGCAGCCGGTTCTGCCGCTCCGGGTCGTCCTCGGCCTGGCCGACCGCCATGATCGCGACGTCGTGGTACAGCGAGTCGTGGGCGTTGTCGAGCAGGAAGTCCAGGTGCTCGCGCTGGAAGATCCGCTTCGCCGCGAGGTAGTCCTGCATGCTGGGGTGGCGGAACTCCACGAGGTCCATCGTCGGGTCCTGGAGGGCTCCATCAGGTAGGACAGCATGGTCTCGGCGTCGACGGCCTCGTCGGCCGCGGCGTCCATTTGCAGGCGTGGAAGCAGGTCCCCGATGTGGCGTTTCGCGGTTTCGCGGGGCATGGTGCGGCGTTTTTCCAGGCACATCCAGAACGCCAGTTCGGTCAGGAAGACCTCCAGCTGGCTGCGTGTGAAGTGGCTCTTGATGGTCGCGATGCCCTGCTGCTCGTCCCGGCTCTCCAGGAACATGTACAGGGCTCGCTCGTAGAGGGCGGTGCGGCCGCAGGGCAGGGCGCGGTTGTCGGCGCGGTGCAGGGCGCAGATCATGGCGCACAGCAGGGGTGTCTTGGCCAGGTGGGTGATACCGCGGCGGGCGTCCAGGGCCTCGTGCATCGAGGTCGAGCAGGCCATCAGGTCGGCGGCGTCGGCGGGGGACTGTTCGGCGGCGGCGGTGTGCCAGCGCTTGATGAAGGCCGAGACCTGGCCGCGGTTCATCGGTTCGATGCTGACGGTCGTGAAGCCCTCGTCGCGCAGTCGCCGGCGCCAGGTCTCCTTCACGGCCGGGGCCCGGGAGGTGATGATGTAGTGCGCCAGCGGGTAGGTCGTGACGATGTCCGAGATCCAGTCCAGCGCGGCCGCGCGGAACTGTTCGGGCACCTCGTCGACGCCGTCGACCAGGACCAGCGCGCGGCCGGTGGCCAGCAGGTCCAGCTCCCAGCCGGGCAGCGCCCCGACCAGCGGCGGGGCCACCGCGTTGACGAACTCGTTGGGGTTCGGCAGCGCTATCCGGTCGGTCTGCACGAACTCCCGCAGCCGCAGGAAGAACGGGACCGACCCGGGGCGGGAGAGCAGCCGGTCGTTAGCGTGCCGGTCCAGCTGGTGCAGCGTCAGCTGTTGCAGCAGCGTGGTCTTGCCGGAGCCGGCCGGGCCCTCCATCAGGACCCTGGTGCGCTCGGTGATCAGGTCTTCCAGCCGTGTCCACGTGGTCCGGGCCAGGCTGCTCGGGCCGCCACCGCTCAACCCGCCGCCCGCCGCCCAGGGCCGGGCCGTCTCAATGGTCAGATTCACGAACCCGGTGGCGACCTTGTACGTCTGCTGATGCAGGGGCAGCTGGAGCCCGAACAGCTGTGTCTTGGCCAGCTTCTTGTACGTGATCTCGCGGTAGCGCGCGTGGAAGTCGCGAGCTCTGGCGTCCGCCTCGTTCTGCGCGGTGGACCGCTCCTGGCGCTCCTCGACGGCGGTCCGGGCCAGGAAGTCCGGCTTGCCGGTGAAGAACTCGACGACGTGGACGCACGACGCCTCCAGGATCGCGTCGAACACGACGCCCTGGGCCGGGTCCAGGCCCTCGGCGGCGTGCGGGGCGGACTCCCGCAGGTTCGCGGCCAGCCGGACCGGGTCGAGGTAGCAGGCCTGGACCGCGGCCATCGTGATGCCGCCGTCCTCCAGGCTGTAGATGATCGAGACCAGCGCCGTGGTGACCGCGTCGCGGCGGGCGTCGTTCATCGCGCCGATCGTGGTGTCCTCGTGCTGGGCCTCTTTGAACAGCGCCCTTACGAAGCGTTCGAAGTCGGCGGGCGTGATGCTTCGCTTGGCGCGCTCCAGGCCCGGGACCACGCTTACTTTGATCTTCTTGCCCCGCCGTCCGCGCAGCAGCTCCGGGAGCTTGGCGCCGTCGACCGGGCCGGTGCTCAGCACCTTGGCGGCCTGGCGCGCCGCGACCTTGACCGCGCGCTCGATCAGCCCCGCAGTCGCTGCCGAAATGGGCTCCACAGCCGTACCCCCGTGGGTGGTCGAATGGTCGAGCTCCGCCAGGCCAGTATCCCCAAACGCGGTGGTCCTCGTCCCGGGAATCCGAGTTGAGCAGGTGCAGGGCCCGTCCGTTCCACCCACCGAGAAGTCGTTCCACCCACCGGGAAGCCGTTCCGGCGACCGCGGCCGATCGGCCAAGGTAGGGGCATGGATCTTGACCTGGCCCAGGTGCGCGCCTTCCTCGCGGTGGCCGAGCGCCTGCACTTCGGACGGGCCGCCGAGCAGCTGTCGCTGAGCCAGCAGGCGTTGTCCAAGCGCGTTGCGCGCCTGGAGGCCGAGCTCGGTGCCGCGTTGTTCCTGCGTGGCGGGCATGCGGTGGAGCTCACCGAGGCCGGGCACCGGTTCCTGGAGCCGGCGCGGAGGGCGCTGGCGGCCGGCGACCGGGCGGTGGCGGCCGCTCGGGACCTGGCCTGTCCGCTCCGGCTCGACGCCTGGGGGCACCTGTTCGGCCCCATGCGGACGCTGCGACCGGTTCTGGCGCGGCTGCCGGAACTCACCGTGGAGGTCGGCGCGGGTCGTGACCTGCCCGGGGTGGCCGACGCCCTGGTCCGGTCGGTCGCCGACGTCGGATTCGGCCGTGTGTACCGCCAGGACAGCGACGACGCCGTGTCGCGCGACCTCACCCACCGCCTGGTGCGCTTGGAACCGGTCGACCTGGTCGTCGGCCCGGGACACCCGCTCGCCGACCGGTCCGAGGTCCGGACGGCGGAGCTGCGCGATGCGGGGGTGCTGTGGAGCCCGGCCGCTGTGGAGCGTCTTGAGTTCTATGTCCGCCTTGTCGAGCGTTTCGGCGTCACCACCGAATCCAGCCCCGCGAACCTCGGACTGGAGCACTATCTGGAACAGGTGGCCGCCGATCCGCGCCGGTACGCGGTGATTCCCGCCGACCTCGAACTTCCGGGCCGCTTGCCGGTGCGCCCCATCCCGCTGGTCGACCCGACTCCGCTCTACGCCTGGTCGCTGCTCTGGCGCAGTTCGGATACGCACCCGGGCATCGAGACGTTGCTGCGCACGTTCGCGGACGTCGCCGCGCAGCGCCGCTGGCTCGAATACCGTCCCGGCCAGGACTGGCTGCCGGCTGCTGATGCAGAGGACGTGGCGCTCGGCTAGGACGTGGCGCTCGGTTAGGACGTGGCGCTCGACTAGGACGCGACGCCCGCGAAAGAAGCGACAAACGGAATCGGCAGCACCGTCCGCAGATCGCCGCCTCGCGCGGTTTCGAGCAGCTCTCTGCGGTTCCCGACCGCGAGCACGTTCATCGCGAACTCCGTGCACAACTGGAAGCCGTCCTTCGCGCCCTTCAGCAGGAAGTGCCCCGCCCCCGGGATCTCCACCCGGGCCAGCTCCGGCACGACCGCCCGGGCCCGAACGGCGAACTCCAGCGACTTCTCGCCCGAGGCCTCGCTGTGGTCCTTGTCCCCGTGCACGATCAGCACCTCCCGGCCCGCCAGGTGCTCGACCGGCTCGCCGGCCGGCAGCCACGGCGCGATCCCCACCACGCCGACGACCCGCGGATCGTCCGCGGCCCGGAACGCGGCGCGACCGCCCAAGGAGTTGCCGACCAGCAGGACCGGGACCGGGCCGTGCTGCTCCCGGAGCCGGTCCAGGGCCCAGCGGGTGTCGGCCAAGGGGTCCGCGGCCTCGCCGTTCCAGCCGCGCATCCGGTAGCGCAGCATGTGCACTGCGATGCCCTCGGGGGTCGCGGCGGCGGCCAGTTGGCTGAGCAGGGGACGCAGTCCCCATTCCGCCATCGTCAGATGCCGCCCGGTGCTCTTGACCGAGCCGCCCGGCAGCACCAGCACCACGGCGCGGACCTCGCCCTGCGAACTCTGTCCGGGCGCGGCGACGTCGATCAACTTCGGTACACGCGACTGCGGAGTGGCCATTGCTTCTCCCCGATGGTGGTTCCCTCCACGGATGATCCCCGTGCCAGGAAATGATGATCTCGGTGGGAGCCGCCTCCGTGGCAGAGCTGTTCATCACGGAGCTGTCATGACATTCCTCATCCCGGTCCCCGGCATGACGTCCGACGCTCGGACCGGCGTTCAGACCGGCCGGCGGTACACCGGAAGCGGCCGGGCGTTCCGCGCGCGCATCCGACGCTCCAGCGAGGCGGCCGCCTTCAGCACCGGCAGTCGGACCAGTGCGTTGCGCAGGCGGAGACCGGTCTCGGTCCTGGGAATCATGACCCCGACGTTCGGGCCGATCTGCTGGCTGCGCGCGACCAGCGGCCGGTGCGCCGCCTCGAACCGCGGGAACGCCACGCGGTGGTCGCCGTCGGCGGCGGCCAGCTCGCCGGCCAGCCGGTACGCGCCGACGACCGCCAGCTCCGCGCCAGCACCCGCGGCCGGGGACGCGCACCAGGCGGCGTCGCCGATCAGCACCACGCGGCCGGCGGACCAGGAGTCCATCCGCACCTGGCCGAGCGCGTCGAAGTAGAACTCCGGGTCGGCCAGCGCCGTGTCGAGCAGGGCCCGGGCCGGCGGCCAGGGTGAGTCGGCGAACGCCGTGGCGACCATGCGCTTGTGCTCGTCAACGTCGCGATAGTCGTACCGCAACGGCTCCGAGCGGAAGACGAAGTAGGCCTTGGCCCGGGCGTGGTTGCCCGAGCGCCAGACCCCGGCCATCTTCCCCGGGGCGTTGAACATCGTCATCCAGCGGTCCTCGGCCGGCGCGGCGGCGTCGGCGGCGTCGGCGAACGCGAAGTAGTGGTCCTTGTGCCGGATGAACCGCTCCTCCGGGCCGAACGCCAGCCGCCGGACCGTGGAGTGCATCCCGTCGGCGCCGACGACCAGGTCGAAGCGGAGGTCGGGGCCGTGCTCGAAGCCGACTGTCACGCCGTCGCCGTCCCCTCCGCCCTCGCCGTCGGCATCCGGTGTCAGGCTCCTGACGGCCGTGCCGAACCGGATCTCCACGTCCGTGGCCTCCCGCAGCAGCGCGACCAGGTCCCCGCGCATGATCTCGACCGAGGTCAGCTCGCGGGTGTCGATCCGGCCGATCGTCCGGTCGGCGGCGTCGACGAACTTCATGCCGTGCACGTCCGTGCCCAGCTCCCGGATCCGCTCCAGCAGGCCCATCCGCTCGACGACGGTGACCGCGTCGTCGCGGAGGTCCACGCCGTTGCCGCCGGAGCGCGGTTCGACCGCGCGCTCGACGACGGTCGGACGGAAACCGTGCCGGGCCAGCCAGTGCGCCGCCGTCAGGCCGGCGATGCTCGCGCCGACCACCAAGACCCGCTCGTTCATGAGAACCCCCGTGACGCGTTAAAGTGGAACGCTGATTCCAGATGAAGTATGTGGAAGGGGCGTTCCACTTGTCAACGGAACCCACCGCGAGCTCGCAACCCTCTGCGAGCCCAGAACCCAAACGGCGCGCCGACGCCGTCCGCAACCGCGCCCTGGCGCTCGACGCGGCCATGGCCCTGCTCGCCGAACCCGGAGCGACCCTGACCGTCGAGACCATCGCCAAACGCGCCGGACTCGGGGCGGGCACCGTCGTGCGCGCCTTCGGCGGCAAGGACGCGCTGCTCGACGCGGCCGTCTCCGTGCTGCTCGAACCGGTCGTCCGCCGCGCCGGCGAACTGCTGGCGGCATCGGAGCCCTACTCGGCGCTGCGCGCCTTCCTGCCCGAGCTGATCGCCTTCCAGGCGGCGCACCACGCCGTCGGCGACCGCCTCGGCGGCCTGGACCTCCCGGCCACCACCGCCCTGCGCGCCGAACTCGTCGCCACCACCACGGCCATGATCGAAGGCGCCCGCCGCGACGGTGCCGTTCGCACCGACCTGGACCTCGCCACGACCATCATGCTGATCACCGAGACCGCGCCGGCCGTGGCACGCGCCGCACCGGGGGCGCCGGGACTGGCGGACGCTTATCTCACGGTGCTGATGGACGGTCTGCGCCCGCGCGCGGTCGGCTGAACCTAAGACGCTGAGACGCTAAGACACCAGCGTCTCAGCGAACTGACTGTGGTAGAGCTCGTGGTAGAAGCCCTCGCGCTCCAGCAGCTCGTCATGGCTGCCCTGCTCGACGACCCGGCCGGCGTCCATCACCACGATGGTGTCGGCCGTGTGGATCGTCGACAGCCGGTGGGCGATGACGAAGCTGGTCCGACCGGACCGCAGCCGGGTCATGGCCTCCTGGATCATCGCCTCGGTGCGGGTGTCGACATTGCTGGTGGCCTCGTCGAGGATCAGGATGCCGGGGTCGGCCAGGAAGGCGCGGGCGATGGTGAGCAGTTGCTTCTGGCCGGAGGAGACGTTCGAGGCGTCGCCCTCCAGGATGGTGTCGTAGCCCTCGGGCAGGGTCCGTACGAAGTCGTCGACGTGCGCCGCGCGGGCCGCCGCCAAGATCTCGTCGTCCCCGGCGCCCTCGCGGCCGTAGCCGATGTTGTCGCGGATGGAGCCGTGGAACAGCCAGGTGTCCTGCAGCACCATGCCGAAGCAGCGGCGGACCTGGTCCCGGCTCAGCTCCCGGTAGTCGACGCCGTCCAGCAGGATCCGGCCGCTGTCGATCTCGTAGAAGCGCACCAGCAGGTTGACCAGCGTGGTCTTGCCCGCGCCGGTCGGTCCGACGATCGCCACCGTCCGGCCCGGGGCCGCCTCCAGGGTGAAGTCCTCGATCAGCGGCGTGTCGGGCTCGTAGCGGAAGCGGACGTTCTCCAGCCGGACCCGGTGGCCGCCGCCGCGGTCGTCCTGGTGCTCGTCCCGCCGCTCGTCAAGGCCCTGCGCCACCCCGCCGGCCGGCAGCACCGGCTCCTCCTGTGCGTCCAGGAACTCGAAGATCCGCCCCGCCGAGACGATTCCGGACTGGAGCACGTTCATCTGCCCGGCGCTCTGGATCACAGGCGACGTGAACCGCTGCGAGTACTGGATGAAGGCCTGCACCGCGCCCAGCGAGATCGCCCCGGTGGCCACCTGGTAGCCGCCCAGCGCCGCCACCACCACCGAGTTCAGGTTCCCGACCAGCACCACCGCCGGGAAGATCGCCCCGGAGAGCAGCTGCGCCGAGTACCCGGCCCGCCGCAGCTTCCGGTTCTCCTGCCCGAACTCCTCGGCCACCTGCTCGCCCCGCCCGTACGCCAGGATCAGCGCCTGGCCGGTGTAGGACTCCTCGACCATCGACGTCAGCCGGCCGGTCTGCTCCCACTGCGCCTCGAACCGCGCCTTGGACTTGCCGGCCAGTACCGAGGCCACCGCCATCACCACCGGGATCGTCACCAGCGAGGCCGTGGCCAGGATCGGCGAGATCCAGAACATGATGCCCAGCGTCGTCAGCACCGTGAGCACCGAGCTCGGCAGCTGGTTGAGCGTCTCCTGCAGCGTGGTGTCGACGTTGTCGACGTCGTTCACGACCCGGCTCAGGATGTCCCCGTGCGGATGGGTGTCGAAGTGCCGCAGCGGCAGCCGCGTCAGCTTCTCCTCGGTCTGCGCGCGCAGCCGGAACATCGTGCGCTGCGCGACCCCGGTCAGGATCCGCCCCTGCGCCCACCCGAAGGCGGCGCTGAGCAGATACGCCCCGATCGCCAGGAGGAGCAGCCGCCCGAGCCGGCCGGTGTCCACACCGACGCCCGGACGCACCGCCATCCCCGCCAGCATGTCCGCCAGATGCCCGTGGCCCGCCGCCCGCAGCGCCGCGACCGCTTCCGCCTTGCTCTGGCCGGCCGGTAGCTGCTTGCCGATGACGCCGTTGAAGACGACGTCGGTCGCCTGGCCCAGCAGCCACGGCCCGACGACCAGCAGCCCGACCGAGAACACGGTGAGCGCGCCGACGGCGATCAGCCGGGCGCGCTCCGGGCGCAGCAGGACCAGCAGGCGGGGCAGGACCGGCCGGCGCGCGTCGGTCTGCTCGGTCGCGTCGGGTGTGTCGGGTGTGTCGGTCTGCTCGGCCGGCTCGGGCGTGTCGGTCTGCACGACCGTGTCGACCACGTCGGTCCGCTCGACGACGTCCCTGGACTCGCTCACGCGGCGGCTCCCCATTCGAGCTGTGACGCGATGATCTGCTGGTAGGTCGGGCAGTCGGCCAGCAACTGCGGATGCGTCCCGATGCCCGCGACGCTCCCGCCGTCCAGGACGACGATCTGGTCCGCCGCCATCACCGTCCCGGCCCGCTGCGTGGCGATCACCACGGTGGCGTCCCCGGTCTCGGTGCTCAGCGCGGCCCGCAGCCGGGCGTCGGTGGCGGCGTCCAGGGCCGAGAAGCAGTCGTCGAACAAGTACAGGCTCGGCCGCCGGACCAGCGCCCGGGCGATCGACAACCGCTGGCGCTGCCCGCCGGAGAGGTTCACTCCGCCGCGTTCCACGCGCGCCTCCAACTGGCCGGGCAGCGCGGCGACGAAGTCCCGGGCCTGCGCCGTCTCCAGCGCCCGCCACAGCTCGGCCTCGGTGGCCTCCGGCCGGCCGAACCGCAGGTTGTCGGCGACCGTCCCGGCGAACAGGTACGCGGTCTGCGGGACCAGCCCGATCCCGGCGCGCAGCCGCTCGGCCGCCTGCTCGTCCACGCCGACCCCGTTGACCAGCACGTCGCCGGCCGTCGCGGCGAGGAACCGGGGGACCAGGTTGAGCAGCGTGGTCTTGCCGCTGCCGGTGCCGCCGAGGATCGCGGTGGTGCGCCCGGGCGGGAAGGCCAGTGTCAGATCGTCGAGCACCGGCCGTTCGCTGCCCGCGTAGCCGAAGGTGACGTTCCGGAAGGCGACGGCGCCGGTGACGGCCTCGGGCTCGACCGGCTCCGCCGGATCGGCGACGGCCGGCACCGTGTCCAGCACCTCCTGGATCCGGTGCATGCTGGCCACCGCGCGCGGCAGCAGCGTCAGCACGGTCACGCCGATCACCACGTAGAGCAGGATCTGGAGGATGTAGAGCAGGAACGCGGTCAGGCTGCCGATCGGCATCGTGCCGTCCGCGACCAAGCGGCCGCCGAACCAGAGCACGCCGACGCTGGAGAGGTTGGCGATCACCAGGATGAGCGGGGTGACCAGCGCGAACACCCGGCCGGCCCGCAGCTGCGCGTCGGTGATCCCGGCGTTGGCCCGCTCGAACCGGGCCTGCTCGGTGCCGGTGCGCAGGAACGCCCGCGCCACCCGGACCCCGGCGATCTGCTCGCGCAGCACCTGGTTCAGCCCGTCGGTCCGCACCTGCACCGACCGGAACATCGGCAGCAGCCGGACCATCACCCAGCCGGCCAGCACCAGCACCGCGGCCAGGGTGACGATCAGCAGCGGCGAGAGCCGCGGACCCTGCCGCACCGCGAGCACCACCGCGCCCAGGGCGGTGACGATCGAGATCACCAGCAGGCTCAGCGCCGCCTGCGCGAACACCTGCACCTGCTGGACGTCGTTGACGCTGCGCGTGGTCAGCGACGCCACGCCGAACCGGTTCAGCTCCACCACCGAGAACGACCGCACGCGGTCGTGCACGGCGGCCCGCAGGTCGGCCCCGACCGCCGTCGCCACCCACGAGCTCAGCCGCACCGAGATCAGGGAGGCGACGCAGAGCACGACGTTGATGCCCAGCATCAGCGCGCCGGTCCGTCCGATGTAGCCGACGTCGCCCTGGACCACGCCGTGGTCGACGATGTGGGCGTTGAGGATCGGCAGGTAGAGGTTCCCCGCGGCCTGGAGGACCTGGAGGGCGGCGGCGAAGCCCAGCGGCCGCGCGTGCGGCCGCAGGAAAGTGCGGACCAGATGAGATTGCGCCATTACGTTTCCTCAACGTCTGGCGGAGAATTCTTTCCGCATGATCGCCGATTCGCTGTCCGTTCACCGAAGGTACGCAGGGCATCGCCGGGCGGCAACGGGTCTCCGATCGCAGAACTCTGAAAAATGACCGAATGCCTGGTGGAAGCGGGTGTCAGTGTTCGACTGCCGAACGCGTCGGTCGAACACCAACCTACTGACACCGATTTCCGCCAAAAGCAGGGCGCCGGATTGTCGGCGATTCTCAAGCCTCGACAATCCGGCGCTCCGGCCTCACGCGACTATTGCTGGATCGGCGCTCAACCGACGGTGTCGAGCAGCGCGACCTCGCGGGCGATCGCCGCGACCGTGGTCACGGTGGGCGCGGCGATCACCCGGTTCAGCTGGGCCATGAAGTCGGTCTCGCGGCGGGCCGGCACCACGTCCCGGCAGACCCCGGCCAGCATCGCCAGCAGGCTGACCGAGTCGCCGCCGAGCTGGTGGAAGTCGGTGAACGGATCGATGCGGTGCTCGTCCAGGCCCAGGACGCCGGACCAGATGCGGCCGACGTGCGCTTCGACGTCGTCGCGCCGGGCCAGGCCGGGGCCGGCCTCCGCGCGATCGGCGAAGGGGTCGGGCAGCGAGCGCACGTCGACCTTGCCCGCGACGTTGTAAGGGATCTCGTCCAGGACGACCGTCGCCGCCGGGACCATGTACGAGGGCAGCCGCTCGGCGGCGTGGGCCTGCAACTCGGCCGGGAAGTCCGGCTCAGCCTCCGCGTCGTCGTTGACCAGCACGTACGCGTACAGTGCCTTCCCGGTGCCGTCCGGGCGCGGGCGCGCCACGACGACCGCGCGCTCCACGCGCGAGTGCTCCTCCAGCGTGGCCGCCACCTCCGCCGGCTCGACCCGGTGGCCGCGGACCTTGACCTGATCGTCGATCCGGCCCAGGAACTCCAGCCCGCCGTCGGGCAGGCGCCGGGCCAGGTCGCCGGTGCGGTAGACCCGGGTGCCGTCGGCCAGCCGGGGGAAGCGCTCGGCGTCCAGATCGGGTCGGCCCAGGTAGCCGCGCGCCAGCTGGACCCCGGCCAGATACATCTCGCCCGGCTCGCCGGCCGGCACGAACCGGCGGTTGGCGTCGAGCAGGTGGACCTGGGTGTTGTGGGCCGGGAGCCCGATCGGCACCGCCGCCCGGCCGGCGTCGCGCACCGGGTCGAAGGTGTGGGCGGTGCAGCCGATGGTGGCCTCGGTCGGGCCGTACTCGTTGACGATCCGGCAGTGCGGGCCGAACATCTCCTGCGCCCGCGCCGCGACCTCGACGCGCAGCTGCTCGCCGACCACCACGATGCTGCGGAAGCCCTTCGGCGCGGCGTCCAGCCGGCCGATCAGCTCCAGGTGCGAGGGGGTGAGGTTGAGCATCGTGGCGCCGGAGTCCTCCAGCAGGCGGCGCAGCGTGAGGTGGGTCGGCTGGTCCCGGACCAGGATCACGGTGCCGCCGGTGATCAGCGGCAGGAAGATCGAGGTGCCCGAGACGTCGAAGGACAGCGAGGTGAGCAGCGGCAGCCGGGTGTCCTCGTCGGCGCCGAACTCCTCGACGCCCCAGTGCAGGTAGTTCAGCAGGCTGCCGTGCTCGATCTGGACGCCCTTGGGGCGTCCGGTGGAGCCGGAGGTGTAGAGCACGTAGGCCAGGTCGCCGGGCGCTGCCTCGGCGTCGTCCCCTTCAGTGACAGAACCCTGAGTGACAGTACCCTGAGTGACGGAACCCTGAGTTACAGAGCCCTGAGCCGCCGGGCCGTCGCCGGACAGCAGGTCGTCGAGGCTGAGCGGGGCGCAGCCCTCGGGAACGCAGGCCCGGGCGTCGTGCGGCGCCTGCACCAGGCAGTGGCTCGCGCCGGAGTCCGCCAGCAGGTCGGCCAGGCGCCGGTCCGGGTGCAGGACGTCCAGGGCCAGGTATCCGGCGCCGGTGCGCAGCACGCCCCAGATGCCGGCGATGGCGGCCGTCGTGCGCTCGGCGAGCAGCCCGACGATCGCGCCGCGGCCCACGCCCCGCTCCCGCAGCGCGGCGGCGACGATGTCGGCGCGCTCGCTCAGCTCGCGGTAGGTGACCGGGCCCTCGGGGCCGTCGAGCGCGATCGCGTCCGGGCGGCGCTCGACCTGGTCGCGGAACAGCTGGAGCAGCGACCGGTCCGACACCGGCGCGCGGTCGGTGCGGTTGGCCGCCGGTTCGCGGTCCGCCCGGGGCGAGAGCGTCTCGACGATCACGTCGAGCAGCTCCTCCATCCGCTCCGGGGCGCCGGGGACGTCCTGCCAGGTGACCACGATCTCGGTCCGGCCGGCGGTCTCGATCACGTCGATGCCGGGCGGCGAGGACGGCCCGGAGCCGCCGAGGTTGTAGACCGTCGTGGTGCGGAACGACTCGGCGCTGTACTCGGCGAGGTCGGTGAACCCGAGGTTGGTGACGTAGGCCGTCCCCAGGTAGCGCTGCTTGCGCATCGAGTCCTTGCCCATGATGCCGGTGATCACCCGGACCAGCGGCAGCGGCGTGCGGCGCAGCCAGGTGGGCGTGCGGTAGCTGATCTCCTGGCGCTCGGTCAGCCCGGTCAGCAGCTCCCGGTGGATCTCCTCCCAGCCGGTGCCCGGCGCGACGTCGAGTTGCAGGGCCAGCGACAGGAACCCGGTCGAGCGGATCTCGGGGCGGTGCCGCCGCAGGTCCACGGGGACGAAGAAGCGCCCGGGCTGCGGCGTCGGCTCGGTGCCGGCGCCGGTGCCGGCCTCGGTGCCCGTGCCCGTGCCGGTGCCGGTGCCGGTCGGCCACGCGGTGAGCGAGGCCCGGACCGCGTCGGAGCCGAGCGCGGCGATGATCTTGGCCGCCACCGCCGCCTGCGTGCCCTCGACGGTGCGCCGCCGCCAGATCAGCGGGTGCGTCCCGGGCGTGATCGGCGCCATCGACGACGGCCACGACAGCTCGCCCTGGCCGCGGGCGATCGGCGGGAGCCCGTCGGGCATCAGCTCGCTGAGGAACTCGTCGCCGTTCAGCGTCGACGTGGCGCCGAGCGGCTGCTCGCCGCGCAGCACCCGGAACACGTCGGCGGCCCAGAGCAGGACGCCGCGGGCGTCGGTCACGCCGTGGAAGCCGCGGAAGACGATGCGCTGCGGGGTGCCGGGCGTTCCGGGGGCGCCGGGGATCCCGGGCACCAGCAGCACCTCGCAGGTCGGCCCGCCGGTGTGCAGCGTCGTCTGGAGGGCCGGGTGCTCCAGCAGGTCCGTTCCGGGCGGCACGTGCACCAGCCGGGTGACCGGGGCGAGGCCGCTGTCGACCCAGCGCCGCCCCCGCCGCCGCAGCCGGGTGCCCGGACAGGCTTCGGCCGTCGTGGCGACGGCGGTGGCGAGGGTGCCGAGATCCAGATCCCCCTCGCCCTCGAAGACGTGCTGTACGACGTTCGGCACGTCGATCCCGAGGTATAGCCACTCGGCTGCACCGATGCGCCGTGCGTACGGCGAGGCAACGGTCTTCACGGAGTCCTCCCAGGTCAAAACCAGGCTCAGGGGGTGGTCGAGGCCGTGTGGCGCCGGCTGGATGACTTGGTACCGGACCGCGATGGCTACTCGCAATCAGGACACGGGGCGCACCGGCCGGGGCTTCGACGAGGGAGGAATCCGTGTGGAATGGGTGTGGAATCAGTGTGGAATTCGCAGGGAATCAGTGCTCTACGACCCATTGCTGCTTTGACAAGAGGCTGTGATACACCGCTCCAGTGGCGGTGATCGCCACTTGGCGGCCTTGGACCCTCTCGGACCCTACTTGTCCTTGGTCCAGTTGGGCCACGCGCCGCGGGTGTCGTCCTTCTCGGGGGAGCCTTCGTCGTCCTCCCAGTCGTCGTCCTGCCCGCCGTCCGCGGCGGGCATGATCTGGTCGTGGGAGGTGGCCATGGCCTTGTCGACCTCCTGACGGGCCTCGGCCAGCGTTTCGGCGGTGTGCTCGCTCAGCCTCTCCAAGGATTCCTGGGTGGCCTCGAAGTCGTCGGACGAGTCGGACGAGTCGGACGAGTCGGGTACGTCCGGCGCCGGCTCGGCGGGGTTCGGGTCCGGTTCGCTGTTGTTCATCGCCATCTCCTCGGGCTGCTCAAGCTGCTCAGGCTGGTCGGGCCGACCGGTGGCTGCGCTGTGTGGGTGACGCGGGCCCGCCGGGCGCACCTCCAGCTTCCGCCAGATCCGGCGGAAGCGCTGTTCGTGCCGCCCGCCGGTTAGCCATATCGCGGTAATCGCGGGGCCGTGCCGCCGGGGCGGACGAAGTTGACCACGGTGTGAACGAGTCCTGAGAATGTTCCGGGAGGCAAGGAACATTCATGCGCATAGCACTGCTGGGTCCGCTTGTCGTGATCGAGGACGACGGCACTGTTGTGGAGGTCGCCGGACCCAAGGTCATGGTGCTGCTGGCGTTGCTCGCCCTGCGGCCGGGGCGGGCCGTCCCGGCGGACCGGCTGGTCGACGGGATCTGGGGCGAGGAGCCGCCGGCGAACGCCGCCAACGCGCTTCAGACGTTGGTGAAGCGGCTTCGAGCGGCGTGCGGCCCGGCGTCGGTGTTGGCGCGTGGCGGCGGTTACGCGCTGGAGGTCGCGCCGGATGACGTGGACGTTACGCGGTTCCTGGCGCGGGTGGCACAGGCGGGGCGATACGCGGCGGCCGGTGATAGCGACGGCGACGGCGACCGGGCCGCGGCCGAGGAGCTGACGCTGGCGTTGGGGGAGTGGTCCGGGCCGGAGGCGTTGTCCGGGCTGCGAGGGTGGCCCGGGTTGGGCGCGGTGGCCGCGGATCTGGACGAGGCCCGGCTCGCAGCGGTGGAGATGCTGGCTGATCGCCGGCGGAGTTCGGGGCGGGCGGCCGAGTCGATCGGGATGTTGAGTGCCGAGGCCGCGGCGCATCCGCTGCGCGAGTCGGTGACGGCCCGGCTGATGGTCGCGTTGGCGGAGGCGGGGCGGCGCTCGGAGGCGCTCACGGTGTTCCATCGGACGCGGGAGCTGCTGGTCGAGGAGCTCGGAGTGGGTCCCGGGGTGGAACTCGCGGCGGCCTATGCGGAGGTCCTGAGCCGAGAGCGGGAGCAGGCGTTCGAGCTGGTGGGCGCGAGCAACCTGCCGAGGACACAGGGTTCGTTCATAGGGCGGGAGGAGGAGATCGGGGTCATCAGTGCACTGCTGGACGCGACGGCGCTGGTGACGCTGGTGGGCCCGGGCGGGACCGGCAAGACGCGGCTGGCGGTGGAGTGCGCGGGGCGGTTGGGCGGGGGTTACGCCGACGGGGTCTGGTTGGTCGAGCTCGCGGGGGTGACCGATCCGGCGCTGTTCGGCGGGACGGTGCTGGCCGCGATCGGGATCCGGGAGAATGAGGGGCCTGAGTCGGACGGCGCGCGGGCCGTCGCGGAGGCGCTGGCCGGGCGGCGGATGCTGGTGGTGCTCGACAACTGTGAGCACCTGCTGGCGGCGGCCGCGGAGCTGGTCCACGAGGTGGGGATCCGGTGCCCGGGCGTGCGGGTGCTGGCGACCAGCCGTGAGCCGCTCGACGTGCCCGGCGAGCACGTGCTGGCGGTGCCGGCGTTGGGGTTGGCGGTGATGGGCGCGGGCGTCGCGGAGGCTTCGGAGTCCGCGGCCGTGCGGTTGTTCGTGGAACGGGCCGCGAAGGTCCGGGCCGGGTTTCGGCTGGACGCGGAGAACTGCGCGGCGGTGTGCGCGGTCTGCCGGGAGCTGGACGGGATTCCACTGGCGCTGGAACTGGCCGCCGGTCGGATGCGGGCGATGAGCCCGGGGGATCTGGCGGCCGGGCTGGGGCCGGGGTCGCCGGATCGGTTCGGGGTGTTGGGGAGCGGGCGGCGGGCCGGCGAGGCCCGGCATCGGACGTTGCGGGCGGTCGTCGAGTGGGGGTGGCGGTTGCTGACCGAGCAGGAGCGGGAGCTGGCCCGCTGGTTCGCGGTCTTCGTCGGCGGAGGCACAGCCGAAGCCGTGGGACGGGTGGCGGGCGACGGGTCGAGCATGCTGGCGGCGTTGGTGGACAAGTCGTTCGTAGCCTGGGACGGGGCGCGGTATCGGATGTTGGAGACCATCCGTGCCTACGTCGCGGAGGACGCCGTGGCGGCTGGGGTTCTGCGCGTTGCGGCGCGGCGGCACGCGGAGTACTTCACGAGGTTGGCCGAGGAGAGTGAGCCCGCGCTGCGGACCGCCGAGCAGCCGGTCTGGATGGCGCGGCTCGCGGCCGAGCACGGGAACGCGGCGGCGGCGCTGGAGTGGGCAGTGGCGGAGGGCGAGGTGGAGCTCGCGCTGCGGTTGTTCGGGAGCTTGAGCTGGTACTTGCTGCTGAAGGGGCGGCGCGGCGAGCTGATGACGTGGCGGCGTCGGGTGTTGGGGTTGGTGGCGGAGGCTGAGAGGGAGGCCGAGGGACCGCCTGCGGGCCTTGCGTCGGCGTATCTTGCGTGCGCCTATGCGGCGGACGTTCAGGACCTCCTGGATCCGGAGCGGTGGCGGCGGATCGGGGAGGAGGGCCCCGGGTTTCTGGTCTTGTACAAGCAGGCCGTGAGCGAGGATCGGAAGCCGCATCCGGTGTTCGAGTTGGTGACCGCGGTGCATGCTCCTGGTCAGGGGATCGCGCGAAAGCTGGACGACCTGGTCGCGGCGCCCGATCCGTGGCTGTCCGGTAATGCGCTGCTGTTGCGGGGTGGCGCGCGGTTCAACGAAGGGCGGTACGCGGAGGCCTCGGGAGATCTGGCGCTTGCCGTGGAGGTGCTGAGGGGGATCGATGACCACTTCACCTTGATCAGGGCTCTGTTGACGTTGGCCACGGTGCGGGTGCGTACGGCCGGCACCGTTGTCGCGGCCGGGCTGCTCGCCGAGGCGGCCGGCTTGGTGGCGCGATGGTCGGCGCCCGAGGAAGCGGTCAACGCGTTCGCTTGGATCGCTCATCTGCACTGTTGGGATGGGGATTTCGACGCCGCCGAGGCGGCGCTGGACCGGGCGCGCAGCCACCGGCCGGCGGAGCTGTCGGGGGCGACGTCGATGACGATCGCGGTCGTCGAGGCCGATGTGCTGCGGGGACGCGGGGATCTGCGCGGGGCGTTGGAGCGGTACCGCGTGGTGATCCGGATGCTGGACGCGGGACTGTCGGCGGACGATCCGGTGGGGGTCTATCCGGTCGCGACCTTGCAGGTTTCGGGAGCGGGCGGCCCGGGACGTCTTCCGCAGGAGGGTGGCTATCAGGAGTATCAGGTCGCGAACGCGGTCGCGCTCTGGTCGCGCCTGACCTACGCGTTCGCGCTCATCGACAACGAGGAACCCGATGCGGCGCGCGAGCAACTACGGGTTCTGTTGGAGCATGTGCGGACGGCGCGGCACTTGCCGCTGTTGTTGGGCGCGGCGGTCGCCGCCGCGGCACTCGCGCTGGAGTCCGGCGACGCCGAAGTCGCGGCGACGTTGGTGGGAGCGGCTACCGCGCTTCATCAGGAGCGGCCTGGCGGAGGGCCGAACACGATGCGAGTGGTGCGAGCGGTGCGCAGTGCGCTCGGCGATGAGGCGTTCGACCGGGCGGCGGAACGCGGTGCGACGGTCGGGGCCGACGAACTCCTGGAGCGGGTGCGGCTGGTTTTCGGGTGAGCTGCGAACCGGCGGCCGGCGAACGCCTGGCGCTGCTGCTTCCCTGGCTCAGAGCCCTGTTTCTCCGCATAGTGACCGGCGTCCGGAACTGGCCGAGGTCGCAGGAGACACCGATCCGCTTTGCGATGACGTGGATTGTTGGAGTTGTTGTGCTCGCGCTGCTTGAACTGACGGCCCACCACCTGTTCCGGTGGCCTTCGGGTGCGGTGAGGCGGCACGGAGCCCGACTTGCTTGTTCTGGATCTTGAAGCGACGCTGGTGGGAAAAGTCCGCCGGGTACAGGCCGGTCACGTGGTCCGGCCTGCCCCCGGCGGCATGGCGTGAGACCTGCACCACGATGATCGTCCTCGTGGAGCGATGACCGCGATCCCCTGCCACCAAAGCTCCCCACGAATGGGCGTGCCAGAACACGACGACCGTGCTTGGCGCGCATCGTGGGCATCGGCTGAGCACGCTGGCGAAGGTCGCCAACCTGCGGCACCTCGCCGAGAATTCTCCTCAGACTCGCCGGTTGCACACGTCGGTCGGCGTCGACGACGAGGTGATGTGGGCTGTCAACCAACGCTTCGGATTCCGCCCCGAGACCTGACCGGACGCGCAGGCCGCAGTCGGCATTCTCAAAGCTTGGATCCTCCGCGCTTACTCAACGGCTACTGAAACACGCCCTGGCCGTGTCACTTCCCCGGGTAGAGCGTGCTCATCCACATGAGGGTCAGCACCTCCACCAGCGCCTCCTCGTCGGTGAACGGCTCGACCCCGATCGCGGCCAGGTAGTAGAGCCGCTCGCCCAGCCAGGTGAGCGTGGCTGCCAGGGTGGCGTCGTCGACGCCGGGTGCGGCGGTGCTGCCGATGGCGTCGCGGTCCGCTGTGATGCGGTCGGCGGTCGCGGTGGTGAAAGCGCCCATCAGGTCCAGCCACAAGGCGCTCAGTTCGGCGTCGCTGCGCCAGTTCTCCACGATCGCGCGGAGCAGGGGTGCTTCCTGCCGCCACAGCTTCGCTCCCTCGCGGATGCCGTGGCGCACGGTCGCGCGGGGGTCGTCGGGGCTGGCCAGCCAGGGTTCGGCGGCTTCCTGGCCGCGGGCCACGGCGCGGCGGATCAGCTCGGCGAGGACCTGATGCTTCGAGGCGAAGTAGAAGTAGAAGCTACCGCGCGCGACCGCGGCCTCGCCCAGGATGTCGGCGACGCTGAGTTCGTCGAAGCGCCGGCTGTCGAGCAGGTGGCGGGTCGCGGTCAGGATCGCTTCCCGAACCTGGGCGTCGTCGCGTCGGCTGCCTGGTCGTCGGGGCGACGTCGCTTCTGGTGCCATGGCGTCGATGCTAGCGGGCGGCCTGGACAGACTGTCCATACGGATCATCCATACGACACGTCTAGACGGAGTGTCTAGACAGCGTGTCTAGCGCCGGGTATGTTCGAGCCGTGAAACACACCACGTTCGGGAACACCGGGTTGCGCGTCTCAGAGGCCTTTCTCGGGACCATGGGTTTTGGCCGCGAGTGGGGCTGGGGCGCCGATGTCGATGAATGCCGCGAGATCTTCACCGCCTACGCCGAGGCGGGCGGCAATGTGATCGATACCGCGAACCGCTATACGGAGGGCGCCAGCGAGCGGATCGTGGGCGAACTCGTCGGCGCCGACCGCGATCGGTTCGTGATAGCCACCAAGTACACGTTGACGATGGACGGCAGCGACCCCAACGCCTCGGGGAACCATCGCAAGAACCTGCGACGGTCGGTGGAGGACAGCCTCCGGCGCCTGGGCACCGACTACATCGATCTGCTCTGGGTCCACATCTGGGACGCCCACACGCCGGCCGAGGAGACGATGCGGGCGCTCGACGACCTGGTCCGCAGCGGCAAGGTGCTCTACCTCGGGGTGTCGGATGCTCCGGCGTGGAGCACCAGCCGCGCGAACACGCTGGCCGAGCTGCGGGGCTGGACCCCGTTCGCGGGCCTGCAACTGAACTACAGCCTGGTGGAACGCGGCATCGAGCGTGAGCTGCTGCCGATGGCGGAGGCGCTGGGGCTCTCCGTCGCGGCATGGGCGCCGCTGGCCCGGGGTGTGCTGTCCGGCAAATACACCCGGCACGGGGCGACCGAAGGGTCTCGGATCAAGCTGGACGACATCTCCGAGCGCGATCTGCGCATCGCCGCGGAAGTCGACGCGGTCGCCGACGACCTGGGCGTGACCTCGTCGCAGGTGGCGCTGGCGTGGACCCGGTCGCGGCACCGGTGGATCCATCCCATCATCGGCGCCCGGACCCACGAGCAGCTCAAGGACAGCCTGGCCGCTCTGGAGGTGGAGCTGCCGCCCGAGGCGGTGCTCCGGTTGGAAGCCGCCGCTGTCTTCGATCTCGGATTCCCGCAGGACTTCATCGCGATGGCGCGCGAATTCGTCTACGGCCCGGCGGTCAACGACTTCGAACCGCGGCGGTGACGCCGGGTCCGCGCAGCGGTCCTATCCTGGTCCGATGGCGCGGGAGGAGCAGCGGGAACAGTTGGTCGTGGCGGCGTTGCGGGTCGCGGTGGAGCACGGTCCGCGCGAGCTGACCGTGCGGCGGATCGCGGAGGCGGCGGGGACGTCGACGATGGCCGTTTACAGCGCCTTCGGCGGTCGCGCGGGAGTGCTGGAGGCGTTGTTCCGCCGGGCCTACGACATGCTCGGGCAGGCGTTGCGGGCGGTTCCGGCCCAGGCTTCGGCCACGGCGTATCTGCTGGAGCTGGCCTGTGCCTATCGTGTGTTCGCCCTGGCGAGCCCGTCGCGCTACGCCTTCATGTTCGACCGCGTGGTGCCGGACTTCGTCCCGTCGCCGGAGTTGCGTGCCGAGGTCCTGGACCTGATGTCGGGTCCGTTGATCGGCGCTGTCGGCGGCGACCTGCGCAAGGCCTACGCCCTGTGGGGAACGATGCACGGCCTCGTCGGCCTGGAGTCGGCCGGCGTATTGGACGCGCCGCCGCCCTCGTGGGGAGTGACTCCCGACGAGGGGGCGGGGGAGCGGATGTACCGCTCGGGCGTGCAGGCGGTGCTTGCCGGGCTGGGCCTTTAGAACCGGCGCGGCATCAGCGGCATCAGCGACATCAACGGCATCAGTGGCATCAGCAGCGGCATCAGTGGAAGCGGCCGATCCAGTCGTAGTCGCTGTTGGCGCCGTGGCCGGTCACCTTCTGGCGCGGGTCGAACGGCTCCACCGTCAGCGAGGCCGGCCGGTCCGGCGCCGGATTCACCGTCGGGAAGGTGAGCGCGCCCGGCGCGGATCCGGTCGTCACCCAGTTCATCAACGGTGTCAGCAAGTCGGCGGACGCCTGCGGGTCGCCGCCGGCCAGGCAGTGGTACTGCGCCGGGATCATGTAGAGCCTTGAGAAGGAGGCGGCGTCCTTGGTCTGTGTGGTCATCGCGTTGTAGTAGGCGACGGTGCCGAACGGGGGGATCGCCTGGTCCGCCCAGCCGTGGTAGAGGATGATCTTGCCGCCGTGCCGGCGGAACGCGGTCAGGTCCGGATCGGTGCTGTTGTTGGCTGCGGCGGCCTGCTGGAGCTTGAAGTACTCGCCGTCGGTGAAGGTGAGGTCCTGGAGGTCGGTCTTCGCGGGATGGTCGGAGACCAGGTAACTCAGGAAGTTGATGGCGAACTGCGCGGCGTTCGTGCCCAGCACGTTGCCGGTGGGGGAGATGTCCCAGCCGGCCCAGGCGAGTTCGGATCCGTAGGGCAGGCCGCCGGGATAGAGCGCGCGTCCCGCTGGGTCCTGCGGTCCGGAGTAGAACTTGCGCACCACGGTGACCTGCGCCGGGGTGAGGCAGGCGGCGGCGTCGGTGTTCGGCGGGCAGGTGACGGTCGCGGGGTCGAACTCGCACGTGCGCGGGTCGGCGATGATCCCGTCCGGGCCCGCGCAGGCCTTCAGGACAGCCGCGTGCAGCGCGGGAAGCTTGTCGGTGCCGAGGATCTGCCGGCCCTGATTGTCAGTGTTCGAACGGTAGACCCAGGCTGAGAGCTCGCCGGCGAAGTCGGTCGCGTCCAGGGCGGGCGCACCGGCGAGGATGCCGTCGAAATCGTCCGGGTAGCGCTGCGCCTCGATGAGCGCTTCGCGTCCGCCGTCCGAGCAGCCGTCGTAATAGGAGTGGGACGCCGACTGGCCGTAGTAGCCATGGATGATGGTCTTCGCGACGGACGCGAGCTGGTGCTCGGAGGTGTAGCCGAAGACGGTGCGCAGCCGAGGCTCGTTCAGCCCCCACAACCCGTCGAGGCGGTTGGCGCCCACGTGCCCCTCGTTGTCCGAGGCGACGACGAGTTCGCCGTTGGTGACGGCACCGCACCCGGTGGCCTGCTGCGGCACGGGATTTGCGCCCTCGGTGGGCACGTCCCCGCAGAAGCCGCCGCACCCGTCCTGGACGTACTGGCCGTGCCAGGTCGAGACCGGCAGCTTGACCTCGAACTGGGTCTGCGGGGCTATGTAGCCGCGGACATCGCAGTACGTTGTCCCGCTGGTGGTGATCGGCGCGGCGGAGAGTATGCGGCTTGGCGCCTCCGGCACTCCGGTGAGGTCGATAGCGGTGAGAGTGCCGCAGTCGCGGACGGGGGCGACGGCGGGCGTGGCGGCGGAAGCGGCGGAGGAAACAGCGGTGGCGCCGCGGCCGGCCGGTCCGGCGGCCTCGGACCACGCGATCGGTACCACGGCGGCGGACAGCACGGCGGCGACGAGGCCGGCGAGCAGCGGGCGTCGACGCCCGATAACTGATGTCATAACAATCGTTATAGCGACCTCGCGACGGACTCAGGGGCCTGTGATCGCGCCGGTAAGCAAACGGTAAGAAGCACGGCTAGGGGAATCCCTCCCCGGATCCGCGCCCTCGCCGATTCTCTAGATCGAACCAGGACCCTGATGCCATGATGGGATCCGTGCCCGACTTCCTGCGCTTCGACTTCGACGACGGCACATCCGTGCTGATGAAAGCGGTTCCCGCCGCCGAGCTCGACCTGCCGCCCGGGACCGAGCCGCTGGAGCCGGTCTCGCGGGTGAAGGACACGCTGGCCAAGGCCGGGAGCTCGCTGGCCGAGTCGCTGCGGCCGCTGGTCCCGGTGCTGGAGTCGGTGCACCGCACGGTACTGAAGGCCGCTCGGCCCCCGGACAAGGTGAGCGTGGAGCTCGGGCTCAAGCTCACCAGCGAGATGCATCTGATGATCGTCGGGGCGAACGGAGAGGCCAGCCTCACCGTGAAGGCCGAGTGGGATCTGCACCGGGACGCCCAGCACGGGGACGCCCAGCACCAGGACGTCCAGGCCGACGAGGGCTCCGGGTCCGACCCCGCCGCGGAAACGGAGGAGTGACGTCTCCTTCCTGGGCCGCCGACCTGGATCTCGACGCCGACGTGGACGTCAAGCGCGCGTTCGTCAGCGTCCACGGTCTCACCGGTTCCGAGGCGTGCGGCGGCGGCGTATTGGTGGACGACAACGTGGTCGTCACCTGTGCCCACGTCGTGACCAGCGCGCTGGGCCATGAGGTCACCGGCGACCTCACCGACGAACAGCGCTCCGTCGAGCTCTCCTTCCCCTTCTCCGAGAACGGCGGCCGGGTCCGCGCCAAGGTCTTGGGCTGGTTCCCCCGGCGCGGCAACCAGGACGGCAGCGCGCTCGGCGCGGGGCGCCGGACCTGGTACGGCGATGTCGCCATTCTGAAGATCACCGGCCCGCCGCCGCCCGGCATTCGCCCGGTGCGGCTCGAAGACCACCGCCTGGGCTCCACAGTGTTCTCCTGGTACGGCAGCGGCGAGGCCACGACACCGGTCGTCGCGGACGTCCAGACGCTCGCCGGACCGTGGCTGGTGCTGGACACCGCGAGCAGCGCGCGCAACTTCACCAACGGCTTCAGCGGGGCCCCGATCTGGGATCGCGCCCAGCGGGCCGTCGTCGGCATCGTGGTCAGCGTCGAGCCGAACCTGCCGCGCGGCTTCGCCATCAGCACCCGGGAGATCCTGCGCTGGATCGCCGGCAACATGCCGTTGAACCGGGCCGCCGGCCATGTGGTCGCCGGATCGGCGTCCCTCGAAGCGTTCCGCGAGGCGCTCGACGCGGTGCTGTCGGCGTCCGCTCCCCACGCCGGACTGCGCTCCCGGCAGGAGCGGGCCCAGCACCTGGTCCGGCGCATGCGCCACACCCGGCGGCCGTTCGCAGAGTTCGACGACGACGAGGTCGACGCGCTCGTCGTCCTGGCCCTGCGCCTGCACCGCGGCATGGCCACGCTCGCCGCCGAGGCCGCCGCGATCACCCGCGATCCGCGGCTGCGCCAGGTGCTCGCCGCGGAGGCGCTGGCCGTCCGGCCGGGGGAGTTCCTCTCCGACCGCGAATACGCCCACCTGGCCAGACGGCTGCTGGCCGAGACCCCCGCCGCGCAGGTCCGATCCGCCGCGCACCGCGCGATCCCGGGGCTGCACAGCCTGCCGTCGCCGGACGGCGGACTGCTGCCGACGCTCGCGGCGTTGGAGGAGCTGAGCCATCGGCCCGGCACGGTGCCCAGCCTGATCCGCACCATGGAGTTCCTGGCCGCCCGGCTGACCGACGACACGCTGCGCGAGGACCTCCGCGCGTGGTGCCGCGGCGTGTCCGAGCGCATCGGTGTCGCCGAGGGCGCGCTGGCCGAGCGGCGCGCCGAGGCCAGGGCGGACGCCGCGCGCGGCGGCAGCGTCGTGCGCGTCCAGGTCCAGCTCCGGCGCAAGGGCGGCACCGGGTTCGAGCACACGGTGTGGGTCGACGACGGCGGCGGATCGCGGACGGTGTGCGCGCAGGACACGGCGGTTCCGCTCGACAAGATCGTGTCCTGTATCGAGAGCGTGCTGCGCGGCGAGGTCCACGACGGCGTCGAGTCGGTGATGCTGGAGTTCTTCCTCGACCCCGACGAGCTGGACCTGGACGTGGACCGCTGGATCCTGCCCGGGGTCGTGGACCGGATGCTCGGGGTGGAGTTCGACGTCGTGCTGCGCTGCGTCGAGCCGCGGCTGGTCAACCGTCCGCACTGGCTCCGCTCCTGGCACCGGCTGGGCTCGGACGACGCGGTGGTGCTGGACGAGGGGCACACGACGCCGACCGCGGTCTACGCGGCCCTGGCCGCCGCCGAGTCCGAGGTGGCGTGCGTCGTCGCGTTCCCCTCGGAGGCGGATCGTGTCAGTGTCATCGCAGGGTGCGTCTATGCGGGAGTGCCGGCGGTGCTGTGGGCCCGGCGGCCCGCTCCGGCGGACGACCGCAGCCGGATCGAGAAGCTGACGACGAGGGAGCGGCAGGCCGTGCTGCCCCGGGCGGTGCGCAAACTGCGCGGGATGGCCTCCGGGCAGGAGAACCACTTCGGCGGCCACGTGGCGCTGCTGTGGGACGACCCGCATCAGTACCCGAAGCAGCTGCGTCTGGGGCCGCCGGGCTGATCCCTCGCTCTGGCGATCGGACCGGGACCAGCGGGAGAGGGCGGGAGACGGACGGTATGGACGAGATCAGCAGCGCCGAGGACGGCGAGGACGTCGCGGGCGCCGAGGACGCAGTCGGCACTGAGGCCGCCACTGACACTGAGGCCGCCACTGGCACTGAGGCCGCTGGCGGCGCTGAGCCGGCCGAGCCGGAGGACAGTCCGGCGGGTAGTGACGTCGCGCCCGCCACCGCTGTGTTCACCGGCGACTGGCGGATCTTCCGAGGCACTGGCGCGCGCCGCCGCTCTGCGGCGGATGTCGGTGTTGGTTCCGACATCGGCGCCGAGGCCGACCCCGACCACGACCCGGAGCCCGCCGCCGTCGTGCTGCCGCCGGCTCCGCCCTGGCGCACGATCTCACCGGAGCATCGCAGTAGCCTGCGCAACCGCCCCTACGTCATCAGCCCGAAGGAGGCGGACGTCGTCAACGCCGCCCTCCATCTGCGCCGGCCCCTGCTGGTGACCGGGCGGCCCGGCACCGGCAAGTCCACCCTCGCCGAGGCCGTCGCCGACGAACTGGGCCTGGGCGCCGTCCTGCGCTGGCCGATCACCAGCCGGTCGCAGCTCACTGACGCCCTCTACCGCTACGACGCCGTGGGGCGGCTGCGCGAGGCCGCGATGAGCGAGTCCCGGGGCCAGGCCGAGGCGGACATCGGCACCTACATCCGCCTGGGGCCGCTGGGGACCGCGCTCGTCCCGTCCGCGCGGCCCCGCGTGCTGCTGATCGACGAGCTCGACAAGAGCGACCTGGACCTGCCCAACGACCTGCTGGCGGTGTTCGAGGACGGCGAGTTCGAGATCCCCGAGCTGGCCCGGCTGCCCGAGGAGCAGGCCGAGGTCGAGGTGATGGTGACCGGCTCGCGGCGGCGGACGGTCGTCACCCACGGCGTCGTGCGCTGCACCGAGTTCCCGATCGTGGTGGTCACCAGCAACGGCGAGCGCGAGTTCCCGCCGGCGTTCCTGCGCCGCTGCGTCCGCCTGGACCTGCCCGACCTGGACCACCGGCGGCTGTGCGAGATCGTGGAGGCCCACCTCGGACCGGAGGCGCTGGCCGCCGCCGAGGGGCTGATCACCGCCTTCCTGGAGCAGCGGACCACCGGCGAGCTGGCCGCCGACCAGCTCCTCAACGCGATCCACCTGCGGCGCACCGGCGTCGACATGTCCCACGCCGACCTGGTCGACTCGGTCCTGCACCGGCTGGACGGACTGGGCTCGCGATGATCGAGGAGTTCGCGTACCTGCTGGCGTCGATCGTCGACGACATCTCGCCGGAAGAGGTCGCGGACATCCTCCTGCTGGCTACGCGGATGGCCGCCGCCGACGCCGGCTCCGACTCCGCGGTCGCCCGGCCGGAGCCGGAACCGGTGGGCGCCGACTTCCTGGACGAGGACCAGGACGAGCTGGCTCACACCGCGCCGGACGACGCGGTCCCCGATCCGGTCTCCTACTTCGCCCCGGTGCCGGGCAAGGTGCGAAGCAGTGCCCTGTCCCACCCGGCGCGGGTGCCGGCCGTCCGTGCGATCGCCGACCCGGTGGCCGTGGCCCGCGTCCTGAAACCCCTCAAGCGCTCCGAGCCCTCGGCCTGGCGCACCGAGGTCGACATCGCCGCCACCGTTACCGCCATCGCCGAGACCGGCGTGCTCGACGTAGTCATGCGCCCCCGCGCCGACCGCTGGCTGGACCTCGCTCTGATCGTCGACGACAGCCTGTCCATGCTGCTGTGGCAGCATCTCGCCCGCGAACTGCACACCCTGATGATCCAGCTCGGCGCCTTCCGCACGGTCCGCCTGTTCGGCCTGGATACCGGCACCCCGGGCCGCGCCCGCCTGCACAGCACCCCGTTCAGCCGCACGTCCACACCCCTGCTGCCGAACGCGGTGGTCGACCCTTCCGGGCGCCGGATCCTGCTGGTCCTGACCGACGGCGTCGGCCCGGCCTGGCGCGACGGCGCGGCGCACCGCCGGATGGCGGAGTGGGCCAGGCACAACCCGATCGCCGTGGTCCAGGCCCTGCCGCAGCGCCTGTGGCCGGCAACCGGGCTGGACCCCCGCCGCCTGCGGGTCCGCAGCCGCACCCGCGGCGCCCGGAACGGGCGCCTGGAGGTGGGGCACCCGCTGATCCCCGCCGCGCTTGCCCCGACACTGACGCTGCCGGTCCCGGTGCTGGAGGCGACGCCCGCGTCGTTCCGCGAGTGGGCGCGGATGGCGACGGGTCCGGGGTCCGAGGCGGACCTGGCGGTGATCGACGCGGTGGTCGACGCGGGGGTGCACAGCCAAGCAGATGAGGAGCTATTCGATTTTATCGATGACGCGCTGGCCATTGTTGTGGACGGGGGCCCGGAGGTTCCTTGGAGCGACACTCTCGAGATGCTCTTTGGTGAGTCGGAATCGGGGAGTGCCTCAGACCATGACCCGGGCCACCCGGCCCCTCCGGCCGACGCCGCGCGCCTGCTCAACGACTTCCGGGGCGCCGCGTCACCTGGCGCCTACCGGCTGGCCGCGCACCTGGCGGCGGTCTCGCCGCTGACGCTGCCGGTGATGCACCTGGTGCAGAGCGTCCTCCCGGACGCGACTCGGACCCACCTCGCCGAGGTCTTCCTCGGCGGCCTGATCCGCCGCACGGCCGAAGAGGAGGTCTACGACTTCCAGCCGGGGACCCGGCCGCTGCTCCTGGACACCCTGGTCCCGGACCAGGTCTTCTCGATGATCGCGGCGGTCGGCAGGCGGATCGACGCCTGGAACGGCGTCGGCCCCGAAGCCAAGGCCCTGCGATCCACCGCCGCCGGACTGATCAACCTGCCGCCGGACGCGCGGCCGTTCGCCGTGTCGGGCTCGCCGATGCAGGAGCATCTCAGCCGGTCGGAGCGGCCGGTGGTGGTGGCTCCCGCCGTGGCCGAACCGGAGCCGCCGCGCCGGCCGTACCGGCCGTACGAGCCGATGGATATGGAGGAATTCTGGCGCTTTCAGGGAGTGGCCCACTACGACTACGACTACGTCGACTCGGATCCGAGGCCGCCGCTCACTATCGCCTTGGACAACTACGCACAAGTCGTCACCACGAATCTCCTTGCCGGGGACGCGGCTTTGGCAGCCGGACGGTACGGTCACGCCGACGACAGTTACTATCAGGCCCTTAATATCGCCTCGCGATTCGGCGACCTCCACGGCCAGTCCGCGGCCTACGAGAAGCTGGCGGGCGTCGGCATGGCTCGCCAGAACGGGGACGCGGTGGCCGCTCTGCGCACCGCGATCGCCAAGCACAAGACGGCCAACGTGGCCGATGGCCTCCCGACCGACGATCTGCGGGCGGCGCAACTGCTGATCAAGCTCGCCTCCTGCATCTACACGCTCCCCGATAGGCAGTTGGAGGAACTGTCCACTCTGCGTGACGCCACCGAGATCCTGATGGGCTTGGCTTCCGAGGATTTCGAGGCTCATCGGGGTGCGCTCGAAAACGTCTCCAGAATCTTGGTAGCGCGTCTCACCCAGGCTGAGGTGGACGGGATCGGTACCAACATGCTTCATTCCGCGCGCGAAGCACTGCGGCTCCTGGTGACCAGGGCGCCCAACGAACAGGGATACCGCCAGCTTTCCGCACGGCTGGCCGGCAGATTCGGCGACGATTTCCTGTTGTCGGTCAAGGCTGCGCAGAGCGCCGAGGCTTCCTGGGTCCGGTCTGATGCCCTGCCCGATGTCGTGACCGAGAAGTATGAGCTCTTTCGGCGCACCGCGCGGAAGCTGCCCTCGATGCTCCCTGTCGCGCCCACAGGCGCGTTCCAGATCGGGATGCAGTGGAACCAATTCCCATCCGTGGCGGTGGGCACCAAGAGCCGCCGGCTCGTACCCGCCCCGGTATTTCACAGCCGGATGATCGAGCTGGGGCTCGGATGCCTGTACGAGACGAACTCCGGTCAGCGCGGTGTGGTCCAGGACTTCGGCCAGTACACGGGCGGCTATCGTCGGCCGCCCTTCATCTACTTCTACGACGACAACCTCTTCCTCAACCTCGAACACATTTCAGAGATGCGTCGAGTCTTGTTCTTCGTAGTGGCCTACTCGGGGGCATTTGACAGCGCGCGGGCCGAGGTGCGGGTCAGCCTGCTCGACCGGACGGTGTACCGGACCAGACTCGACAACCCGGGTCCGGAGGCCCGCTCCTGCGCGGTCGCCCTGCTGACCTGGCGTCGCCGCAAGCTGGTCCTCCAGCGCGAGCTCAAATACGTCACCGGCTACCAGGCCGACTTGGACCGCCGCTACGGCTGGGGCCTGTCCTGGGAGGACGGCGAGGACAGCCCGGGCACCCCGCGGGTCCAGCCGCAATGATCCGGCCCCGCTAGATCAAATCCTCGAACACCTGTCCGTCCATGCTCCTCGCGACCCTGCGGTAGTGTCAGGGGCCGTAGTTGCCCCCACGCGCGCCGGCGGCGTCGCACCGGCAGTGGTGACCGCCTCTCCGACCTGCCCTGAACCATCCCCCGCGCCACCCCACCACCGGCCCCACCATGCTCCGTCCCCCCCCGGCGCAGACCTGATTGAGAAGACGTATGAATTCTGAGATAGCGCTCTGGTGCACGGCGGTCGCGCTCGTAGCCGCGATCGCGGCCGTCGGGTACCTGGTCCGCGGCGCCCGGCATCTGCGGACGCGGGTCGCCGGACTGGAGGAGGCCTGCCGGGCCCGGGACGCCGCGGTGGCGCGGCTGGCCGCCGTGGGGCTGCCGACCGTCGCCGAGGTGATGGACGAAACGTCGGTGCCGCGCATCGAACCGGCCATCGGGCGATCGCTTGAGGGAACGCCTTTCGCCCAGAACATCGCAGTCCTCTCACATCGGTACACCGCGGGCGTTCGGGAGCTCCAGGGCGAGGTGGCGCGGGCGGTGCGGCGGCGGGTCTCCGAGGAGGCGCATCAGACCACTGAGTCGTCGGTGCGGTCGTTCGCCGAGACCGTGGTCAGCCTCGGGGCGAGCCTGAGCAAGGTGGTCACCGAGGCGATGCGGCGGCATCGCGGCGACGAGACCTTCGAGACGCTCACCCTGATCGACCACACGGTGCAGCAGATGATCCGGCAGGCCCAGTCCTACGTCGTGGTCTGCGGCGGCCTGCCCGGGCGGCGGTGGCCGGCCCAGACGATGACCGACGTGGTGCGCGGCGCGATGGGCCGGATCCAGGACTACCGGCGGATCCGGCCCCGGGAGCTGGGGCGGCAGGTGGTCGGGCCGGCCGTGGAGCCGGCGGTGCACGCGGTGGCCACGCTGCTGGACAACGCCGCCCGGTATTCGCCGCCCGGGTCGTTCGTGGACGTCACGTTCCAGGAGGGCCACCACGGCGTGACGATCATCGTCGACGACGCCGGCGTGGGCATGAACAGCGAGCAGCTGGACGCCGCGCGGCGGGTGCTCTCCGGGCAGGAACCGGTGGACCTGCACCGGTTCGGCCCGCACCCGAAGGTCGGGTTCGCGACGGTCGCCGCGCTCAGCCGGCGCTACGGGTTCCAGGCGTCGGTCGACGGATCGGGCAGCCCGTTCGGCGGCACGCGCGCGGCGTTGTTCATCCCCGAGGCGTTGCTCGCCTCCGCGGGCGGCAACGGGAGCGGCGGCGGAAACGGTTACGCCACCGCGAACGCCGCCCCGAACACGGCGCCGAACGCCGCGCCGAACGCGAGCGCGACCGACGCCGCACCGGCCGTGCTCGCGAGCGCGAATACGACCACGAACACGGATGCGACCGACGCCCTTCCGGCCGCGACCGCCGCGCCGACCCGGAACCCGGACCCGAACCCGAGTCAGAACCCGGACCCGAACCCGAGCGCCCCCACCACCGGCCCCACCCGCCCCGCCCCCGAACCCGAGCTCACCGGGACCGGCCTCCCGCGCCGCCGTCGCCAGTCCGCGACCGCCGACACCCAGCCGCTCCCGCCCGTGCTGAGCACCACACCCCCGCGAGCCAGCGTCGCGGCGGCCTGGCAGAGCGGCGCCCACCGGGCCGAGGGCCCCGCGGCCCCGCCCTCCGACCCCGCAGCAGCAGAAGGGACCCGATAGCCGTGAGCACCACCGCCCCGCCGGCTGACGCGAACAACAAGCTGACCTGGATGCTCAGCAGCCTGGACATCGAAGGGGTCCGCTACTCCGTCCTGATCTCCGGGGACGGGCTGCGCATGGCGCACTCGGAGTCCATCACCCGCGACGAGGCCGACGCCTTCGCCGCCGCCGTCAGCGGCGTCCAGTCCCTGGGCAAGGCCCTGGCCGGGCTGTGCGGGGACCAGGACAACCGGCTGCGCCAGAACCTGATCGAGTACGACCAGGCGCTGGTGCTGGTGACCGCCGCCGGCCAGAACGCGATGCTGGGTGTGTGCGCCGTGCCGACCGCCGACGCGGGGCTGATCGTGCACCGGATGAACGATCTCGCCTCGCGGCTGGGCAACGAGCTCGGCAGCGAGAACCGCCGGCCATGAGCCGGCGGCGGCGCGATCCGGGCCTGGTGCGGGCCTACGTCATGACCGGCGGCGTGCTGCGCCCCAGTCGCGAGCTGGGGCTGGTCACCCTGTTGGTGGCGCGGGAGGCCCCGGTCCAGGGCCTGGCCCCGGAGCCGCGCCGGGTGCTGGGCGTGTGCAGCCGGCACGGGGCCCTGTCGGTCGCGGAGGTCGCCGCCCATCTGGACCTGCCGCCCTCGGTGGTGACGATCCTCGCCTCCGCCCTGCTGGACTCCGGGCACCTGGCCGTCCCGGTCCCGGACGCCGGGGCCCCCGACATCGATGTGCTCAGAGAGGTGCTCCGTGGGCTCCGCCAACTTGTCTGAGGTCGCCTACCTGCCGGACACCGTCACCAGATCGGTGAAGCTGCTCGTCGCCGGCCCGTTCGGGGTGGGCAAGACCACCTTCGTCGGCAGCGTCTCGGAGATCCGGCCGCTGCGCACCGAGGAGCCGATCACCAAGGCCAGCGTCGGCGTCGACGACCTGGCGGGGCTGCCCGCCAAGACCTCGACCACGGTCGCGATGGACTTCGGGCGCCGCACTTTCGGGGGCGTGGCGCTGTACCTGTTCGGCACGCCCGGGCAGCACCGCTTCCTGCCGATGTGGGACGAGCTGGCCCGCGGCGCGCTCGGCGCGCTGGTGCTGGTCGACACCCGGCGGCTGGACCACTGCGACGAGATCCTCAGCGCGGTGGAGAAGCGCGGGCTGCCCTACACCGTGGCCGTCAACGAGTTCGAAGGCGCCCGCCGGTATCCGGCGCAGGAGATCCGCGAGGCGCTGGACCTGGCCCCCACCACCCCCCTGACCGTCTGCGACGCCCGCGACCAGTCCTCGTCCGCCAAGGCGCTGATCGTGCTCGTCGAACACCTCACCACCCGAAGGGAGATGCTCGCGTGACCACCCAGGCCGCGGCCGCCGCCACCTCCGAGCTCTCGCACGTCCCCATGTACACGCCGGAGTTCGCCGCCGACCCGCACGGCGCCTACGCCGAGATGCGGCGCCGGCACGGATCCCTGGTCCCGGTGCTGCTCGACCCGGACGTGCCGGCCACTCTGGTGATCGGCTACCACACCGCGCTGCGGATCCTGCACGACCAGGAGCGGTTCCCGGCCGACCCGCGCCGCTGGGAGAAGGACATCCCGGACTCGTGCCCGGTCAAGCCGATGATGGAGTGGCGGCCCAACGCGCTGCGCAGCTCCGGGGTGGAGCACGCCCGCTACCGCAAGGCGAACGTCTTCAGCCTCGGCGGGGTCGACCTGCACGGGCTGCGCGCCGTGGTGCAGGACGTGGCGATCGGCCTGATCGACGAACTCGGCCGGGCCGGCACCGCGGACCTGATCTCCCAGTACGCCTACCCGCTGGCCTTCCAGGTCCTCAACACCCTGCTGGGCTGCCCCTCGGAGATCGGGCACCGGGTCGCGGTCGGGATGGCCAAGATCTTCGAGGGCATCGACGCCGAGGCCGGCAACGCGATGCTCGCCGGCGCGCTGGCCGAGCTGGTCCTGCTGAAGAAGGAGCGGCCCGGCAACGACGTCACCACCCGGCTGCTCCAGCACGAGTCGGGCCTGGACGTCACCGAGATGGTGCACCAGCTGGCCACCCTCTACGGGGCGGGCATCGAGCCGCAGCAGAACCTGATCGCCAACGCCCTGCTGCTGATCCTCACCGACGAGCGGTTCTCCGGCGACGTCCTGGACGGGAACCTGACGGTCCGCGACGCCCTGGACGAGGTGCTGTATCAGGACCCTCCGATGGCCAACTACGCGGTGTCCTACCCGCCGTACCCGGTGCAGATCGACGGGGTCTGGCTGCCCGCGGACCAGCCGGTGCTGATCAGCATGTCGGCCTGCAACAACGACCCGGCCATCGCCTCGGACCAGCGCGCCGGCAACCGGGCCCACCTCGCCTGGAGCGCCGGCCCGCACGCCTGCCCGGCGCAGTCCGCCGCCTACCTGATCGCGCAGGCCGCGATCGACCAGATCCTGGACGCCCTGCCCGAGATGGAGCTCGCGGTGCCCGCCGACCAGCTGCTGTGGCGGCCCGGCCCCTTCGCCCGGGCGCTGGCCGCGCTCCCGGTCCTGATCCCGGGGCCGCCGCCGGCGCCGCCGCGCTGAACCCGGTCCGGGCCCGGCCCGTTCCGCCCACGGATCCGGTTCGAGCCCTGATTCGGTTCGAGCGCTGATCCGGTTCGCCCACGGATCCGATTCGAGCCCTGATCCGATTCGAGCACCGCCCCGGCTGCACCCGCAGGTCCGGCACCCGCCCGCGATGGAAGGCCCCACCATGGACCAGACCGTGCTCACCCTCGACCCGACCGGCGCGAACCGCCATGAGGAGAACGACCGCCTGCGCGCCCGCGGGCCCGCGACCCTGGTCGACATCCTGGGCCAGCAGGCCTGGTCGGTCGCCGACCCGGCGGTTCTCAAGGCCCTGCTGGTCGACCCCCGGGTGTCGAAGGACGCCGCCGCCCACTGGCCCAAGTTCCCCGACGAGATCATCGGGAAGTGGCCGCTGGCGCTGTGGGTCGGCGTCAGCAACATGTTCACCGCCTACGGCGCCGAGCACCGCCGCCTGCGCCGCCTGGTCAGCCCGGCCTTCGCCGCCCGCCGGGTCGCCGCCCTGGCGCCGCGGATCGAGGAGATGACCGACGGGCTGCTCGACGCGCTGGCGGCCACCCCTCGCGGCGAGCAGGTCGACCTGCGCGAGCAGCTCGCGGTGCCGCTGCCGATCCAGGTCATCAGTTCCCTGATGGGGCTGCCGGCCGCCGCCCAGCAGGCCTTCCGCGGCCTGGTCGACGCGGTCTTCGACACGACGCTGTCCCCGGAGGAGGCCGGCGCCAACGCCGTGAAGCTCTACGAGGTGCTGGCCGGCCTGGTCGCCGAGAAGCGCCAGAACCCGGGCGACGACATGACCTCCCTGCTCATCGCCGCCCGCGACGACGAGGACGACGAGGGCGACGGCTCGGCGCTGACCGAGCAGGAGCTGCTCGACACCCTGCTGCTGATCATCTCGGCCGGCTACGAGACCACCGTCAACCTGATCGACCAGGGCATCACCACCCTGCTGACGCACCCGGAGCAGCGCGCCAAGGTCGACGCCGGCCAGGCCGGCTGGCAGGACGTGGTCGAGGAGACGCTGCGCTTCGAGGCCCCGGTCGCCCACCTTCCGCTGCGCTACGCGGTCGAGGACATCGAGCTGCCCGGCGACCTGACGATCCGAAAGGGCGAGGCGATCCTCGCCTCCTACGGCGCCGTCGGCCGCCACCCCGACCTGCACGGCGCGACCGCCGACGAGTTCGACGTCACGCGGTCGGACAAGGACCACCTGGCCTTCGGCCACGGCGTGCACTTCTGCCTCGGGGCCCAGCTCGCCCGGATGGAGGCGGCGACCGTGCTGAGCAAGCTTTTCCAGCGGTTCCCCGACCTGGCCTTCGTCCCGGACGCCGAACTGGTGCCGGTGGAATCGCTGATCTCCAACGGCCACCAGGTGCTGCCGGTGATCCTGGAGCCGGCGGCGGGCGTCAACGAGGGCTGATATCCGGGAGCGCGGGTGGGGTTATCGACGATGTCGGTCCCACCCGCACCCCGAGATAATCAAGCATGGATCTGGAGCGCCCGGACCCCGCAGAATTCGCAGGCCCGGCAGACCCCGCTGATCTCGCAGACCGCTCGGAACAGCCGGAACCGCCGGAACAGCCGGACCGGCTGGACCACGTGGCCCTCTGCGTCAGAGCCCAGGGCCACGCCGTCGCCGGCCGCTACGCCGAGGCCGTCGCCGACTTCGACCGCGTCCTGGCCGACGACCCGGACCACGCCTGGGCCCTCGGGTTCCGGGCCGACGCCCTGCGCCAGGCCGGCCGGTACTCCGAGGCCGTCGCAGGCTTCGAACAAACCCTGGCGCTGACCCCCGACGACCCCTGGGTCCTGCGCCAGCGCGGCTACACCCACCGCTCCGCCGACGACAGCCGACGCGCCCTGGCCGACCTCGACCAGGTCCTCGAATCCAGCCCGGCCGACCGCGACACCCTCGGCGAGCGGGCCAAACTGCTCAAGCAGCTGGGACGCGACGCCGACTCCATCGCGGCCTTCGACGACGTGATCCGCCGCCACCCCCTGTTCTCCTGGGCCTACGCCGAGCGCGGCGACGCCCACCGGGTGGCCGGCCGGCTCGACGCCGCCGTCGCCGACTTCGACCGCTGCGTCGAGTTGAGCCCGGGCGACAGCTACGCCCTCCTGAACCGGGGAATCTGCTACCAGCTCCTGGGACGGGACCGGCGGGCGCTCGCGGACTTCACCCGCGCGGTGCGCCTGAGGCCGGGCGTCGACGCCATGTGGGTCCGCAGGGCGGAGGCCCTGATCGCGCTGGGCCGGCTCCGGGCCGCGGTCGCCGACCTGGACCAGGCGCTGAGCCTGAACCCGGACCGGGCCTGGACCCTCCAGCGGCGCGGCGAGGCGCACAGCAGGCTCGGCGACCTGACCCAGGCGCTCGCCGACCTGCGGCGGGCCCACGAACTCGCCCCAGGGGACGGAGAAGTGGCGGCGGAGCTGGCCGAGGTCCGCCGGCGCATCGCCGAGCAGCAGCAGGCCACCGCGACGCCCGACGAGTCCTGGACGCTCAGCCATCGCGGCGAGCGCCACCGCGAAGCGGGCGAGTTCGCCGAGGCGATCGCCGACTTCGACCGCGCCCTGGACCTGCGCCCCGGCTATATGTGGGTTCTGCGTCAGCGCGGCGAAGCCCGCCGTCAGGCGGACGACTTCGAGGGCGCGATAGCGGACTTCAGCGAGGTCCTCCCCTTCGCCGAGGACGACGCGTGGCTGTGGGGAAGCCGGGGCCAGGCCTACGCCGCGGCCGGTCGGCACCGCGCGGCGCTGGCCGACTTCGACCGCGCGCTGGAGCTCTCGCCCGGGACCGTCTGGCTGCTCCAGGACCGTGCCAACAGCCGCTACCAGCTGGGCGACTGGCGCGGCGTCCTGGAGGACACCGCCCCCCTGGTCGAGGCGGACTCGCTGGACGGTCCCCATCGCGTCCAGCGAGCGCACTCCCACCTGAGCCTCGGTGAGCACGACGCAGCCCTGGCCGCCTTCCAAAGGACCGCGGAGCTGTTCTCCGAGTTGGGCAGCGCCTACGGCGGCAGCGGCGAGGTGTACCGCCTCCTCGGACGGTACGACCAAGCGGTCGCTGACTTCGACCGAGCCCTCGAACTGTGGCCGAGCTATCCCTTCGGCCTCGGCAGCCGCGCCCAGGTCCACCAGGCTCTCGGACGCCACGACGAGGCCATCGCCGACCTGAGGACGGCGACGGAGATCGCGCCGGGCATACGCTGGCTCCAGCGCGTGCTGGGCGAGAACCTGCGCGCGGCGGGGCGGCTCGACGAGGCGCTGGAGGCCTTCGACCAGCCCATCGGCGACGGAACCTCCGCCAGTGCCCAGTTCCGCTATGAACGTGCCCTGACGCTCCTTGCCCGCGGTGATACCGCGGCGGCCGCGGAGGCGTTCGCCGACGTCGCGGAGTCGTACAGCGCCCTGCTGGCCGACCAAGGGGACGCAGCCGACCCCGACCATGTCTGGGGGCTGATCAAGACCCGGCTCGCGCAGGGCGACGCCGAAGGGGGCCGCGCGCTGGTGGAGCGGCTGACCGCGCTTGAGCGGAACGCCGCGTTCGGCGTCGCGGTGCGGCTGGACCTTCGAGCACTGCGATCCAGCGCTCCGGCGGTCGATTCCGCGATCGTCTCCGAACTCGCCGACCGGTTCGGGAGCCCTGAGCCGGGACCGGGATGACGGCCGGCTCTACGGCCCCACATGGACATGCGCCGCCCACCGCGTCGGCGTCGCCACCGCCTGTCCGCTGCTCCGCACCAGCCGCACCGCGTCGTGCAGCGCGAAGGGACTCAGTTCCGGATCAGGACTCCGGGTCCCGCCGGCCGTCAGCCTCCGGTAGAACTCGGCGGCCACCTGCCGTGCCGCCGTGTCGTTGACCTGCCACTGCGTCCCGATCACATGCCGGTATCCGGCCAGCTGGAAGGCGGAGGTGATGTGCAGAGCCTCCTCCGTCAGCTGCGCCGGCGTGTTGGTGGTCTCGCACGCGGACAGAAACGCCAGGTCCGCCTTCAGCTCCAGCCGCGAGACAGCCTCCACGCTCAGCGGGTGGTGCCGGTGGTCGGCCAGCAGGAGTCTGCTGTCGCGCGGCGTCGTCAGATCCGAGATGCCGTGGCACGCGAAATGGGCGATCGCGTGCGCGGGCAGCGCGTCCCGCACGGCGTCGCGGGTGGCGCGCGGGCCGTCGAGCAGCGTCGCGTGCGGCATCAGGGCCATGAGATCCGCGACCTCGTCGCGGATCCCGTGCAGCGGCACCGCCCCGTCCGCCTCGGGGACCGACACGATGAGCGCCCCGCCGTCGGCTGCGGACCGTGCCGGGTTCCGCGCCGCATAAGCCAGTCCTCGAACCGTGACCGCGTAGGACGAGACGATGCGGTCCAGCACCGTACGCGGCGCGGCGGCACCGGCTGCGACGTCACCGGCCGCCACGTCGCCGTGGTACCCGGCTGCGTGCAGCGGCAGACTGACGAACGCTCCCGACGGGCACCACCAAAGCCGCCGCCACGGTTCGCCCGGCCGCGGCGCAGTGCCGACATCGAGTGCTGACAGCACAGGCTCGGCGACCGCGTCCCACAGCCACTCAAGAATCGCCGAAGCCGTCCGCTGAGCCCGGCGCTGGACGTCGGCGGCCTCCTGGCCCGACTGCGTCGTACGAGTCGCCGCCGTGAACCGGTTGGCCTGCCCGGCCACGGCCGACGGGTCGAGGTCCGGGAACGTCACCACACGAACCGGATCCGCGGTGTCGTCGGTGAGAACGAGCGCGGTGCAGCGATCAGGATGCGCGGTCAGCAGGACGACAGGCGCGCGCTGTACCTGGGCCTGGAGCCGGCCGACCGGAACGGGCAGCAGGAAGTCGGAGTATTCCGGCAGCTCTCTGATTCGCTCGACCGCCGCCCGCCACCGTGCGGACGCGTCCCGACGCTGCGTGCTCCGCTGCTGTTCGGCTCGGTCGCCGAGACCCGCGACCGGATCCTCGACCGCCGGGTTGCCCGGATCCGCGGCCAGCTCGGCGAGGTCGTCGCAGGCCCGCTCGAACTCCTCGGCCAGCGCGGGGGCGTCCACGTACAGCGTGGAGGGCGTGGCGCGCTGGGCCATCGCCTCGCCGAGCAACACGCCCCGCGCCTGTTCGAACAGCTCCACGCCGCGCACCGGATCGCCGGCGGCCAGCGCCGCGACTACGGCGGAGGCGGCGGTGCTGCGCGTCTCCGTGAGCCGGACCTCGCGGTCCCGGCTGGTGAGTTCGCGGGGCGCCACCATCGGCATCAGCGCGACCGCCTTCTCCATCGCGGCCAGCGCCTCGCGGCCCAGCCCCGACAGCACGAGCACATGGCTGCTCGCCTGCCAGCCGACGAGCTGCCGGGGGACGGAGGCGGACACCAGGGCCGACGCGCGGTAGTGGACGCCTGCTTCAGCGAGCGCGGCCGTGTCGCCGTAGTCCTCGAAGCGGAAGAGGCTCGCCGAGGCCAGCAGGTAGTTCAGCCGTCCGGTCACCTCACTGTTGAGGCTCCCCGAGGCCAGCCCGCGGCGCACGATGGCGATGAGCCGTTCAAGGACGTCCTTGGAACGGGTGTTGCTGTAGACCAGTTCGAGGGTTCTGGCAGCCGTCTCGATCGACCCGACATAGCGGACGTTGTCCTCGGGCAGCGAAGCCAGTACCGCGTCGTGGATCGCCATGGCTTCCCGCGCCACGGTCAGATCGTTGGTCCGCTGGTACCAGCCGTACAAGACACTGGCCAGGACGTTCATCGCCACCGGCCGCAGAAAATGCTGTGCCGGTGTGTCGGCGACCGCCTCGCGCGCCGCCTCCAGGGCTTCGGCGGCCGCCTGGCCGGAGCCGGTGCGCCCCGCCAGCGACGTCAGGCTCCCGGCCAGCGTCATCAGGTGGATGGCGTGGCCGAAGTGCCCGGCCGGGCTGGCGGCGACGGCCTGTCGGGCGTACCGCACCATGTCGTTCAGGTCCGCGACGTCGCCCGAGGCGACGTACCGCAACCGATGCAGGGAACTGAGACCGCCGGCGACCACCGAAAAGGACTGATTCTCCGGTCCGAGCGCTGTCGCGGCTTCCTGAAGGTATTGGAGGCTCTCGGCCTGGGCGTCGATGTCCCCGAGATGGAGTGCGCGGGTCAGCGTCGCGTGCCCCAGCGCGTTGAGGACGAACCCGCGGTGCTGCGCGTCGGCCGGCGTGGCGGCCACCGCCCGGCGGCCCAGTTCGATGGCCTCTTCCAGACGGCCGGGGTCGGCGGTCCGCTCGAAGAGGGCGACGAGCGAGTTCACGATGTTGACGCTGCCGATCGACAGCCGCTGGGGATCGGTGCCGTCGTCCACGAGCACCCGGCCCAGCGCGATGGCCTCCTCCAGGTCGCCCGGGTCGCCCGCGGTCTCGAACCTGCGGTACAGCAGGCTTCCGAGCGAGTCGTGGACGATGGCGATGTCGTCGGGGTCGGAGAGCGCCGCCACGGCCTCGCGCCCCAGGGCGATGCCTCGGGCGAGGGTGTCCGGATCGCCGTCCCGCTCGAACAGGCGGGCCGTGGCCGCGGTCCGGAACCCGAGCAGCGATGCCCGGGTCGGCCCGTCCGGGGGAAGGTCGGCCAGCCACGATTCGAAGAGTTCGTCCGCGGCCAGCAGCGATGTCGGATCCCCGGACCGGTCGCCGTGCATCAGCAGATACATGGCCAGCTTCTGGCGTCTGGTGTCGGTTTCGGGATCGTCGTCGGCCGCGTTGTCCAGCACGCCGCGGCGGACGGCGATCGCCTCCAGCACCAGCTCGGGCTCGCGGACCTCGAAGGACAGCGTGAACAGGTCGTCGGCGAGGTTGTCGGCGCGGGACGCGTAGTCGGGGTCGTCGATGGGAGTGGCCTCCAGCGCCAGCCGCCCGGCCGCCACTGCTTCCCGCAGATGATCGAGCATGCCGGACTCCTCGTAGGTGCGCCAGCGCTCCCATGCCTTGTCGTAGTGGTGGCGCGCAGAGCTGTACATCACGCCGCGCAGGTTTTTCACCCCTTCGGTATGGGCGTCCGACTCCGGCGGGGTCCTCGCGACGAGTTCGCGGAACACCTCGATGCTCTCGTCCAGCCACGTGACGTCGTCGGTGATCTCCCAAGCGGCAGCGAGAATGTCGCCCACGCCCTCGAGCCGCTTCCAGCGCTCGGGGTCGTCCTCGGCCGTCGCCTCGAAGTCCTCGCGGCGCAGTGTCGCGGCTTCGCGGAACGCTTCGGGTTCTCCGAGCCGGACGGCCATGAAGCCGATCTGGGTCGCGAGTTGGCGGAGATAGTGGCGGCGGTCGTGCGGTGTGATGGACCCTGCGACGGCGGCGCGCGCGGCGGCTGTGGCTTCGCGAAGTGCGTCGGCGTCTTCCGTCATCATGTAGAGGTGGTACAGGGCGTTGCTGAGCCGATCGTTGTAGAGGGCGTAGTGGGTGTGGGTGGTCGGTAGCGAGGCCGCGGCGGTGCGGAACTCCGCGACGGACTCGGCCGCGGTGGCCGGATCCGGGTCGAGCTCGTGCAGCCGGCCGAGGACGTAGCCGAGTTGATAGTGGGCGAGGATCGCGTGGCGGCCGTTCGCGCTCATCGCGAGGGCCTCGCGGGCCAGGCCGACGGCCTCGTGGGCGTCGTCCGCCGAGTCGGCCGCCCGCGAACGGCTGACCAGGGCCGCGGCGAGCCGGTCCAGAAGCTGCGCCCGGTCCGGGAAATCGGACGGCGCGTTCTCCACCGCGCTGCGGAGCACGGCCACAGCCGCGTCGGGATCGGCGTCGAGTATTCGCAGCGTGTAGCCCAGCTCTGACAGGGCTCGTACTCGCTCCTCGTCCCCGACCGCCTTGTTCGCGGCGGCGCGACCACGGTCCACGGCCGCTTGTAGAAGGTCGGGATCGTCGGTGATCCAGTAGCGTTCGCGCAGCAGCATGCAGCGCAGCCGGTCGGCCAGGGACGGATCTCCGTCCGGATCTCCGTCCGGCTCCCGCGCCGACTCGGCCGCGGCCCGCCAGGCCTCGAAGGCCTCGTCCAGGACGCTGATATCGCCGGATTCGACATACCGGGGAAGCAGCACGTCTTCAATGTGGTGGAAGCTCTCTGACGCGGTCATAGCAGCCGCTCCATTCACCGCACCGGAACCGGGTCCGCGACGGCGGCCCTGGAACTATGCTCCCACCAGAGTGTCCATCAGAGGCCTGAATCCGGCGGTCGGCTTCGGCTCGGAGAGCGATGGTGGCAATGGAATCAGCGGACCTGGCGCGCCGGATCGAGCTGTTGTGCCGGCACGGCGCCGAGGGGGAGCTCGACGACCTCGCCGAGCGGGGCGGCCTGGAGGCGGCCCGGCTGACGGAGCGGATCCTGGGCGCGGTGCGCGGCGGGGCGCCGGATCCGGCCCTGCTGGAGCAGGACCTCGACGAGCTGGAGCGGCTGGCGGTCGGCACCGGGCTGGGCGGCCTGACGACGTCGTCCCGGGCCTACGTGAAGGTGCAGGAGACCACGGACGGCCACTCCGTCGCCTACGTCTTCGTGTGCCCGACGCGCGTCTGCTCGCGCCGCGTGATCGAGTACCAGGCCGACCCGCTCCCCGAGGAATGCGCGGTGGCCGGCGGCCCCCTCACCAAGGTCCGGCTCGACCTGTGACCACCTTCCTGAGCGAGCTCGGCACCAAACTCGCCGACCGCTGGGCCGCCGCGATCCTGGCACCGGGCCTGCTTTTCCTCGGCGCCCTCAGCCTGGCGACCCGCCTGGGACAAGGCGCCGCACTGCACGCCGGACGCATCAGCCGATGGATCACGCAACTGGCCGCCGCACCGGCGAGCCACAGCACCGGCGCGATCCTGGTGATCGCGGCCGGGACCCTGGGCGCCTCGACGGCGATCGGCCTGATCGCCTCGGCACTCGGCCGACTGGTCGAACGGGCATGGCTGCTGCGCGGCGACCGAGGACCAGGCCGGATCCTGCGCGCCCGACGGGAGCGGCGATGGAACGCGGCGGATGAGCGGGTCCGCGTTGAGGAGGATCGGATTGCGGCCGAGGCGGCGGCCAAGGCGGCGGTGAAGACGGCGGCCCAGGCGGCGGTGAAGACGGCGGTGGGCATGGGTGCCGCGAGCCCAGCCAGCAGCACCTCGACCTCAGCGAACCCGATCGCCGCAACCGCAACCGCCCCGAACCTGTCCTCAACCACCCCGATCGCAGCTGCCTCGACGAGCCCGAACCTGCCTTCAGCAAATCCGGTCGCCGCTACCGCCCCGAACCTGCCCTCAACCAGCCCGATCTCAGCTGCCTCGACTATCTCGAACCTGCCTTCAGCGAGTCCGATCGCCGCTACCGCCCCGAAGCTGCCCTCAAGCAACCCGGTCGCAGCTGCCTCCTCGACCGCCCCGAACCTGCCCTCAGCGAATCCAACCGCAGCCGCCGCTACCCGCCCCCACCGCCCCCGCGGCGAACTTGTCCTCCCGGCCCGGTCGCTCGCCGAAGCGATCGCGCGTCGTGATGCGGTGTCGCTTGTCCCGCCTGAGCGTCCGACCTGGATCGCCGATCGGCTGCGGGCGGTCGACGTTCGCGTCTGGCGGACCTACAGCCTGGATCTGCAGTCCGCGTGGCCGCGCTTGTGGAGCATCGCGGGTCCGGATCTGCGCTCGGATCTGGGCGCGGCGCAGGACTCGTACGCCGCCGCCGCGCGCCTGACCGGCTGGGGTCTGCTCTATTCGGGCCTGGGTCTGTGGTGGTGGCCCGCCGCCGTGGTCGGTGTCGCGGCGCTCGGGACTGCGTGGGTGCGGGCGCGCGCGGCGGCCGGGGTCCTCGCCGAGCTCGTCGAGACCACCGTGGACCTCCACCTCCGGGACCTGGCCCGGCGGCTCGATCTCGATGATCCGGACCTGGTCGCGGCCGGTGCGGCGGTGACTGATCGGCTCCGGAAGCGGCGGGGGTCGCGGGGTCGGTGATCGCGCGGAGCGGAGCGGCTCCGGGCCGCTGCGGGCTGGTCTCCGGGGCGGCTTCGCAGCGGGTGCGGCGGTCGTCGCGCAGGCCGTTCCTGGTGGCGGGAAGGCATCAGCCGCGCAGGTCCACGACTCCGGCGTTGCCACGCCGACCGGTCGCCCGCCGCACCGGCCAAGTAGGCTTGAGGCGTGCACTGCGTACTCACAACTGTCCGCGGTCCATCCGCCAAGCGGTGCGACACCGGCTCGAGGGGGGCGACCATGACCAGAGACGACCTCAACACGAACGTGGAGCGGCTGGATCTGCCCGGGGTGCCGGGTGGCTTGGCCGTACGAGGCGAAGGGCGGGCCGGTCGGTGATCGAGCTGGACGGGATCCCGGAGCTCGCGGATCCGGTGATGGTGGCGGCGTTCGAGGGGTGGAACGACGCCGGCGAGGCGGCGTCCAACGCGGTGAAGCACCTGGCCGAGGCCTACGCCGGCGGCGGGCGCGTGTTCGCGGCGCTGGACGGTGAGGACTACTACGACTACCAGGTGCACCGGCCGGTGATGGCCGCCATGGACGACGTGCGGCAGGTGATCTGGCCCACGACGCGGTTCTCGATCGTGCGCGCGCCCACGCGCCTGCTGCCGGGCGACGCCCACGAGGAGCCGCGCGATCTGGTGCTGGTGCACGGCGTCGAGCCCAACATGCGGTGGCGGTCCTTCTGCGAGGAGATCCTGGGCCTGGCGCGGGATCTGGGAGTGGGGCAGATCATCACGCTCGGCGCGTATCTGGCCGACGTGCCGCACACCCGCCCCACCCCGGTCACCGGGACCAGCGCGGACGAGGCGTACCAGGCGCTGTTCGACGTGGAGCCGCCGACGTACGAGGGGCCGGTGGGGATCACCGGCGTGTTCCAGGAGGCCTGCCGCTACGCCGGCATCCCGCTGATGTCGTTCTGGGCCGCCGTGCCGCACTACGTGGCGCACCCGCCGGTGCCGAAGGCGACGCTGGCGCTGCTGCGGCGGCTGGAGGACGTGCTCGACCTGTCGGTGCCCACCAAGCGCCTCGCCGAGGAGGCGCAGACCTGGGAGGCCGGGGTCGACGAGCTGGCGGAGAACGACGCCGAGGTCGGCGAGTACGTCCGCACGCTGGAGGAGCAGCGCGACAACGAGGACGCCGCGGACCTGCCCGAGGCCAGCGGCGAGGCGATCGCCCGGGAGTTCGAGCGCTACCTGCGGCGCCAGGAGCGGCGGCGCGGGTCTGAGGAGGGCTGAGCCGGGCGCGGCCGCGGGCTGAGCCGAGCGCGGCCAACCCCAGTCGAGCGCGGCCAACCGCCGTCGGGCACACCGAATCCGTCGCGCACTGACATGACCCATAGCGCACTGAGCGCCGAGCGCGCAGAATGGCGAGTACGCCGTGTGACACCTCGGCGCGCAACGAGAGCCGCCGACCGGTCTGGGACTCCGGTCGGCGGCTCTCGTGTGGGGTGACGCTACTGCACGCTATGTAAATTTGCCGTCAGTGCCGCCCGAACCTCGGTGTCTGGTCAGTCCCCGGTGTTCCGTCAGTCCTCAGTGTTCGGCCAGTCCCCGGTGTTCGGTCAGTGCTTGCGCGCGCCGGCCTTGCGCGAGAAGGCGATCGCGCCGCCGCCCGCGCCGAAGAACGTCAGCGCCACCAGGCTGAGCGCCCCGGCGTCGGACCCGGTGTGCGCCAGGGTCGGCGTGCCCGGGCTGGCCGGCGGCGGCGTGCTGGTGCTCGGCGTGGTCGGCGGCGTGCTGGTCGGCTTGACCGGCGGGGCCGGCGGCGAGACCGGCGGCGTCGACGGCGGCGCGGCCGGCGGGGTCACCGGCGGCGACTGCGGCGGCGAGACCGGCGGGGTCGAGGGCGGGGACGTCGGCGGAGTCACCGGCGGCGGGGCGGTCTCGCACTTCGTCTCGCCGCCGTTCCAGCCCGCGATCAGGTCGTGCGGGTTCGGCGAGGCCACGACCTTCTTGTCGTCGTTCTCCGGCAGCGGCCCGTGGCCCTCCTTCTGCTGGCCGTCGAAGATCGTGGTCCCGAAGTACAGGTCGAGCTGGCCGAAGCAGGCGACCTTCTTGCCGTCGGTCCCGGGCAGCGAGACGGTCAGGGTCTGGACGTCCTGGCCCTTCTTGAGCGTCGTCGTCGCGTAGGCGAGGAAGCGCTGCGGGCCGGAGCCCTTCCAGTCCGGGCCCTCGGCGAGGTAGGAGGCCAGGGAGACGGCTATGCTCCCGTCGCACTCCTTCGCCTCGTCCTTCAGCCGCACCTGGAAGCCGTAGGCCGGCTCGGTGCCGAGGTTGTGGTAGCTCGCCGGCAGCCAGGTGGTCGGCCGGCCGGCCTTGTCCAGCGCCGTGAACTCGACGTCGTCCCGGCCGATCGTGCAGGTCTTGGCCGCGTCGCGCGGGTGGTAGACGACGGGCGCGTCGGCGTGCGCCGTCCCGGCGCTCAGGGACGCCGCGAACCCGGCGAACGTCGCGACCGCCCCGAGTCCGGCGCCGCGCGCTTTGGTGGAAGTCATGGTGACTCTTCTCCGTGCCGGACGCGAGCGCTCGCGTCCGGTGCACATTGATATAACGGTTGTCAATCAGCAATAGCTGCCTGTGGACAGCGCTGGAGCTTAGCCGAGTCCGAACAGCGTCCGGAAGGCGGGCGCGAGGGTGACAATTGACGTAGATTCCGGACTACATCAATGGCCTGCGGCTGATCAGGAGCGGTGTCGGCGGATGTTGAGGTTCAGGGCTGTATAAAGGGCTGCGTGACTGGTCACAGGGCTTCGGCGGCCGGCCGGAAGCTCAGCGCGCGTTGATCGAATCAGGGTCCTGAGTCCAGGCCGGCAATCAGGGGCCTGAAACGTCGTACAGATACCGGACCGCCCCGGGATGTTGATTTTGGGCCGCGAAATTTGGCAGCGTGGCGGCGACGGCCCGGCGCCCCGCCGACGGCCACGGCTCACGGAGGACTTCCATGCCCGCGCAGCTCTCGCCCGACGAGTCGGCGTTCTACCGCGCCCAGAGCGTCTTCTCCGACCCCGGCGCCCTGGCCGGCCGCTACGCCGGCCTGCCCGCCGATCCGGCGGCCCTGGCGCGGATCGTCCGCGGGCTGCTGATCCACCGGGCCGAGGGCGGCCTGTTCGGTCACACCATCGCCGACGACCGGATGCGCGACGACGCCGAGACCCGCTACGTCGACGACATCCTGCGCCTTCTCGTCGACCGCGACGGCGCGCCGCTGACCGCCGAGCGCGCGCCCGGCGACCGGTTCGTCGGCGTCTGCCGCGATTTCTCGCTGCTGCACTGCTCGCTGCTGCGCCACGCCGGGATCCCGGCCCGCCTGCGGATCGGCTTCGCGACCTACTTCTCGGCGCGCCACGACGACCACGTCGTTACCGAGTACTGGGACGCCGAGCACGGCTGGCGGTTCGCCGACGCGCAGCTGACCGACCCGAGGGCGGCGACCGCGCACGCCATCGACTTCGCCCCCATGGACGTGCCCCGGGACCGCTTCCTGGTGGGCGGCGACGCCTGGCGGGCCATCCGCTCCGGGAAGGCCGACGCCGCCGACTTCGGCCACCACGACGAGAAGGTGCCGCTGGTCGGGGCCTGGTTCGCGGCCGGGAGTGTGCGGCTGGACCTGGCGGCGCTCAACGGCGTGGAGACGCTGCTGTGGGACGTGTGGGGGATCGGCGCCGACAGCGACGAGGACTTCGCCGAGGACGTCCGCGCCGAATTCGACCCGATCGCCGAGCTGACCGCCGGCGAGGTGCCGTTCGACGCGGTGCGCGCGGCCTACGCGGAGAACGAGGGGCTGCGGGCGCCCAGGACGGTGCTGTCGTTGGCGCCGTTCAACGGTCCGGCCGAGGTTGTGCTCCGGGGCTGAGAAGGGCGCGGGCCCGTCGGGCGCCCCGGACCGCCGCCCTCGCTACCAGCGGTCCCAATGCAAGACCTCTGACACCGGCTGCCGGGGCGCCGGCTTGAAGGTGTCCCCGGTGTAGTAGGCGGTCGGGATCAGGGCCGTCTGGAACACGTCCTCCGGCAGCCCGAGGATTTCGGCGACCTCGTTCTCGTACGCCAGGTGCAGCGTCGTCCACGCGGTCCCGAGCCCGCGGGCCCGGGCCGCCAGGCAGTAGCTCCACGCCGCCGGCAGGATCGAGCCCCACATCCCCGCCTGGTTCCCGGAGGGCAGGCGGCCGGAGGCCACGCGCAGGCACGGCAGCACCAGCACCGGCACGTCGCCCATCCGGTCGGCGAGAAAGGCCACGCTGTCGTGCACGCGCTTCTGGACCTTGCTGCGCTCGGGGTCCTCGGCGAACAGCCTCCCGGCAGCACCCTGCGATTCCAGATAGGTCTCGCAGGACTTCTTGTAGACCGCGCCGACCGCGGCCCGCTGGTCCGGATCGGTCACCACGATCCACTGCCAGGTCTGCCGGTTGGAGCCGCTCGGCGCCTGGAGCGCGATGCGGACGCAGTCCTCGACGACCTCGCGCGGCACCGGCCGCTCCAGGTCCAGGCGCTTGCGGACGGTGCGGGTGGTGGTCAGCAGCTCATCGGGGGTCACGACACCGATCATGCAGGACGGCCGCGGGGGCCGCCAGTGCGACCCGCCGGGACTGGCCGGGCCGCGCCGTTGTAACGCCGGGTCCGGTCCCGGGCACCAACGACGGCGAACCACGGCGGGCGCGGTGCGCGATGTGATCCAATGGTCGGGCGACGGGGCGCGAGAAGGGACGGGAAGCATGGACTGCGACGAATTCGTCGAGCTGGTCACGGCTTTCCTCGACGGCGCGCTGCCGGCGGACGACGAGGAGCGGTTCGTCGCACACCTGACCGAGTGCGACGGCTGCGAGACCTACCTGGAGCAGTTCCGCCAGACCGTGGACACCCTCGGCGGCCTGCCCGCCGACGCGCTGTCCGCCGACGCGCTGTCCGGACCGGTGCGCACCCGGCTGCTCGAAGCGTTCCGGGATCGGAACCAGCGCTGATCGGAACCAGCGCTGATCGGGCTGTAACGCTTGGCCGCCCTGCCGACACTGCCCCTCCGTCAGACGATCCGAGCACTTCTTCGGAGGGAATCGCAGTGAACACCAAGTACGCGCTGTCCAGGATCGCGGTGGCGGCCGGAGCGCTGAGCGCCCTGGCCGTGGCGGTACCGGCGCAGGCCCAGGCCCAAACCCAGAACCAGACCCAGACCCAGAACCAGACCCAGGCCTCGGCGCGCCGCACCACCGTCTACGTCGAGACCAACGCCGCCGCCGGCAACGAGGTCGTCGCCTACCACGGCGACGGCACCCTCGTCGGCCGCTACTCGACCGGCGGCGCCGGCAACGGGGGCGGCCTCGGATCGCAGGGGGCTGTGACGGTCGCCGACGGCGGGCGCACGCTCTACGCCGTCAACGCCGGGTCCGACACCGTCTCGGCGTTCTCGGTGGAGCGCTCCGGCGCGCTGCGGCTGCTCGGCACGGCCGCGACCGGCTCCATGCCGGTCAGCGTCGCGGTGTCCGAGGGCCGCGTCTACGTCCTGGGCGAGAACACCGTCACCACCTACTGCCGCCACGGCTGGGCCCTGGTCCAGATCGGGCAGCAGCCGCTGTCGGCCGGCACCTCCGGCGCGGCGGAGGTCGCGGTGACGCCGGACCGCCGCGCGCTGCTGGTCACCGAGAAGGGCTCCAGCACGATCGACGTGTTCGCGCTGGACCAGTTCGGCGTGCCCGGCCCGGCGTCGAAGAACGCCTCGGTCGGCCAGACGCCCTTCGGCTTCGCCTTCGGGCGCGGCGCCACCGCCGTGGTGTCGAACGTCGGCCCCGGCGCGGGCGCGAGCTCGGCCAGCGGCTACCAGCTGCGGAACGGCGTGCTGCACAACACCGCCGCGGCGGTGCCGGACGGGCAGACGGCGGCCTGCTGGGTGGCGGTCGGCCCCGACGGCCGCATCGCCTACGTCGAGAACGCGGGCTCGGGCACCGTCTCCACCTACGCGGTGGGCGCCGACGGCTCGCTGCGGCTGCTCAACGCCACCGCCGCGAGCCCCGGCGGCCACGCCGGTGACGCCGCCGTCAGCGGCCACGCGCTGTGGATCCTGGACAACGCCAACGGCCGCATCGACGACGTGGCGCTCGCCGGCGACGGCACACCGGTCGCGACCAGCGTCACCGCGACCGGGCTTCCGGCAAGCGCGGCGGGGCTGGCCGCGGTGACGCGGTAGTCGCCGCGGGGGTTTGACGCCCTGGGGGAGGCGCGCACGACGCGGTCCGGTCGGCTTCGGCCGCCGGACCGCGTCGCCGTGCCAGGGGGTGGAAGAAGCCCGTCAGGGTGCTGTCGTGCCGAGCAGACATCGATCGATGCGGTGCATCGGCAGTGTCCTGTCAGGCTCCGTGATGCGTGGACGAGGACCGGGGCCCGGACGCCGTCCCCTGGCGGGGAAGCGGAACCCGCTCGGCGAAGTACGCCTCCAACCGCGCCCGCACCGCGCTGCGCGCCCGATGCAGTATCACGCGCTGGTTGCCGGCCGAGATGCCCAGCATCCCGCAGACCTCTTCGGAGCTGTAGCCCTCGACATCGCGCAGCGTCACCACGATCCGGTGCCGGTCCGGCAGGGTGGCCAGCGCGGCGCCGAGCACGGTGCGCGCTTCCGCCTGGAGTGCCGCCGTCTCCGGCAGCGACCACGGCTGCGGCTTCTGCCCGGCGTTCCAGTGGCCCGGGCGCGCGTCCGAGGCGGGCCGGAAGCGGGCGGGATCCACCGAGGGTCCTTCGTCCTCCGGCAGGAGGCTGCTGAACGGGAGCGTGTGGCTCTCCTTCACCCCGCGGTTCTTCGCGGTGTTCACCAGGATGCGGAAGACCCACGTCTTCAGCGAGGAGCGGCCCGCGAATCCGTCGACGCCCTGGATCACCGCGAGCCAGGTCTCCTGCACGGCCTCCTCGGCGGAGGCCGGCGTCGCCACGAACGAGCGTGCCAGCCGCAGCATCGACGGCGACCACGCGTCCAGGACCTGCCGGAACGCGGTCTCGTCGCCGGCGCGCAGACCGGACACGAGATCGGCGTCGGAGGGCAGGGTGCTGTCTGGGCCCACGTCGACGACCCTAGCCGTCCCGGGGGCCGCCGGTGATCGTGAAACGCCCTTGAAAGGGCTTCGTAAGGACTCCGTAGGATCCGTGGCAGGGAACTGATGTGCGCCTCGGGAACGGCGGCGTCCCCGCCTCCGGGGGGTGGAGGCGGGGACGCGGGGTGCGCTGTTCGCTGCGGGGTCGGGTGTGGGTCGGGCGCCGGGTCGGGCGCGGGGCCGGGCGCTCAGCCTCGCGTGGCCAGGACCTGGAGCTGCGAGTACGGGCCGTTGAACACGTCCTGGTCGCCGGGCTGCGAGCCGTGGTCGGCGTACTGCCAGAACGTGTAGAAGCCCCAGCCGTTCGGCAGCGGCCCGCCGCCGGAGGCGGCGTAGTTCGCGATCCACAGCGGGTCGTAGTTCGCGAAGCCGGGGTCCTGGCTGGTACAGGTGTTCCACCAGTCGGTGGTCGTGTAGATCACCGGGTAGACGCCCGTGCGGTAGGCGTACTCGTTCACGAACGACCAGATCCAGCTCGTCATCTGGGACCGGCTCAGGCCGTAGCACTCCGACCCGTACGGGTTGTACTCGATGTCGAGCATGCCCGGCAGGGTCTTGCCGTCGGCGGACCAGCCGCCGCCCCGGTTGACGAAGTAGTCGGCCTGGGTGGCGCCGCCGGTGTCGTTGGGCGTGGCGAAGTGGTAGGCGCCGCGGATCAGGCCCTGGTTGTAGGGGCCGACGTACTGGTTGTAGAAGTCCGCGTTGGTGTAATAGTTGCCCTCGGTCGCCTTCGCGTACGAGAAGTCGATGTAGGGGGCGATCGCGGCCCAGTTCAGGTTGCCCTGGTAGGCGCTGACGTCGATGCCGGGGAGCTGCGGCACCGAGGCCGGGGTCACGGCGTTCGCCGCGAGCGGCTCGTGCGCCGCGATCGTGGAGCCCAGGTAGTCCGACTCCGGGTGGGTGGCCCGGCTCGGGTGGACCGGGGTGTCGTCGTGGGCGGGTGCGACCTTGACCAGGCGGCCGGTGGCGGTGCGGGCCCAGCCGGGGTGCGGGTTGCCGGGCGCGGCCGCGCCGGCGGCCGACGCCGCGGGGCCCGAGGGGGCCGCCGCCGACGCCGAACCGCTGGCGGCCGGAATCAACACCGCGCCGATCGTCGCCATCGCGGCGGCCAGGGCGGCCAGGCGGCGGGAGCGGAGCGGGGAACGGGATCCGGATGCGAGGGTCATCGCGGTACTCCGTAGTCCTTAGCCGAGGGCCAGCGCTTGGAGGCGGCTGTAGGCGCCGTTGAAGGTGTCCTGGTCGCCGGCCATCGAGCCGGAGTCCGCGTACTGCCAGAAGGTGTAGAAGCTCCAGCCGGCCGGCAGGGTGCCGGCGCTGCTGGCGTACTTGGCCACCCACAGCGGGTCGTTCGCGGCGAAGCCGCTGTAGTTGCCGGTGCAGGTGGTCCACCAGTCGGTGGTGGTGTAGATGACGGCCCAGCGGCTGGTCTTGGCGTGGTACTCGTTGAGGAACGAGGCGATCCAGCTGCGCATGCTCGCCTGGCTCAGGCCGTAGCACTCGGCGCCGTACGGGTTGTACTCGATGTCCAGCGCGCCCGGCAGCGTCTTGCCGTCGGCCGACCAGCCGCCGCCGTGCGCGACGAAGTAGTCGGCCTGGGTGGCGCCGCCGGTGGTGTTCGGGGTGGCGAAGTGGTACGCGCCCCGGATCAGGCCGGCGTTGTAGGCGCCGTTGTACTGCTGAGCGAAGTACGGGTTGGTGTAGTACGTGCCCTCGGTCGCCTTGGAGTACGAGAACTGCGCGCCGGCGGACTTGGTCGCCGACCAGTTGACGTTGCCCTGGTGGGAGGACACGTCGTCGCCGATCGGGTTGCCGGCCGCCTGTGCGGTGCCGGGCAGCAGGGCCGCGCCGGCGGCCAGCGCGCCGATCGCGAGGGCGGACAGGGCGCGGCGCTTGGCGCGCGGCGCGAGCAGGCGGGCGGACGTGTGCTTGAGCATGGAGCTCTCCTGTGGGGTGCGGCCTGAGCCTGACGGTGGAGCCACGACAGGGACGCGGTGCTGACGCCCGAACACACCGGCGTCCCGGCGCCGCCGGGCCATCGTCAGGGTTCTGCCTCACCCTGCTCCTACCGTCGGCGGCAGGAGTCACAGTAGCTCTAAAACAACAACAGTCAACGACTGTTTATGAGAATTTTGCTGACCATCGGTCGTCGTTTGTGAACGCGGCGTGGACCAGCGCCCCGTCCCGCGCCCCCAGCACCTCCCGCGCGGCCAGCCAGGTGGCCCCGGCGGCGCCGTCGTGCGCCAGCCCGATCGGCGAGTCCGGCCACCGCCGGCCGACCGCCGCCGCCACCGCGTCGAACACCGGCGAGCGGCTGACCAGCACCGATCCGCCCAGCACCACCGGCTGCCCGGCCACCGGCCCGACCCCGGCCAGGCTGTCCACCAGCACCCGCGCCGCCTCCTCCACGATCCGCCGCGCGGCCGGATCCCCGAGCTCGTACGCCGCCATCACCAACGGCGCCAGCCGGGCCAGTGCCACCGTCGGCTGCGCGGACACGGCCCGGACCAGCTCCGAGGCCCGGCGGCGGCCGCGCAGGCCGAAGCCCTCGCCGATGGCGGCGGAGCGGGATGGGGATTGTTGGTCGGGCGGGTTGGATTCTTTACCGGGAGTTGCCGCGGAGTTGGACGGGGCGATGGTGGACGGGGTGGTGGACGTGCCGGCGTCGGACGTGCCGGGGGCGGTGTCGGACGCGTGGTCGGACGCGTGGTCGGACGCGCGGTCGGACGCGCGGTCGGACGCCTGCCCGGCCACCCGCACCACTGTCGGCGCACCGCCATTGCGGCCGTCGCCGCCGTTTCCGAGCCCGGCCTCGCCCCTGCCGCCGCCCGCGCCGCCGCCTTCGCCGCCTCCGCCTCCGAGCCCGAGTCCGAGCCCTGACTCCGGCCAGGTCCGCCCGCTGGTCGCCGACCCGGTGCGCCCGGTGGTGGGCGAGGAATCAGGGCTCTGATCCAGCAGCGCCTCCAGCACCGCCTTGGCCAGCTCGGCCATCGGCGCCCGGCCGTCGGCCGCGGCTATCGTGGCGCGCGCCGCCTGCCGCCCGATCCAGAACCCGGACCCGTCGTCGCCGAGCAGCCAGCCGTAGCCGTCCCGGAACAGCGCCGGCAGCCGGTCGTGCATCCGCGCCGCCACCGCGCCGGTCCCGGAGACCAGCAGCGTGCCGTCGGCGTGCGGAGTCCCGGCGGCGAAGGAGACGGTGACATCCGAGACCACCCGCACCGGGCACACCAGCCCGGCGTCGGCCCACGCCTGCTCCAGCACCCCGGCCGCCCCCGGATCGGCCATCAGGGTACTGACCCCGGCCAGACCCACGACACAGGCCTCGACCCGCCCCCCGGCCCGGTCGCCCAACGCCGCCCGCAAAGCCGCCACGATGTTCGCGATCGCCGCCCCGGCCCCGAGCACCGTCGGGTTCCCGCCCCCGGCCCGCCCGGTCCCCAGAACGCGGCCACCGACGGTGGCGAGCACGGCCCGCGAGTGCGTCCCCCCGACGTCGAGCCCCACCACGCACGGGTCGGCCATGAATCCGCCACCTTCCGGATCGCCCCCGGCGGGCACCCGATGTGCCGCTGTGGCGTTGTGTGGGATCTTGCCAGAGTATGCACGACAACTCAACGCCATCGCAGACCCTTGACGACCTCCCCCCGATCTGCGACGCTCCCGATCAAACCGCCGCACCACCAATGGCGTGCACGAATCACCGACGCACCGCCAACACGGAGGAGAAGGCACAAGCGATCTGGGGTGATGTGGATTCTTGGCCGGAGACCACTACGCCCGAACCCGACGAACCCGACCCGAGCCCGAAGCCACCACCCACCACGAGCCCCGACACCACCTACCGCCACGCTCGCGCGACACCAACCCGACTCCGCAAAGCGGCCGCTCACCGCGAGCGCCGAGAGCAAGCAGAGTGCAGCGCTTACCGCGAGCGCCGAGAACAAGCTGTGCCATCGAGCCCGACCCGCGCGCAAAAGCCACCGCTCACCGCAAGCGCCGAGACCAAACAGTGCTGCCGAGCAAAGCCAGCGCCTACCGCGAGCGCCAGGGCCAAGCAGTGCCACCGAGTCCGACCTGCGAGCAAAGCCGGAACTTACCGCGAGCGCCTAGAACAAGCAGTGCCGAGAGGTCGAGCGCAGGCGAGCATCAGCCCAAGCCCGACCCGCGAGCGAAGCTGCCCCCCGCCAAGTACCTACTCCACCAAGTACCTACTCCGCCACTTTCGCCGCCGTAGCCCCCGCCGCCAGCCGCGCATGCACCGACGCGTCGAGCCCGGGGTCCAGCACCCGTGCGGCCAGCCATGCCGCGCCGACCGCGCCCGGTGCCGCGATCAGCGGTGTCCCGCCGTGGTGTTCGCCGAGGCGGCGTTGGACTTCGGCGCCGATGGGGCCGGGGGCGGTGAGCAGGGAGCCGGCCAGGACCAGGGGTTCGTCCGGGTTGTCGCCGGTGAGGGCGGTGGCGGTGGCCATCAGGAGGCTGACCGAGCGGTCGACGATGCGTTGGGCCACGCGGTCGCCGGCGGTCGCGGCGGCGGACACCAGGGGGGCCAGTGCGGCGAGGGCGATCGGTGGGCCGTCGTAGACCGCGTCGCGCAGGGCGGAGATCTGGTCGCCGGTGGCGCGCGGTACGGCTTCGTCGCCGGTGACGGTGGCCAGCACCGCCTCGGCCAGCAGGGTGGGCTCGCCGCGGCCGTCGAGGGCGGCGAAGACCGCGCGCACCGCCTGGCGGCCGATCCAGAAGCCGGAGCCGTCGTCGCCGACCAGCCAGCCGTTGCCGTCGATGCGGGCGGTGACCTCCTCGCCCTCCACCCGCGCGGCGATCGCGCCGACGCCGGCGATCAGGACCGAGCCGGCCGGTCGGGGGGTGCCCGCGGCGAAGGCCGTCACGGCGTCCGCGACCACGTGCACCGGGCAGGTCAGGCCGGCGTCGATCCAGGTCTTGGCCAGGGCCTCGGCGCTCGGGCCGCGGGAGTAGCGCAGGATGCCGGCCGCGCCGACGACCACGCCGGCCACCGAGTCCGGCGCCACCGCGCCGCCCAGGCCGCCCAGGCCGCCCAGCGCCTGGCGGACCGCGTCGCCGAGGTGGGCCACGACGTCCGCGATCGGCAGGGCCGTGGGGTTGGCCAGCGCCGAGCGGCCGCGGCCGACCACCTCGCCCTCGACCGTCGCCACCATCGCCTCGACCAGCGTCGAGCCGGCCTCCACGCCCAGCACCACGCCGGTCCGCAGGTCCGGGCCCGCGGTCGGGAAAGCCGGGGCCGACGCCGAGGCGGCGGGGGATACGGGCGGCATGGATCCTCCTGGCGCGGGGTGCGTGAACTGCCGGTGATGGTCGGTGCCTGACATGGTGCCCTAAGGCAGTCTGTCACGGTATACCGGGCCTGAGAACGGCCCCTGGCCAGGCGTGAGCGGGTGGACCGCTCCAGCAGTCCACCCGCGCGCCGCGCCTTACCGCCGCCCTCCGCGTCCGGTCAGGACGTGGAGGCCACCACGTCCACGTCGGCGGCGTTCACGAACGCCATCCGGTGGTTGTACGTGATGAGGTAGTACTGCGTGCCGCCCTTGAAGTCGGTCTGGTCCATGAACGCCGACCCGTCGATGTTGTAGGCGTCGAACCAGTCGCCGGTCAGCGCCTTGCCGTCGGTGACGTAGGCCTGCCCGGCGGCCAGCACGTACTTCGACGCGATGCGCTGCGCCCGCGGGATCCCGCCGTACCAGTCGGTGAACGCCTTCGGATAGGCCGCGGCCTCCGGGAACGACTCGGTGTACACCGGCACCGACGCCCGGCCCGCCTTCGGCGTCACCGTCAGCGCCTTCACCGGCGCCGCGGTCAGCGGCCCGAACTGGTTGTGGAACCAGGCCTTCTGCCCGGCGAACCAGATCGCGATCCACCCGTCCGGCGCGCGGTCGGCCACCACGAACTCCTGCCCGGCACTGGCCTGGTCGCCCCAGTCGGCGGCCCGCGTGCTGCCCGCCGAGCCGTCGGCGTGGATGTAGGGGTCGGCGATCAGCGGCGCGCTGTCGCTGGGCGCGGTGCGCAGCCAGACGAAGTTCGTGGGCTGCTTCGGCATGGTCAGGTAGTAGGCGTCCGGGCAGGGCCCGTTGAGGTTCGGCCACTCGGCGCCGTGGTACGGCCCCGGGAACGGCGTCAGGTCCTGGATGTTCTGGCACCCGGAGACCACCTGCTGGTTCAGCTGGAAGACCGGGTTGACGGCCACCACGTTCGACGTCGGCGGCGCCTCCGGGTGGATCGGCGCGCCGACCAGCGCCATGAAGTGCGACCAGTCCCAGTACGGCCCCGGATCCCAGTGCTGGGTGGCGATCCGGCTGTCGCTGCTGCCGGGGATGTTGTCGTGGCCCAGGATGTGCTGCCGGTCCAGCGGGATGCCGTACTTGGCCCCGAGGTAGCGCACCAGCGCCGCCGTCGAGTGGTACATCGCCTCGCTGTACCAGGTGGCCCCGTCGATCGCGTAGCCCTCCTGCTCGATGCCGATCGAGTGCTGGTAGAAGGACTCGTTGGCGCTGTCCCAGGCGATGTCCCCGGTCGGCATCATCTGGGTGACGTGGCCGTCCTCGCTGCGCACCTCGTAGTGCGCCGAGGCCTGGTACGACGGGTCGTGGAACAGCCACAGCGTCCCGTCGTTGGTCTCCTCGTTGTCGTGCAGCGTGATGTAGCGGACGTCGGTGGTCGTCGGTCGGCTCGCCGGGTCGTGGTCGCCGTAGTTCGACTTGTCGTTCGGATCGAGCTGGAAGAACCCGTCGGGGGAGTAGCTGCACGAGATCTCGGCCGGGCACTCCGGGGCGTCCAGCTGCGCCGGGTCGTGCACCGCGTCGGCCGGCGGTACCACGCTCACCAGCCCGAGGCGCCGCGCGCCGTCGCCCTGGTCGAAGGTCCACGGCCGGGCCGGCAGCGTCAGGGTCTGGCCGTCCTGGGTGGTGAGCGCCTGGCCGGAGCGGATGGTGGCGTAGACGTCATCGGCGAAAACCTGCGCGACCTTGGTCTCGGAGGCCTCGGAGTAGCGGGCCACCCCGACCGTCCACCCGGGCAGGTCCGCGGCCGGGGGCAGGACGCCGTGGTTGTACTGCTTCTCGTAGGAGGCCAGCAGTGCCGCGCCGGCGCGGATGTTCTGTACGTCGTTGGTCTCGGCCGTGGCCAGGTCGATCCCGGCGAGCGCGGCGGCCTTCCCGGCGGTGTGCAGCGCCGGCGCGGTGAGCAGGTCCGGCGCCCGGAACTGGCTGCCGAAGCCGGCCCGGGTCAGGTCGGCCTGGGTGAGGTCGGTGAGGTTCATCGGGCCGTAGCCGGCCGAGAAGCTCGGCTTGCCGCCGTGGGCCTCCCACAGCGTCTCGTTGTAGGAGAGGGCCATCAGCACCGGCAGCGGCACGCCGAACTCCGCCGCCGCGGCGGCGAACGCGGCCTGCCGGGTGGTGGGGTCGGCGGGGGTGGAGGGGCCGGTGGGCGCCGCCGTCGCCGGGGTCGCGCTGTGCGCGGAAGCCGGGCCGAAGGCGGCGGTGGCCGCCACCAGGGCCGAGGCCAGCACTGGTATCAGGGCTTTTCGCCGGGGTGGACGCATGGTGCTCCTTCGCGGTGCGGAGAGGAGGGGAGGGAGGGGTTGGTGCTCAGGGCGTTCGCGGGTTACTCGGCCGTGTTCGTGCTAGTAGTCGGGGCCACGACGGCATGACAGGCGGCGTGCCGACCCTCGGCCGACAGCGGCGCGGGATCGACGGTGCGACAGCGTTCTGCGATGCCCAGCCGCTCCGCTTCGCCGGAGGCCAGCAGCGGACAGCGCGGATGGAACCGGCACCCGGAGGGGATGGCGGCGGAGTCCGGCGTCTCCCCGGACAGGATCACCGGCTCGCGCCCGGACTCGGCCACCACCGACAGCAGGGCTCTGGTATACGGATGCTGAGGATCGGTGAGAACCTCTTCAACCGTCCCGGTCTCCACCACGCGCCCCAGATACATCACCGCGACCCGGTCGGCGATGTTCCACGCCAGCCCCAGGTCGTGGGTGACGACCAGCGCCGACAGCCCGGCCGCCGCCCGCAGGTCCAGCAGCAGGCGCAGGATCTCGCCGCGCACCGAGGCGTCCAGCGACGCCACCGGCTCGTCGGCGACCAGCACCTCCGGATCCAGCACCAGCGCGCCGGCGATCACCACCCGCTGCCGCTGCCCGCCGGAGAGCTGATGCGGGTGCAGGGCGAAGAACCGCTCCGGCGGCCGCAGCCCCGCGCGCGACAACGCGTCGGCGACCTTCGACCGCTCATCAGGGAACGAACCCAACGCCGACTTGCCGTGGATCCGCAGTCCCTCGGCGACCGCCTCGTACACGGTCCGCCGCGGGTTCAGCGCCCCGGTCGGGTCCTGGAGGATCAGCTGCACGCCGCGCCGGTACGCCTTCAGCGCGCGCGGCTTGTAGGACACCGGAGTCCCGTCGTGCAGCACCCGGCCCGACGTCGGCTTCACCAACCCGGTCAGGGCCCGCGCCAACGTCGACTTCCCGCAGCCGGACTCCCCGACCAGCGCCACGATCTCCCCGGGCGCGATGTCCAGGTCGACCCCGTCCACGGCCAGCGCCTGACCCCGGCCGTGGCGGGAGCGGAAGGTGACGCGCAGGTCCCGGACGGACAGGACCGGGGGCCGGCCGGAGACGCTGTCGGCGCGTCGCTGCTGGGCGATCCGCTGCTCACTGCTCGAGCCCTCATCCGTGACGACGACCCGCGGTTCCACACGCTCTCCTGTCCGCGACTCCGACTCCGACTCCGACTCCGTCCCCGGCTCTGTCCCCGTCCCCGACTCCGTCACTTCGCCTCCTGCCACGCGTCCATGCGGATGCACGCCGCCAGCCGCTGCTCCCCGGCCGCGATCAGCGGCGGCTCGGCCTCCCGGCACGCGTCCGCCGCGATCGGGCAGCGCGGCGCGAACGCGCAGCCCGCCGGCAGGTGCGCCGGGTCCGGCGGGTCGCCGGGCAGCCCGCGCGGACCGTGCCGGGACGCCGGATCGCCGATCCGCGGGAACGCCCCGGCCAGCGCCCGGCCGTACGGATGCCGGGCCGCGGCGAACACCTGGTCGGCCGGGCCCTCCTCGGCGATCCGCCCGGCGTACATCACCGCCAGCCGGTCGCAGTTCTCGGCCAGCACCGCCAGATCGTGGCTGATCATCAGCAGGCTGATGCCGTGCTCGGCCACCAGCTCCCCGATCAGCCGCAGGATCTGGGCCTGGATCATCACGTCCAGCGCCGTGGTCGGCTCGTCGGCCACGATCAGCCGCGGCGAGCAGGCCAGCGCCATCGCGATCACCACCCGCTGCCGCTGGCCGCCGGACAGCTCGTGCGGATACGCCCCGGCGCGCGCGGCCACCAGCCCGACCTGGTCCAGCAGCCGCGCCACCCGCCGGTCCGCCTCGGCGCGGCCGACCTTCTCGTGCAGCAGGATCGGCTCGGCGATCTGGTCCCCGACCCGGCGCACCGGGTTCAGCGAGTGCATGGCGCCCTGGAACACGATCGACGCGCGGGCCCAGCGCACGGCGCGCAGCCGGCCCCAGCCCATCTCCCGCACGTCCTCGCCCTCCAGCAGGATCCGCCCGCCGACCTCCGCCGATCTCGGCAGCAGCCGCAGCACGGCCGAGGCCAGCGTGGACTTGCCGCAGCCGGACTCCCCGGCCAGCCCGAGCCGGCCGCCGGCGGGCAGCGCCAGGCTCACGCCGCGCACCGCCGGCACCGCCCCGCCGGCCGTCCGGTAGGAGACGTGCAGGTCCTCCAACCGCAGGACGTCGGTACCGGTCGGCTCGCCGGCCGCGGCCGGCCCGATGACAGTCGAGGCGTTCACATGAGCTCCTGCAGCCGCGGGTTCAATACCTGCTCCAGCGCCCGGCCGACGACCGTGAACGCCAGCGCCACCGCCACGATCGCCAGCCCCGGCGGCAGCAGGATCCACCAGTCGTCCGCGCTCACCGCGCCGACCTGCCGCGCCAGCTGGAGCGTCGTGCCCCAGGACACCTTCGTCGGATCGCTCAGCCCCAGGAACGCCAGCGTCGCCTCGGCCAGGATCGCCTCCGAGACCGTCAAGGTGGCCTGCGCCAGCATCAGCGGCATGACGTTCGGCAGGATGTGCCGCCCCATCACGTGCCCGTGCCCGCCGCCCAGCGCCTTCGCCCGCTCGATGTACGGCCGGGCCTCCACCGACAGCGTCTGCGCCCGCACCACCCGCGCGGTGCGCGGCCACGACGTCACGCCGATCGCCACCACCACCGTCCCCATGCCCGGACTGAGCACCGAGGCCAGCGCCGTGGCCAGCACCAGCACCGGCAGCACCACGAACCAGTCGGTCACCCGCATCAGCACCGTGCCGGCCCAGCCGCCGAAGTGCCCGGCGGTGATGCCCACCAGCGCCCCGATCCCGACCGCCAGCAGCGTGGCCAGCAGCCCCACGGTCAGCGAGATCCGGGCGCCCCAGATCGTCACGTCGACCATCGACCGCCCGAACGCGTCGGTGCCCAACAGGAAGTCGCTCGACGGCGCCTGCCGCGGCGCCCCCGGCGCGAACGCCGCGGACAGATCGTGCCCGGAGATGAACAAGGGGGCCGCCACCGCCACCAGGGCGGTCAGCACCAGGAAGGCCAGGCCGGCCATCCCGGCGCGCAGCCGGCGGAAGTCGGCGATCACGTGGTCCGCACTCTCGGGTCGAGGATCGGGTAGAGCAGCTCGGCCAGCAGGTTCATCACGATCACCGCCGCCGCGAAGAAGATGAACAACCCCTCCAGCAGCGGCAGGTCCGGAACCGTCAGCGCCTCGTAGAACAGCGACCCCAGCCCCGGCCAGGAGAAGATGGTCTCGGCCAGGATCGAGCCGGACACCGCGGTGCCCAGGTTCAGGAACACCAGCGTCACCGCCGGCAGCATCGCGTTCGGCACCGCGTGCCGGCGCCGCACGTCGTCGTCGCGCAGCCCCTTGGCGCGCGCCGTGGTCAGGTAGTCGGCGCCGAGCTCCTCCAGCAGCGTCGCCCGCATGGTCAGCAGGTACTGCGCATAGAGCACCGCGACCAGCGTCAGGCACGGCAGCACCAGGTGCCGCAGGTGGTCCCACACCACCGGGAAGAAGCCGTGCACGTCCGGCGCGCTCATCCCGCCGGTCGGGAACAGCCCCGGGATCGGCCCGAACCCGACCGAGAACACCACGATCAGGATCAGCCCGAGCCAGAACGTCGGCATCGACCACAGCACCAGCGCTATCCCGCTGTTGGCGCGGTCCGCGCGGCTCCCGTGCCGCCACGCCGACCGGATCCCGATCCGGATCCCCAGCACCGCCGCGATCACGGTCGCGGTGCCCACCAGGTAGACCGTCGGCCACACGTGGCTGCCGATCAGTGCGCTGACCGAACTCTTGTACTGATACGACGTGCCCAGGTCGCCCCGGGCCACCCGCGAGGCGTAGTCGGCGAACTGCGAGAGCAGCGGCTTGTCGATGCCGAACTGGTGCCGCAGCGCCGCCAGCTGGTCGGCGTCGACCGGACGGCCGCGGGTCATGGCCCGCACCGGATCGCCCGGCACGATGCGGAACAGGAAGAAACCGATGAAGACGACGGCGAGCATGCTCACCGCGGCCCCGCCGATCCGGCCGGCGGCGTACCGCGGCGAGATGGCGAGGCCGCGCCGCCGGACCACCGCGGCCCCGTCGGGGGGAGGGGGCGGGGTCGCGGCGTCCGGCAGAGCGGGGAGGGAGATCGACACTGTTGTTACTCGCGTTCCTCAGCGGTCGCGGTACGCCGCCGGCGCATCAGGAACACCCCGCCGCCGCCGACGACCACCACCACCGCGATGACGATGCCGACGACCAGGCCGGTGTTCGAACTCGACGACGAGGACGAGGCGGACGCCGGCTTGGCCGACCAGAACGCCCAGTACCCGTCCTGGCCCCAGTAGGCGCCCTCGGGCTGCGGCTGCTTGTCCCAGCTGCCGATCACGTCGGAGCGGTAGGCCTCCAGCGCGTTCGCGTAGTACAGGACGTTGATGTAGGCGTCGGAGTAGAGCTTCTGCTCCATCTGCTTCACGTCGTCGGCGCGCGCCGCCGGGTCGTACTCGGTGATCTGCTTCTGGTAGAGGGCGTCGTAGTCCTTGTCGCAGATGAAGTCGTCCCCTGCGAAGCTCTTGCCGGCGGTCTTGGGCCGCAGGTCGCACTGCTGGATGGACAGCACGTAGTCCGGGTCGGGGTTCACCGTCCAGCTGTCGAAGGCCAGGTCGAAGGTGCCGGCGGTCTCGGTGTCGCCGAGTTTGCCCTGGTCCACGACGGTGGTGCTGGAGCCGATCCCGACGGCCTTGAGCCACTCGGTGAGGTAGGCGGCATTCTGGGTGTCGTCGGGCCGGTTGGTCTCCCCGAGGATCCGGAAGGAGAGCGGCTTGCCGTCGGGGGAGGTGCGCATCCCGTCGGAGCCCTTCTTGTACCCGGCGGCGTCCAGCAGCTGGTTGGCCTTGTCCGGGTTGTAGGAGTAGGCGCCGGCCGAGTCCGGGTCCCAGTGGTAGGTGCCGAAGATCGGCGGGATGTAGCCGCCGCCCACGGTGCCGTAGCCGCCGAGGGTCTTGGCGACGAGCGTCTTGGTGTCGACCGCGTACATGATCGCCTGCCGGACCTGCTGGTTCTGCAGAGCGGGATTGCCGTCGCCGAACGCCTGGCCGTCCTTCGTGGTGGCGCCGGGGTTGACGGCCAGCGCGTAGAACCGCTTGCCGGGGGCCTTGTTCGTGGCGATGTTCGACTGGCCCTTCAGCGAGTCGTACTGCGCCGGGGTCAGGCCGTAGACGAAGTCGACCTCGCCCTTCTTCAGCGCTTCCACCTCGGCGTCGGCGTCCTTGTAGAACTTGAACACCAGGTGGTCGAAGCCGGGCTTGCCGCGCCAGTAGTTGGGGTTGGCGTCCAGCGTCAGGTACTGGTCCTTCTGATAACCGGTCAGGATGAACGGCCCGTCGCCCACCACCGGGAACTGGGTGTCGTTGTTGAACTTGCCGATGTCCGCGACATGGGACTCCCACACGTGCTTGGGCACGATCGGTATGTCCAGCGCCAGCATCGTGGACTGGGCCTGCTTCAACGTGATGACGACATTGCCGCCGTCGACGGCCACCTTGCTGAAGTTGGCGACGAAGTTGCCGTTGGCCGTGGCCGCGTCGTCATTGGTCATCATCAGGTTGTAGGTCCACGCCACATCGTCGGCGGTCACCGGCTGACCGTCCGACCACTTCATCCCGTCGCGGATGGTGAAGGTCCACGTCAGCTTGTCCGGCGAGGTCGTCCACTTGCTCGCCAGCGCGTCGATCGCGTGGTCGTCCTTGGCGTCGTAGTTCGTGAGGAAGTCGTACATCAGGCGGTGCACCGCGGTGGGCAGGGCGCGCTGGGCCAGGAACGGCGACAGCGAGTCGATGCTGCCGTTGGTGGCCACGGTCAACGTCTGGCCGGAAACCGGCGCCTGCTGGAGTAACGCACTCCGCGCGGCGTCGGCCCGCCCGGCGGCACTGGCCGCCGGAGCGCTCAGCACCGCCGCCCCGGCCAGTACCGCGGCCAGGGCGAAAGCGCGTCGTCGAGGGGTCGGGCTGGACATGGCTTCCTCACTCCAAGGTGTGGGTGGTCCCTTGCGATGTTGTGGTCTGGCGCGTCGTCGTGGCGCCGAGTGTGGCAATTCCCCGACAAGTCGTCAAGACTCCACGACTTGTTCGCCCAAGAAGCCACACATTTCCCACCCCCTCCCGCCCACACCCACCCACCACCGCGCTCCCCACTACGCTGGTCCCAGCGCGCGCCCGCGCGCACCCCCTGCGGCCGGCTGTGGAGTCCCCACCGATGAAGGAAGAACTGCTCGACGCGGTGCTCCCCGAGGAGCGCCGCCTGCGCATCGCCGCCCAGCTCCGCCGCGACACCCGGGTACGCGTCGAGGACCTGGCCGCGCGCTACAGCGTCTCCGGCGAGACCATCCGCCGCGACCTCCAGGTCCTGGAAGAACGCGGCATCCTCCGCCGCGTCTACGGCGGCGCCGTCGCCCAGGAGACCCGAGGCTGGGAACCCGGCACCGACGACCGCGCGATAGCCCGCCTGGACCCCAAACGCGCCATCGCCGCCGCAGCCGCCGCCCTGGTCGAACCCGGCGAAACCCTCGTCTTCGACGCGGGCACCACCGTCGCCGAAACCGCCCGCGCCCTCCCCGCCACCTTCAGCGGCCGAGCCCTCTGCCTAACCCTCCCCACAGCCGCCGAACTAGCCGGCCGCGAAGGCGTCGAAGTCCACCTCCCCGGCGGCCAAATCCGCCGCGCCGACCTGGCCTGCGTAGGCACCGGCACCGAAAAGTTCTTCGAACGCTTCTTCGCCGACCGAGCCTTCCTAGCAGCCTCCGGCATCCACCCCAAAGCAGGCATCACCGGCGCCAACCTCGAAGAAATCCCCATCCGCCAAGCAATCCTCGCCCAATCAGCCGAAACCTACATCCTCGCCGACGCCACCAAACTAGGCCGCGTAGCAGTAGGCCGAGTCTGCCCCCTCTCCGCAGTGACAGCAGTAGTGACCGACGCCGGCGCCGACCCAGAAGCCATCCGCGCACTGGAGCAAACCGGAGTCCGCGTGATCATCGCCCCACTGGGGTCAGAACTGGACTGAGACACAGCGCACCAACCACGATCGGCCCAATTTCAGCGCTGTTTCGGAACGCCACCACACCGGGAGCGAAAAGACGCACGCCCGGCCAGCAGCCAGCAGAACCCACCACCACCACGCCATCCGCGCCGCCGCCCGCACCACAACCGGCGGCGGCCAGCAGAACCGGTCACCATCACAACCGGCTGCCGGGCCGACATCACAACCGGCAGTGGCCAGCAAAACCGGTGGTCATCGCGACCGGCCGCCCTGCTACCTCCACAACCGGCGGCGGCCAGCAGAACGGATCGCCATTACAACTGGCCGCCGGGCCGACATCACAACCGGCGGCGGCCAGCATTGCCGCACCATCATCGTGACCGGCCGCCTCGCCACCTCCACAACCGGCAGCGGCCAGCAAAACCGGTGGTCATCGCGACTGGCCGCCTCGCTTTCTGCCAAAGTTAGGTTTTCGGTTCCGGTCTTTCCGATGCTCCTATGTCAAGGTGTGGGGGTTGGTTGTGTGGTGTTTTGGTGGGTGAGGATGCGGTGGATTTCGTTGGCTATGTAGCGTTTGAGGCAGCGCATGATGTCTTTT
>NZ_BAAAQN010000044.1:0-109993 GCF_039531695.1 Catenulispora yoronensis
GTATGGCTTCGAGAACCTCGATCATCAGGGTCCGTGCCCGCTTTCATCAAGACTCTGCGAAAATCACACCGGCCACGCCCCAGGCCGACAAACTCGTACCACCAGACGAGAACGCAGAAGCCCTGGTGCCGCCGACCGGGTGTCCAGTCCATGCAAGCGCAACCGCAGCCCAACAGCGCTCACCGCAACGGCATGGACTTGACACCTGGGCGGCGGCGCTGTACCCGTAGGGCTGCTGACGGGACCGAGGGGAGCGAACCCCCACCTCACAAACCGCCAGCGCAGGGACTAGCAGCCACCCCCCTATGGAGCCGGCGCCATTTCCCCGAGGGATCCGAGGCCCGCCGGAGGCACTGCCTTTGACTTTCCTCTTAAGCTTTTGACTTAAGCCTTAAGCCTTACGCCTTACGCTTTAGGCCTTACGCCTTAAGCTTTACGCCTTAACTCCAAGGCACCTCCGGCGACCGATAAAACCGAATCCCCACCCGCCCCCACAACCCAGCCTGCTTCCCCAACCGCCCCGCAAACTGCTTAAAATCATGCGTAACCGGCGCCGACCACCCAATCTCCGCCACAGCCGGCAACCGCGGAAACGCCAACGTCTCAGCATCCGCAAGACTCTTAACCGTCTCCGACCACAACGGCGCCTCCACCCCCACCACCGCCGTCGGCGGCACCCCCGGCAACACCGTCACCGGATCCCAGTCATAAGCCTTCGACACCGACGTATACCCAGCCCAATGCAACCCGAGCGGAAACCCAGGCGTGTACTGCTGATCCAAATAAGCATGATCCCCCGGCGCCATAATCAGCTTCGTCCCCCGCGTCGCCGCCTGCGCCACCGCCGGCAACGGATGCGCCGTGTCCCAATACTCAAGAATCGTCTGCGGCAACAACGGCGCCGTCGCCGCCTCCGCCCACGCCACCGGCGTCCGCCCCGTCCCGGCCACCGCATCCTGCGCCCGCTTCACGAACCCGTTGTACTGCGTCAGATTCAGCGCCTGCGCCTCGTCCCCACCCATATGCAGCAGCGGCCCCGGACTGGCCTCGGCAGCCGCCTTCATCACTGAATCGACAAATCCGTATGTTGATTCACTCTTCGTGCACAGCGAGTCATAAGCCGGCGACACCGTCGTCACCGCCCCATGCTTACGCCCGTCGCACGCCAGCTCAGGGTACGAATGAACAGCCGCGCCGACATGCCCGGGCATATCGACCTCCGGGATCACCGTCATATACCGCGAAGCGGCGTAATCCACGATCGCCTTCAGATCCGCCGCACTGTACGACCCTCCAGCCCCGCCCCCGACCTGCGAGGCGCCCCCGACCGACGTGAGCTTCGGATAGTCCGGCACCGTCAGCCGCCAGCCCTGGTCGTCAGTCAGATGCAGATGGAACTCGTTGATCTTGTACAGCGCCGCCGCGTCAATGTACGACTTCACATCAGCAACGCTGTAAAAGTGCCGCGCGACATCCAGCATCACGCCCCGGTACCCAAACCGCGGATGATCGCTGATGACCCCGGCCTGCACCTTGTTGTCGCCAGCGACCAACTGCCGCAGCGTCTGCACCCCATGGAACAGCCCCGCCGCGTCCGCCGCCGTGATCTTGACCGACGTGCTCCGGACCACCAGCTTGTAGCCCTCGGTGCCCCACTCCGGATCGCCGCCGGTCGGTTGCAGAACGAGCTGTACCGGCGCGTCCGCGCCACCGTTCGCCGATACCGCGAGCCCGGTCTGCTGCTTGAGGTACGCGGCCAGGTCGGCGGCGATCGGCTCCGCGCCAGCGGAGGCGTGGATCGCGGTTGTAGCGCCGAAGGCGAAGACGCCGGCGTTAGCCGTGATAGTGGTCGGCTGCGGTACGACGCGCTGCAGCGCGGCGAGGTCCGCGGCGGAGCCGGGCGCCGCAGGCGGGTCGGGGGCGGTGCCGGCGGCGCCGGACGCGCTGCTCGACGCCGGGGGCGGCGAGGATGAGGCGGCGCCGCCGCTGCCGCCGCAGGCGGCGGAAGTCAGGGCGGCGGCGCAGACGCCGGCAAAGACAGCGTTCCGAAGCGCGGAGGATCGGCCAGTCACCCCGCGAGGGTAATCGACGTGAGACGAATCCAGGATCACCTTGGCCAAATCTTGGTCTCTCCCACCCCTCACCCCGCACCCGGACTCGCACCCGGACTCGGACTCGGACTCGGACTCGGACTCGGACTCGGACTCGGACATCGCACCCGGCAGCTCACTTGCCCACCAGCCCGCCGACCCGCCCCACCCACCTACCCCACCTACCCCCCAACCCTCCAAGTCCTCCCCAACCATCCCAAAGCCACCACAGCCACCCCCGCCGCAACCCCAAACATCCCAGCCACCCCCGAAGCCACCATCAACCCACCCACCCCCGTCCCAACCCCGATCCCCACATAAATCGCCGAAGCATTCAAAGCCATCACCAACGGCGCCTCACCCGGCGCCGCCGCCATCAACCGATGCTGCTGAGCCGGCGTCTGACACCAACTCGCCCCACCCCACGCCACCGCCAGCACCACAACGACAACCGTCACATGCGTCCCCGTCGCAGCCAGCACAGCGAACACCCCCATAGCCGTCGCCATAACCACATACCCCGTAGCCAGCACCCGAGCCGGCCCGATCCGATCCACAGCCACCCCCGCGACAAGGTTGCCCACAACCGCCCCCACCCCATACGCACACAACATCCACGCCGACCCCGACCCATCAACACCAACCCCCCGCAACGCAGGCACCGCATACGCATAGACCGTGTAAGCAGCCGCCATCCCCAACACAGTCAACGGCAACACAGCCGCCACCCCCGGCCGCCGCAAAGCCGCCAGCCGTGCCGCCCACGCGACCGGCGCCGCCCCCGGCACCCTCGGCATCAGCGCACCCGCAGCCAGCGCCGTCACCAAACACAACGCCGCGACCAGCCACAACGCCGCGCGCCACCCCATCACCGCCCCGACGGCGTCGCCGAGCGGCACCCCCAGCGCGGTCGCCACCGTCAACCCGCCGACCACCACCGACAGCGCCCGCCCCCGCAACTCCGGCCGGACCAGCGCCGCCGACACCGCCCCCGCCGTCGGCGTGTACCCCGCCGCCCCGACCGCCGCGACGACCCGACTGGCCAGCAACAGCGGCAGGTTCGGCGCCAGCGCCGACGCCGCGTTGGCGGCGGCCAGCACCACCAGCGCCGCGACCAGCAGCGCGCGCCGGGGCAGGCGCGCCGTGGCGGTGGCGACGAGCGGCGACGCCAGGGCGTAGGCGGCGGCGAAGACCGTGACCGCCTGGCCCGCGCTCGACGTGGACGTGTGCAGCGAATGCGCGACGTCGGGCAGGAAGCCCGCGAGCACGAAGGCGTCAGTACCGACGGCGAACGTCCCGAGAGCCAGAACAAGCGTGCGTGCCAAACCGCCGCTATCGCCACCCTGGCCGGTCTCACGATCGGGGCCGACCCGAGATGTGGAACTCGCCGCTATCGAGACATTAGACATCCCGAATCCCCTCCAAAAGAGACCCGGCGCGTCGGCCGGGTCAGCTGCTAAGACTTCTTACATTCACAAACCAGGGCAAACGAAACTGCTCCGCCCCATCCCGCCCCTACCGACTCTGATGAAACCGCCGCACCCGCCCCGCCGCCCCCGCCGGCGCCACCCCCAGCAGATCCGCCAACGTCTGCGCCGCCAACTCCCGCCGCCAGGCCATCTCCGCCCTCCGCATCGCCGCCGCCACCCCGCACGGCCGCCCGAACTCACCCACCGACGCCAACACCCCCGCCCCCTGCTGCCGAATCTCGGTGCACCGGAACGCGTCCTCACGACCCTCAACAGCGGCGACAACATCCATAAGCGTGATCTTCTCCGGCGCCCGCGCCAGCGAGTAGCCCCCACGCGCCCCCGGCGTCGACGCCAGAATCCCAGCCCGAACCAAAGGCTGAAGCCGCTTCTTGAGATACTCCGGCGGCAACTCGAACACCTCCGCCAACCGCCCCGCCGCCACCGGCCCCTGCTCCTCCAGCCACACCAGCGCCATGAGGCAGTGCAACCCCCACTCGACGCCCTCACCCATCTGCATAACCGGGATGCTACACGTCCCGATTCTTTTCGTCATGCCGGCCGTGTAGAAGCGTGGACAGCTGAACTCGATGCGCTTCGCGCGGAGATACTGACTCAGATCCATGACAGGACCCTTCCTGTCTGTCCTCGCCGCTAGATTGCCGCCATGGCAGACAGCGGCGGCCCGTCTCCCGGGTCGACACCGGAAGGGTTGATCGATCCCGACGTCCCCATCCTGCGTGAGCATTTCCGGGACGTCACTCGGTGGGTGATCGGGGACGCGGTGGGGGAGCAGCTGACTGCTGCGCAGAGCGACGGGCTGGCCGATGAGATCGCGGTGATTCTGGCCTCCGGCCTCACCCCGGTCCTGCGGCGCGAGGTCGAGCTCCAGACCGAGAAGACCATCGTGAGCCTGCAAAACGGCCCGCTGTCGTTCAACCACAACCACGAACTCATGGTCGACGGCTTCACCGTGCCGGATCTGTTGAAGCTCCTCGACGCGGTCGGTCGCCTGGTCGACACCGGGGTCGGTGAGGCTATCAGTGGGCTGCATGACACCCACCAGCGGATGCTCTACCGCGCCCACGACGCCTGGCTCGCGAAGAATCCCCAAGCCGCCGATTCCACGGAGGGAACCGCACCATGACCAACACAGCGCCCGACACCACGACCGACACAGTGCGTTGGCACATCACAATGTCGTTGGACGGCTTCATCACCGGCCCGGATCAGTCCATGGACTTCGTGTCCGCCCACGCCTCCCGCATGCCCGCCTCGGCGCGCGAGGTGGTGCGCACAACCGGGGCGCTGCTCGGCGGGCGGGGCTGGTACGACGTCGCGATGGAGCGCTACAACGGCCTCGACGGCGTCTACGGCGGCGGCTGGCGGGGACCGGTCTTCGTCATGACGAACCGGCCGGTCCCGGGCGACGCGGATCCGTCGATCACGTTCCTCTCCGGGACCATCGCCGACGGCGTCGCCGCCGCCCGCAAGGCGGCCGACGGCCAGGACGTCGTCGTCTTCGGCGCGAACACCGCCCGCCAATGCCTGGAGGCCGGGCTGCTGGACGAGATCCTCGTCCACATCGCGCCCGTTCTGCTGGGCGACGGCGTGCGCCTGGTCTCCGGCCCCGCGCTCGGAGTGACGCTGGAGCGCGTCGAGGTCGCCGAGACGGACCAGCTCACCGACCTCCGTTTTCGAGTGCTGAAATAGCAGCCCGCGCATCACTCCATCAGCGCATCAACCCCTCACCCCCCTCATTCACCCCCCCTCACTCACCCCCCTCCCTCATCACCCAATCGGCGGAGCAAGGTACTCCAGCGCGTACCCATTGCCAGCGGGAGTCACGCGAGCGATGCCAGGCGAGTCAAGGTGGGCGCCGGCGACAAAGCGTCGCGGCTGGCTCAGCTGTTCAAGCAGCGCGGCCCGCGCAGCGCGCGCCTGCGCCTGGTCGCCGTCGAACTCCCACGACACCTTCGGCTGACCGAACTGAAGCGTCGGGACATGGACCGTGTCGCCCCAGACGAGAAGCTCCCCAGCGCCGCTCCTGATCTCATAGACAGTGTGACCAGGCGTGTGTCCCGGCGCCGGGACCGCAGTCGCCCAAGAATTGATCGCAATCCGCTCCGACACCGGCACCGACACGACCCGATCGCGGATCCGTTCGAGCCGCCCCGTGAACACCGCGGTGTCGCCCTCACCCATCCACACGCGCTCCAGCCCCGCGAACGCCTCGGAGCCGTCCGGCATAATCAGGCCACTGACGTGGTCCTCATGGTCATGAGTGATAGCGACATCCGTGATCTGCGCACGATCGACCCCCGCTTCATCGAGCGCGTCGTAGATCAACCCCATAGTCGGGTCGTGCCAGTTGTCGGACGCGCCGGTGTCGACGAGCAGCGACCGCGTGCCATCGGCGACATAGAAAGCGTTGACCGCGAGCCGCAGATTGCCGCCGACTATCGGGACGACGGCCGGCACCTCAGCGAGCGGGCACCCGTCCTCGTCGCGCAGCCGAGTCGGCGGCATGTCGATGTAACCGTCCCGCAGCGCGATCACTTGCAGTTCGCCGAATTCGAAGGTGGCGTGGAGCTTGCCACTTGAGACCAGGCGCATGGAACCTCCGTTATGGTCGGGCCACGTCTCCAATAGAAGACTGGTTCTCCTTTAGAAGAAATCATACACTGGGCCGGCAAGGTACTCACCGATCAAGGAGCACGATGGCTATGGCGGCCCAGCAAGACCCAAGCCCGGCCGAGCCAGAGCCCAGCCCCCAGCTCCACCCACAGCCCCCTGACGACCTAGCCGGCGCTTTCGGCAGCAACGTCCGCCGCCGCCGCGAAGAAGCGGGCCTGACACTCGAACAGCTCTCGACCCAGTCATCAGTCAGCCGCGCAATGCTGTCCAAGGTCGAACGCGGCGAGAAAAGCCCGACAATCGGCATCGCCTCCAGAATCGCCCACGCGCTCGACGCGTCCCTCTCCGACCTGATCGGCGCCCCGACCGCAGACACCACAGGCGTAGCCGTCGTCATGCGCAAGAAGGAACGCCCCATCTTCCGCGACCCGGAAACCGGCTTCGAACGGCACATGGTGTCAGCAGCCCCAGGCGCAGGCGGAGCGGAACTGATCGTCCACTACCTCCCCGCGCACATCTCCATGGGCCTCCTACCCGCCTACCCGCCGGGAACGGAGAAGCAGGTCGTGGTACTCAAAGGCACCCTCACCGTCGCAACCGGCGGCATCACCGAAACCCTGGACACCGGCGACTCCCTGTTCTTCCAAGCCGACGTCGAACACGGCTTCGCCAACCGAACCGACACCCCCTGCGAATACATCATGGTCATCACGCGCCGACCGCGACCGTGATCGGTGTGGGCGCGGTGAGCTCGTACCTGACCTTGACCAACACCTGTTCCAGCAGATGAAATGCTCTGCCCCGCAGCGGAGCACTCCGAGGAGTGCCTCGCCAGTACGCGTTGGTCAGAGTCTCGACCGATTTGCCGATCGTGCATTCGTCGTCGGTGGCGAGGTCGAGCACGAAGCGCGTGAAGTCGCCAATACCTGTAGCGGCAGGATGACGGTCGACGAACCCCTGGAGTCGGGCTGCGAGCGCTGGCGACGTGCGCGCAGTAGGGGACACCACTGCGAGAGCTGCGAGCGCCAACTGCACTGCGGGGCACTCGCTGCTCCATCGAGCAAGCAGCTCCGGCACGTACTGCTGGACCGCCGCACGCGCCGCTTCCTCGCTGCGAGGGTCGGCGTGCGGCGGGGTGTCCGGCCAGTTCTGGGCCTCGTGGCGGCCAGACACGGTCGCGATACTGAACAACAGCTTGACAGCATCGAAGCGATGCTGGGGCGGGACGCGTTCGTCAACGGCGATCGCAGCCAGAAGCGGAACGCCGTCGACGGTCTGCGGACCACAGGTGTCCTGGTGGAGAATGTCGTTGTAGAAGTCCCGCAGGAACCCGCGGTCGTTCCGATCGGCCTCGGGAGGATCAGCAAACAGCGGTATCGCTTGCGACACCCTCGGGATCGCTGGGCGACGTTCGGCAATGACGGTGCGAAAGACGAGCCACATCGGCAGGTTCTTCCACTGCGGCCGCCACGGATAGTAAGACCCGCCGATATATGGCACCGCGTCCGCCCGCGACTCCTCAATTGCCCGGCACCAGGCATCGACGCTGCCCAGCGCCTGCTCGTCGCAGCGCGAACCGCTTTCGGCCTCGGCCCCAGCCCCAGCACCAGAACCAGCCTTAAGCATTGCGATAGCGAGTTGCCGCAGCCCATCAGGATCCTGATGACACTCCTCTGGCGGATCAAGTATGCGAAGCGCAGCGGCGGCAGCGACCCGCCGCACGCTCATTCGCGAGTCCCCGGCAAAGGCTAAGACGGCACGCAGCAGCGACGGACGAACGGCGCGCAGAGAGGACTGCGTCCGCTGCTCCCCGGCCCCGTACACGCGACACCACGTCAGTGCCTTGTCGCCGACGTCAGCCGCAACCGTCCCCAACCAGTCGATCAGCACCAGGCGAAGCGGCCACAGTTCCCCGTCTCGGCTGATGACGTCAAGCATGGCGGTGCGAGGATCGTCCAGGAGCGCCGCGACGTAGAGCGCGACGGGAGTCGTCGCCGAGTAGGTGCTGCCCTGGTGGCTGACTTCTTCGAGACAACCGGCCACCGCGTCGGTTCGGACCATGATCTTTTCGTCCAGGAACCGCCGGAGCCTCCAGGGCAGATCGTCGGCGCTGCCTCTGGCGTGTTCCAGATTCCGCCAGTTCGTCCGAGACAGGATCGCGTCAGCTTCAGGCGCCACGCAGCAAGGGTAGGACGTTCCGGTAGGTTCTCTGAGACATGTGGCCTGCCGCCTTGCGTTAGACGATCCGGAGTCCACCGCGTTCTCGACGCATGGCGCGTCGGCCTAGGCCGGAACCGCTGGTGGAACGGCTCATCGACGATCCCGACGAGAATGTCCGTCAGCGCGCAGAGTCCGATCCCCATATCCCCACTCGGACTGCGGAGCGACTGATCAGCAAGACCGGACGGCATCACGACGTGGTAGCGAACCCCGGCCTGCCGCCCCGGCTCCTCACGATGTTGTTGCGCGATGAGCGCACTGCTCTCAACGCGGCCCAAAACCCTGCGCTGCCTGTTGACGTCATGCGCGAGATGGTGCGACGCCTGGTCTAGCGGGCCAGCGGGCTATCTGGAGTCCGGGACCGCCAAACCCTGGCGCCGGCGGCTCGCCAAAGGTCCTCGTGTTCGATCAACGCAGCCACATAGGTTTGCTGGGCGGCTGCGAGGTTGCCGCCGTCGCGGTAGGGCCCGGGAGCTCATCGAAGGAGCCGGTCCGCTCGACCGCTGCCCAGATCAGGTCGAATCGCAGCTAGCCCTCCTGGCCAGGCAGATGCTCCTCGAACCAGTGATCGACTTCGGCGGGTAGCAGCAGCGCGTCCGAGGATGGGGGCGTCGTCGCGTGCCGGTCATCAGCCGGGGCTGGTGCGAGTGCTGCGCACGCCGCCACCAGCCCCCTTGCCCCCACCCATGCATACCCGGTATGTATATACCCATGACCGCACCCCATACTGAGTATGCACGGGCACGTTGACATGTCCGTCAAGCACTCCCTCCTGGCCGTTCTCGCGGACGGCGACCGTTACGGCTATCAGCTCCGGGCCGAGTTCGAGGAGCGGACGGGGGCTACGTGGCCGTTGAACATCGGGCAGGTGTACACCACGCTCAATCGGTTGGAGCGGGATGGTTTTGTCGAGCCTGCTGGGCAGGATGCGCAGAACCATGTCTTCTACCGGATCACGGAGGCTGGGCGGGAGGAGTTGCTCAGTTGGTTCGCGCGGCCGGTGACGCGGGCTGAGCGGCCGCGGGATGAGTTGGCGGTGAAGTTGGCGCTCGCTGTCACCGTGGAGGGGATCGACGTGCCGGGGATTGTGCATGCGCAGCGGAAGCACGCTTTGGGTGCTTTGCAGGACTACACGCGGGTCAAGGCGCGGTTGGGGGTCGAGGAGCTGGCCGCCGCGTTGGTGGTGGATTCGATGATCTTTCAGAGCGAGGCCGAGATCCGGTGGTTGGACCACGTTGAGGCCAAGGTGCTTCGGCACGCCAAGACGGTCGGCAGCACGGCTAACGGCACTGCCAATGGCACGGCCAGCAGCATCGCGACAGGCGCCGCGGACAAGAACAGCGCAGCGAACAAGAACAGCGCCGCGAACAAGAACAGCACAGCGAACAGCACAACCAACAGCACAGCCACGAGCACAGCCACAAGCGAGGGGAACAGGAAATGAGCGGGGTCGTGAACGGCCGGCCGGTGCTGGAGCTGCGGCGGGTGACCCGGGTGCATGGCAAGGGTGCCGCGGAGGTGCACGCCCTGCGGGGTGTGGATCTCGCGGTGGCGGCGGGGGAGCTGGTGGCGGTCATGGGTCCGTCCGGGTCCGGCAAGTCGACGTTGCTGTCGCTGGCCGGCGGCCTGGACGCGCCGACCGGCGGGGAGGTGGTGATCGAGGGCACGACGCTGGCCAGTCAGTCCAAGGCGCAGCTGGCTGCGATCCGTCGCCGCTCGGTCGGCTACGTCTTCCAGGACTACAACCTCATCCCCGCGTTGACCGCCGCTGAGAATGTGGCGCTGCCCCGGGAGCTGGACGGCATGTCGGCGCGCAAGGCTCGGCAGGAGGCCATCGCCGCGCTGGAGGAGGTGGGCCTGCGTCCCGAGGCCGACCGCTTCCCGGACGAGATGTCGGGCGGACAGCAGCAGCGGGTCGCCATCGCCCGCGCGCTGATCGGCGAGCGCCGCCTCATCCTCACCGACGAGCCCACAGGGGCCCTGGACACCGAGACCGGTGAGGCCGTCCTGCGTCTGCTGCGCAAGCGCTGCGACGACGGCGCCGCCGGCGTCCTGGTCACCCACGAGGCCCGGCACGCCGCCTGGGCCGACCGCATCGTCTTCATCCGCGACGGCCTCATCGTCGACGAGTCCGCCCCCTCGCAGCGTGCCGAGGACCTGCTCGTGCCCGGCGGGGCCGACGCATGACCGGATCCGGCACGGGATCAGGCACGAGATCCAGCACTGGCACGAGATCCAGCACCAGCACCGGCACCAACCCTCTGCGTAGCTGGGCCCTGGCCCTGCGCGTCGCGCGTCGCGAGGCCCTGCGGAACAAGGGCCGTTCGCTGATGGTCGTCGCCATGCTCGCCCTGCCGGTCGCCGGCGCCTCCGCGGCTGACACGCTGTGGCGCTCCTCCCAGGTCACCGCTGCGGAGCAGGCGGTGCGGGACATGGGTCACTACGACGCCATGGTCGCCGCCACGACCAACACGCCGATCTACCAGAACGCCGACGGCAGCCGCTTCCTCCCAGCGAACCTGAACAACTCCACCGGCGCCAGCAGCTCCAACGGCTCCAACGGCTCCGCGAACTCCACCGCGCCGGCCACCTCCGCCACCTCCACCGCGCCGGCCACCACCCCCACAACCCCGGCCACCACCCCCACAACCCCGGCCCCCACCCGCACCCCCACCCGCCTGCACGGCGACGCCACCGACCTCGCCAAGCTGCTGCCCCCCGGCACCCGGATCACCGGCCCGATGGAGCACGACCTCCAGGCCGTCATCACCGACGGCGCCGGCCGCCGCTTCGCCACCCTGCGCGAGCTGGACCTCGCCGATCCGCTGACCGCGGGCATCGCCCGGCAGCGCGAGGGCGTCGCGCCGGCCGCCGACGACCAGGTCGCGATCAGCCACTCGCTGGCCGACCACCTCGGCAAGGGCGTCGGCGACAGCATCAGTGCCCGCCTGCTCTCCTACGGCCCCGTGCCCGGCACGGCCGAGACCGGTGCCACGGCCAAGACCCTGCGCATCTCCGGCATCTACGACGGCGACGACGACCTCTACGCCGACCAGGTCTTCGTCCGCCACGGCACCTTCCAGGGCGGCTCCCAGCCCAACCCCGAGCAGTACTTCGTCGCGTTGCCCGGGGGCGTGGACTGGTCGCTGGTGCAGAAGCTCAACACGGCCGGCTTCACCGTCGAGTCGAAGAAGGTCGTCAGCGACCCGCCGGCGCGATCGCAGATGCCGTACTACACGGCGAACTCCGACGTCTTCGACTCCGGCGGCGGTGTCCGGGCGGCGACCGTGGCCGTCGTCGCCATCGCGCTGGCGATGGTGCTGCTGGAGGTCGTGCTGCTGGCCGGTCCGGCCTTCGCGGTCAGCGCCCGGCGCCGGCGCCGCGACTTCGGCCTGCTCGGCGCGGCCGGCGCCGACGGTCGGCGGCTGCGCCGCATCGTGCTGGCCGACGGCGTGGTCCTGGGCCTGGCCGGCGGGGTGGCCGGCACCGTGCTCGGGGTCGTCGCCGGCGCCGTCACGCTGCCGCTGTTCGCGCACCTGAGCCAGCAGAATCCGGGCGGCTTCCGGATCGTGCCGGAGGAGCTGCTCGGCGCCGCCGCGGTCGGTGTGCTCACCGGCCTGGCCGCGGCCCTGGCCCCGGCGATCGTCACCGCGCGGCAGGACGTGCTGGCCGCGCTGACCGGGCGCCGCGGCCAGGTCCGCACGCCCTGGCGGATGTCGGTGGTCGGACTCGTCGGGCTCGGCGTGGGCACGGCGCTGATCCTCGGCGGCTCGCTCACCGGGACCCACACCTGGCCGGTGGCGGCAGGGATCGCGCTGGCCGAACTCGGCGTGGTGGCCTGCACGCCGCTGCTGGTCAGCTGGTTCGGTCGGCTGGGCCGGGTGCTGCCGCTGACCGGGCGGCTGGCGGTGCGCGACGGCGCCCGCAACCGGGGCCGCACCGCCCCGGCGGTGGCGGCGATCATGGCCGCGGTGGCCGGGGCGTCGGCGGTCGCCATGATCGTGACCTCGCTCGACGCCCAGAGCCGCCACGACTACACCTCCGACCTGCATCCCGGCCAGGCCGCGGTGCGGTTCGAAGCGAACTTGGGCGAGCCCGCCGACCAGCTCGCCAAGCAGCTCGCCGCGACCCTGCCGACCAGCGAGTACGCGATCGTCGACGACGTCCTGGACCCGACCGCGCCGACCGTCGCCGACGTGCAGACGAAGACCAAACCCGCACCCGGGCAGGCGAAGTCGTACCAGGTTCCCGAGATCCAGCGGACCGCCGCCAACCAGTGCCCGACGATCCCCCCGGGGACCGAGGGCGCCGCGCTGGAGGATCTGATCCGGCAGCACTCGCGGGACCCGCGCTGCGACTACAAAACCGGCTCCGCGGCGAACCACTACGGCCTCGGGTTCAGCGACATCGTCTCCGGCGGTCCGGAGGCCGTGCGGGTGGCCCTGGGCCGCCCGGATCCGGCGGCCGAGGGCGTGCTGCGGGCCGGCGGGGTCGTGGTGTTCTCGCCGGTGGAGCTCTCCACGGCCGGGGCCGCGCCGACGGTGCAGGTCAAAACCAACGTCATTTGCGTCGCCGACGGCGGAGCGACGGTGGAGCTCGACGGCAAGCAGGCGATCGGGGAGCAGCCCGGCTGCCCCTCGGACGACCGGCCCCCGCTGACGCTGCCGGCCATCGCCGTCCAGGCCCCGAACATCGGCATCAAGGCGATCGTCGCCCCCGGCGCGCTGGACAAGCTCGGCGTGGTCTTCAGCCCGCAGGCGATCGTGTTCAGCACCACGCGCATGCCGACCGACGCCGAGCAGAAGAAGGCCGACGACGTGGTCGCCGCGGCCGGGATCGAACAGAGCTTCTACGTCGAGCGCGGCTATCAGAGCCAGACCTTCGTCGGGCTGCTGGCGCTGGCCGCGGTGGCCGGCGTGGTGATGCTGGGCGCCGCCGCGGTGGCCACCGGGCTGGCCATCACCGACGCGCAGAACGACCTGGAGACGCTGACCGCGGTCGGGGCCCGGCCCCGGGTGCGGCGGGCGCTGGCCGGCTCCCAGGCGGCGGCCACCGCCGGGCTCGGGGCGCTGCTCGGCGCGCTGTTCGGGCTGCTGCCGGCGCTGGGGCTGCTGGAGGCCAAGCACAACGTGAGCAAGGAGGCGGTGTTCGGGCCGCCGCCCGGCGCGCTCCAGCTGGTGGTGCCGTGGCTGTTCCTGGCGGTGGTGATCGTCGCGCTGCCGACGCTGGCCGCCTTCGGCGCGGCCGGGATGACGCGCTCGCGGGTCACGATCCGGCGCCGCCGGGAGTGAGTGACGGGCAATGACGGGTAATGAGCGGAGAAGCCCCTGCCGGTCCGAGGACATCCTCGGATCGGCAAGGGGCTTCTTCACACCCATCTCAGGCCGCCGCGACCGCTATGCCGCCGCGCCTGCTCAAGCTGCCGCGACCGCTCAGGCCACCGCGACCGCTCAGGCCACAGCGACCGCTCAGCCGCCGCGACCGCTCCGCCTACCGCAACCGCTCAAGCCGCCGCGCCGCCCGACTGCGCCGCCCGCTCCTCGCTCAGCTGGATCAGCGAGAAGAACGCGCCCTGCGGGTCCTGACACACCGCGAACGTCCCGACCGGGATCTCCGTCGGCGGTACCGTCACCGATCCGCCGAGCTTGGCGACCTTGTCCGCCGAGGCCTGGCAGTCGGCCGTGGCGAAGTAGACCGCCCAGTGCGGCGGCACCTCCGGCGGGAAGTTCTTGTCGTCCATCTCCATCATGCCGCCGACGTCACGGCCGCCGAGCTTCCATTCGGTGTACTCCATGTCCTCGCCCATGGGGTTGGTCTCCGCGCCCCAGCCGAACACCGCCGGGTAGAAGGCCTTCGCCGTCGCCGCGTCCCGGGTCGCCAGCTCGTCCCAGCACAGGCTGCCGGGCTCGTTGACCACGCCGGCGCCGGGGAAGGTCCCGGGCTGCCAGGTGCCGAAGGCCGCGCCGCCCGGGTCGACGAAGACCGCCATACGGCCGACGTCGGTGACGTCCATCGGCGCCACCAGCACCTTTCCGCCCGAGGCCTCGATCTTCGCCGCCGTCGCCTCGGAGTCGGTCACCGAGACGTACGTCGACCAGGCGACCGGCTGCTCCGGGGACATCAGCGGCATCACGCCCGCCGCCGGGACGCCGTCCAGCAGGAACATGCCGTACCCGCCGGTGGCCGGGTCGTCGCTGATCTCCGCGTTCCACCCGAACAGACCTCCGTAGAAGGCCTTCGAACCCTCCATGTCCGAGGTGCCCAGGTCCACCCAGCACGGGGTGCCGGGTGCGTAGTCGGTCATCTTCATCGCGAGTCTCCTTGCCCGGCCGTGCCCGGCCTGGTCTGGCTGATGCCGCTTTGCGGGAGTTCGGTTCCGAACGTACTCGTCCGGGCCGGGATGCGCGCCCGGAACACCGGACCGGCGGTCCGCTACGTTGGGACCGTGGCAGAGCGATCTTCCGACCCGCGTCCGGCCGCCGAGGCCCGCTGGCGCGCCGCACTGGACGCCGCCGGGCTCGACGTCGACTTCGGTCGCCGCCGCCGGGCCGAGTACTCCGCCGACGCCTCCAACTACCGGCACGTGCCGCGCGGCGTGGCGTTCCCGCGCGACGCCGACGAGATCGTGCCGGCCGTCCGGATCTGCCGCGAGCACGGTGTGCCGGTGACGCTGCGCGGCGGCGGGACGTCGGTCGCGGGCAACGCCATCGGCGAGGGCCTGGTACTGGACTGTTCGCGGTACTACAACCGGGTCCTCGCCCTCGACGCCGAGGCGCGGACGGCGCGCGTCGAGCCGGGCGTGGTGCTGGACGTCCTCCAGGCCGCCGCCGCGCCGCACGGACTGAGGTTCGGCCCGGACCCCTCGACCGCGTCGCGCTGCACCATCGGCGGGATGATCGGCAACAACGCCTGCGGCGCGCGCTCGCTGGCGTTCGGCACCACCGCGGACAACGTGCTGGCCCTGGACCTGTTGCTGGCCGACGGTACGCGTACCACCGCGCGCCGCGGCACCAGCGGCGTCGCAGCACTCGACGAACGGCTGCGCGCCCTGGCCGACCGGCACGCCGACGCGATCCGCCGCGAGCTCGGCCGCTTCCCGCGCCAGGTGTCCGGTTACGCGCTCCAGCACCTGCTTCCCGAGAACGGCTTCGACGTCGCGCGAGCACTGGTCGGCTCGGAGGGCACGCTGGCGGTGGTGCTCGGGGCCGAGCTGCGGCTGCGGCCGGTGCTGCGGGACCGCGTGCTGGTGGTGGCGGCGTATCCGGACATGGTCGCGGCCGCCGCCGACGTCCCGCGTGCGCTGCCGCACGAGCCCTCGGCGATCGAGGGCATGGGCGCGGAGCTGGTGCGGGTGTGGGCGGCCCGCCGGAACCGGCCGGTGCCGTCGGCGCTGCCCGGGGCCGGGGTGGTCGGAGCAGTCGGGGTGGTCGGGGTGGCCGGAGCGGTCGGAGCACCCGCCGGCGGCTGGCTGTTCATCGAGACCACGCCGGACCGGGCCGCACCGCTGGTGGCCGATCTGGAACTCGCCTCGGCGACGCGGGTGGTGGTGTCCGAGGCCGAGCAGAAGGCGCTGTGGCGCATCCGGGAGGACGGCGCCGGGCTGGCCACGCGGACGCCCGACGGCGCCGAGGCGTGGCCCGGGTTCGAGGACGCCGCCGTGCCGCCCGAGCGGCTCGCCGACTACCTGCGGGCGTTCGAGGCGCTGATGCGGCGCTCCGGGCGGCACGGGACCGTGTTCGGGCACTTCGGCGAGGGCTGCCTGCACGTCCGCGTCGACCACGACCTCCAGACGCCCGAGGGGCGGGAGCGGTTCGCGGAGTTCACCGCGGCCGCGACCGCGCTGGTGGTGGAGCACGGCGGGTCGGTGTCGGGGGAGCACGGCGACGGCCAGGCCCGGTCCGGGCTGCTGGCCGCGATGTACAGCCCTGAGCTGCTCGGCGCGTTCGAGGAGTTCAAGGCGGCCTTCGACCCCTCGGCCTTGCTGAACCCGGCGGTGCTGGTGGCGCCGCGCGCGTTCGACGAGGACCTGCGGGCCCCGCGCGTGGTTCAGGCGGCGCCGCCGATGCTGGCGCTGGCCGCGGATCAGGGCGACTTCGGGCGCGCGGTGCGGCGGTGCGTCGGGGTCGGCAAGTGCCGCAGCGCGGCGGGCGGGGTGATGTGCCCCTCGTTCCGGGCCACGGGCGACGAGAAGGACTCGACCCGCGGCCGGGCCCGGGTGCTGCAAGAGATGCTGGACGGCCGCACGGTGACGCAAGGCCGTCGCGCCCCGGAGGTGCTGGACGCGCTGGACCTGTGCCTGGGCTGCAAGGGCTGCAAGACCGACTGCCCGGTCGGCGTCGACATGGCCGCCTACAAGACCGAGTTCCTGTATCAGCACTATCGGGGCCGCGTGCGTCCGGCGGTGCACTACTCGCTGGGGTGGTTGCCGGTCTGGGCGCGGCTGGCGGCATACGCGCCGCGCATAGTGAACCGCGTGATGGCTGCCGCGCGCTTGGCGCCGGTGCTGAAGCGGGTCGGCGGGATCGCCGCGGAGCGGGACCTGCCTCGGTTCGCGGCGCGGTCGTTCCGGCGGCGGGTCACTGGCAGTGGGCACGGGGTGCGGCCCGCGGACGCCGATCCGGCGACGTCGGTGGTGCTGTGGGCGGACACGTTCACCGAGAACTTCACCCCCGACGTCGGCGAGGCGCTGGTCGCGGTGCTGCGCGCCGCCGGATTCCGGGTGCTGGTGCCGCCACGCACCGGTTGCTGCGGGCTGACGTGGATCTCCACCGGGCAGCTCGGAGTCGCGCGGCGAGTCCTGGAACGGACACTGGACCTGATGCGGCCGGCGGTGGAGGCCGGGCTGCCGATCGTCGTGCCCGAGCCGAGCTGCGCGGCGGCGCTGCGCGAGGAGCTGACGGAACTGCTCCCGACGCACCCGCTGGCGGCGCGCGCGGCCGCCTTGGTGACCGGCCCCGCGGAGTTCCTTGCGGCCCGCGCGCCGGAGTGGAAGCCGCCGGCCTCACCGTGGGCCAGGGCCAAGGCCCTGGTCCAGATCCACTGCCACCAATACGCGGGCGGCCACACCGGCGACGCCGAAGTGGACCTGCTGGCGCGCGCCGGCATCGCCGCCACGGTGGTCTCCGGCTGCTGCGGCCTGGCCGGCGACTTCGGCGTGACGGCGGGGCACTACGAGGTGTCGATGGCGGTCGCCGAGCAGAACCTGCTGCCGGCGGTCCGGGCCTCCGCCTCCGACACCCTGGTCGTCGCCGACGGCTTCAGCTGCCGGACGCAGGTCGAGCAGGCTGTGGTGGGGCGGCGGGTGTGGCATGTCGCCGAGGTGCTGGCGGCGGGGCTGGGGGAGGCCGGGTCGGGGGAGGCCGGGTCGGGCGAGGCTGCGGGCCGGTGAGGCCGGGTCGGGGGAGGTCAGGTCCGGGGAGGCCGCGGGCCGGTGAGGGGCGAGCCGATCCTGCCGGCGATGTCGCGGCGGTGGTGAGCGGCGAAGCGGTCCGCGAGGGGATTCCGCAGCCGATGTCGCGGCGTTGAGCAGGTCTTTCTTCGTTGTCTCAGCTGGTCGGGGTCGCCGCGCCCTGGGCGGCCGAGGTGGGTGTGGTGCCGGGCGTCGTGGTGGGCGCGGTCGCGGGTGAGCTACTCGGCGCGGTCGTCGGGCTCGTTGTCGGCGTCGAGGAGGGCGAGGGCGTCGTGGGGGAGTCGGTGGCCGAGGAGGAGTCCGAGCCCGGCTCCGGGATCGCCGGAGGCGTGCCGGGGCTTTCGGAGGCCGTGGAGCCGGAAGTGGAGCCGGAGCTGTCGGGCGGCGGCGTGCTCGGGTGCTGGGACGTCGCGCCGCCGCCCGAGCCGTCCCCGCCGGGGTTCTGCGGCGCAGGGGAGTCGTGGGAGCCGTCGTGGCCGGTGTCGTTGGAGAAGACGCTGCCGTTCTGGCCCGGGACGCCGCCGTCGCGGGCCAGCGTGTAGGCGGTGACCCCGCCGGTGCCGATCACGAAGCTGGCGGCCGTCAGGGCGATCAGCGGCTTGCGCCCCGGCAGGCGGTCGCGCCAGGAGCGTTGCCCGCTCACGCTCGGCAGCGGCACGGTCTCCGCCTCCGGCGCGACGGCGCCCGGCGTTCCGCCGTCCAGGATCACCGTGGCGTCCAGCGAACCGGGCGGGGCGTGCCGGCGGGCCGCCGCGTGCACGCGCTCGGCCTGGTACGCCTCCAGCGCCGGACGGGCCTTCAGCGCCGCGGTCCTGCCGCGCTCCAGCGAGTGGCCCAGCACCGCGCCGGCCGCCGCGGAGACGATGCTCGCGACCGCCGCGCCCACGATCGTGCCCGCGACGCCGAGCTTCGAGCCCACCGCCGCGGCCAGGGCGGACGCCCCGGCGCCGGCGGCGATCTTCGTGGCGGACAGGTCCAGCTTCGCCCGCCGCGCGTGCTCGGCGTGGTCGGTGCCGGCGGCACTGGCGGCGCGGTCGGCGTGGTCGGAACGTCGGTCGGGGTTCATCGGCGCACTCATACGGTCTTCAGCTTTTCAAGCCGCGGCGCCGAAGTCCCCACCGTCCCCGGGATCTGTGAGCGGATTCACGCGTTCCGCGCCGATATCGGACCTACGCGTCCACCGAGCGGACCCGGTCGGCCACGGCGCGCGCCAGCTCCACCGGGGCCTGGTCCGGGATCCAGTGGCTGACGCCCTCCAGCTCCACGAACCGGTACGGCCCCTCCACGCAGCGGCCGCAGGCCTCGGCGCTGGCCCGCCCCACGGCCGGGTCCTCGGTGGACCACACGAACGTGGTCGGGATCTTGACGTTGGGCAGCTGCGCGAACGTCCGCATGTCCATGGCCCGGTACCAGTTCAGCGCCGCGGTCAGGGCCGGGCGCTGGGCCAGCGCCGCGTAGTGCGGCAGGATCGCCCCCTCCGGCAGCGGGGAGAACAGGTCGTGCAGGGCCCGGGCGTTGTTGGCCAGCAGCACGTCCTCGGCCTTGCCGCCCTCCATCCGGAACAGCTGGATGTAGGCCGAGCGCTGGAGCTGGTCCTCGGCCGCCGGGCCGCCGCCGGCCAGCACCTCGCTCATCGCCCGCAGGTGCGGGATCGAGACCGCCGTCAGGGTCCTGAAGCGCTCGGGGTGCCAGGCGGCCGCGTGCCAGGCCACGATCGCGCCCCAGTCGTGGCCGACCAGGTGCGCGCTGGGCAGCCCCAGGGCGTCGAGCAGCCCGGTCAGGTCGCTGACCAGGTGCGCCAGGTGGTAGGACTCGACCTGGCCGGGCCGGGCGCCGGGGGAGTAGCCGCGCTGGTCCGGCGCGATCGTGCGCAGGCCCTCGGCGGCCATCACCTTCGACGCCGCCTGCCAGGCCGCGGAGGTCTGTGGGAATCCGTGCAGCAGCACCACCGGGGGGCCGCTCTGCGGGCCCTCCTCGGTGGCGCCGAAATCGTAGCCGCCTATGGTGACGTGGTACGCGCGCATCAGCGCCCCCTGCCGTTCCGGTGCGTTCCGGGGCGGCCGGCCGACCGGCCACCTGCGCTGACGCTATCGATCCGCCGCCGCGCCGTCCATGGGGCGGAACCCGCGCGGGGCCGCGCCGGGGTCCGGCGGTGTTCGGCGGGCGGGTATTGCGAGCCGACGCGGCCAAGAACGGCTACCGTCTACCTCATGTCTGAACCGACCGCCCCCACGGCCGCCGACGTCCGCACCGCCGCCGACGCCCTCAAAGCCGCGATCGACGCCCATCTGGCCGCGGTGGAGACCCGGTCGGACGAGAGCGATCCGGCCGTGCGCACCGCGTTCCTGGCCATGGCCGCCGCCGCCGAGGCCTACGACGACGCCCTGTACGACGCGTACAACGAGGTCACGCCGTTCGAGATCCCCAGCCAGTACCCGGAGGACCACGCCGATCCGGACAACCCGGAGGCCATCAGCGTCCTGATCCGCCGGGACTACCAGATCGAGCATCCCGGCCGGGTGCTCGGCGCGGCCCGGGCGCTGGCGGCCGAGGCGGTCGACCCGGAGGTGGACATCAGCACCGTGGCCGGTTCGCTGGCGGCCCTGTTCGACGTCTTCGACCCCGACGAGATCCACAACCGCTCCGACGAGCTCGGCCTGATCCCCGGCGACGGCAGCACCTGGGTGCTGGCCGCCGATCCGGACGCCCTCGGCGAGGAGCAGTGGTTCGAGGACCCGTTCTCCGACGCCGACCCCGAGCGGGTGATCTGCCGCTTCGACCTGATCGGGGACGAGGAGTACTTCGACACCTTCGTCGAGGACGAGTCGGAGGACGAGATCGACGGCATCGAGGTCGTTTAGCGGCCCGGCAGCGGCCCGGTACGCGTTCCGTCGGCGCGGAGTCCCTGAGGGGCTCCGCGCCGCGCTGTTCCGGCCGCGCTATTTCTGCGGGTACCGCGTGATGATCTTCCCGGTGCTGTCGCAGTGCAGGAATCCGCTGTAGTAGTCGTTGCTGAGGTAGTAGTCCATCTGGAGGCCGTTGGCGGTGTCGTCGGCGTCGCTGTTCACCACGATGTAGCTCAGGTTCGGGTTCTTGACGTTGAGGGTGGCCTGCCCGTCCTTGATGATGGCCGGCAGCGCGTCCCAGTTGACCTTGGTGGGGTCGAAGGGCTTCTTGCCGTCCAGGGAGCTGCCCTTGGTCCACAGGCTGGCCTTGCCGTCGCGGTACTGCCAGGAGTCGTACGCGCCCGGGTCGTCCTTCTTGACCACGTCGAAGATCGCGTAGCCCTTGTCGTAGACGGTCACCTCCAGGAACTTGGCGCTGCCGCTGGCCTTGGTGACGGCGGCCAGGGCGGTGCGGGCGCCGCCCGGGGAGAGCAGCGACTGGCTGTCGCCGTGCGCAGCGGTGGCGGTGGGGCCGCCGCCGGTGCTGCTGGCGCCGGCCGCGCCGCCGGACGTGCCCGCGGAGCCGCCGGAGGCCGAGTCGCCGCCGGCGGCGGGGTCGGCCGGGGACGAGTGCGTCGCCGCGTTCGGGCCGCCGGCGTCGGTGCTCGTCGTGCCCTGATTGCGCGACGGGTCGCTGAAGGTGTGGCTCATGTACATGATCGTTCCGGCCATGCCCACGGCGAAGACCGTGCTGAAGGCGTAGGGGATGATCGTGGACCGGCGCTTGGCCTTGGTGACGCCGGTGTCGTAGGGGTTCGCCACGTTGTCCGTGGTCGGCGGCCGGTTCTGGCCGGTGGTCCGGTTCCCGGCGTCGTGTCGGCCGGTCGAGTGGCCGAACGGCTGGCCGGTCGAGTTCCCTGTGGAGGGGCCGAACGACTGGCCGGTCGAGTGGCCGGTCGGCACGCCGGCCGGATGGCCCGCCGCCTGGTGCGGATCGTAGGCCCCGTACTGCGCGGTCGGCGACCAGCCGGTCTGGCTCCCTGACTCGTAGGGCGCGCCGCCGATGCCGCCACTGCCGCCGATGCCGCCGCCGCTCCCCGCGTACTGCGGCGGCAGCCCCGGACCCGTCCCGAACCGTCCCCCCTCGGCCTCGCCGAGCATCCAGTCCAGCTGCTCGGCCGTCGGCCGCCGTCCCGGGTCCTTCACCAGCAGGGCGCTGAGCACCGGGCCCAGCGCGCCGCTGGCCACCGGCGGCGGCACGTTGGCCTCGGCGACCGCGGCTATGGTCGCGATCGTGGTGTCGCGCCGCAGCGGGTTGTGGCCCTCCAGGCCGAGGTAGAGCATGATCCCCAGGGACCACAGGTCCGAAGCCGGGTCGCCCTCGCGGCCGTGGATCCGCTCCGGCGCCATGTACTCCGGCGAGCCGATCAGCATGCCGGTCGCGGTCAGCCCGGGCGTGGCCTCCAGGGCCGCGATGCCGAAGTCGGTCAGCACCGGCGTGCCGTCGGCCCGCAGCAGCACGTTGCCCGGCTTCACGTCCCGGTGCTGGATCCCGGCGGCGTGCGCGGCCCGCAGGGCGGCCAGCACGCCGCGGCCGATGCGCGCCGCCTCCGGCACCGCCAGCGTCCCGCGCTTCAGCCGCCCCTCCAGGGACCCGCCGGTCACCAGCTCCATCACCAGCCAGGGGTGCGCGAGGTCGGGGGAGTCGACGATGTGGTAGATCGTCACGACATTGGGATGGTGCAGCCGCGCCAGCGCCTGCGCCTCCCGCAGCACCCGCTCGCGCACCACGTGCGCCTCCGACGGGTCGCTGCCGTACACCGCCGCGTCCGGCGACCGCACCTCCTTGAGCGCCACCTCCCGCCGCAGCATCAGGTCCCGGGCCCGCCATACCAGGCCCATGCCCCCGCCGCCAAGCCGTTCAATCAGCTCGAAGCGCCCGTCGATGACGTAAGCGCCCGCATCCCCAGCCGTCATGGCGGCAGTCTAGGGGCCTCGGCGGACAGGCCGTGACCGTATCCGGGCCGGTACCGGCGCCCTCCGGCGCGCGGTGGCGCCGGGGCAGCGCTGGGGCCGCGCTGTGCGGGGCGGCGCGGAATCCGCCGCCGGCGCCCGCGGCGAGTGGATCCGGTGTCGGCGGGTGTTCAACTGCGGAATGGTTCCCGGGTCCGGCGAGGATTCCAGGCTTTGGCAAAACACTGAGCGCCCGTCCGGCCGGACCTCGCCCGACCTGGTGCGACACGCCCGGCCGACGCCGCTGACGCCAAGTTGTTACCAGGGCGTTAAAACTCGTTGGTAACTTCGTCTTCACAGGGTCCTGAGGCGGTGCCACTCTAATCCGCAGCGCACCCCCCATTCTCACCCCCTATGTGGAGGTCCCTGTGCTCCCTCGTCCCCACCAGCGGACGCGGCCGCGCTCCGCGCTGAAGCGCGTGCTCGTCGTCCTGGCCGCGGTGCTGACCGCCGGCACCACGCTGCTGGCGACCACCGCCTCGGCGGCCGGCGGTGCGAACTACGTGGCCCTCGGCGACTCCTACTCCTCCGGAGTCGGCGCCGGGTCGTACACCAGCTCCTCCGGCAACTGCCTGCGCAGCACCAACGCGTACTCCCAGCTGTGGGCCAACTCCCACAGCCCGGCCAGCTACGTGTCGGTGGCCTGCTCCGGCGCCACCACCCAGGACGTGCTCAACAACCAGATCTCCGCGCTGAGCTCGTCCACCACCCTGGTGACGATCACGATCGGCGGCAACGACGTCGGCTTCGCCAGCACCATGCAGACCTGCGTGCTGAGTTCCGACAGCGCCTGTCTGAGCGCGATCAACACGGCCACCTCCCAGGCCCGCTCCATCCTGCCGGGGCGGCTGGCGAGCACCTACTCCGCGATCCGGGCCGCCGCGCCCAACGCGCGGGTCGTCGTGCTCGACTACCCCGAGTTCTACGACCTCGGACACTCCTGGTACTGCCCGGGCCTGTCCACGACCGACCGCACGGCCCTGAACAACGCCGCGGACCTGCTGGACTCCATCATCCAGACCGCCGCGGGCAACGCCGGCTTCAACTTCGCCGACGTCAAGGGCCGCTTCCAGGGACACGAGCTGTGCGACTTCTTCAACGAGTGGCTGCACTCGGTGAACATCTCGGACGTCACCGAGTCCTACCACCCGACGGCCGACGGCCACTCCGGCGCCTACCTGCCGGCGCTGACCGCGATCACCGGCTGACGTCGCACGGAGCACAACGTATAGCGCACAACGCTTAGAGAAACGTAGAGAACAGTACGTAGAGAACAGTACGTAGAAAACAGTACGCACAATGCTTTAGTGCCCACAGCGCAAAGCAGACCGCGCCGGCCCCGATCGGGGCCGGCGCGGTTCATTTCGTCCGCGGGCGCTCTACAGCTCGCGCAGCACCGCCGGCAGCCGGGTGTGGCGCGGCCGGTCCGGCACGTTGGTGACCGCCTGCGGCAGCGCCGAGCCGGCGCCGTGCACGATCGACAGGTGCCGCTCGGCCAGGCCGCAGAGCCCGTACACCAGCGCCCGGGTCAGGCTCCCGGAGGACGGGCCGTCCAGCACCACGACCGCCGCCGGCCAGGTGCCGCCCAGCGCCTCGCGCGCCGTCAGGGCCCGGACCTGCTCGGTGCCCAGCCGCTCGCGCAGCGCCCGGGTGAGGGTCTCGGCCCCGGCGTCGCCGGCCGCGCGGATGGTCACCACCTGGATGTCGTCGGCGGTCAGCCCGAAGGTGCGCGGGATGGAGTCGGCCGCCAGCTGCACGGCGCGCGCCACCGCCTCGCCGGCGTCCCGCACCGGGACGATCACCAGGCGCTTCTCCGGGTCGTTCTCCGGCGGCGGCAGCTCGCCCTCGCGCAGCGAGAACCGCAGGTCGGTGAGCGGGTGCGGCTCGGAGTCGGCGGCCCGGACCCGGGGCACCCGGCCGTCGGAGGTGTAGGCCAGCAGCGACTCCGAACGGGTGTCGACCAGGTCCCGGAACGGCTGGCCGGGGCCGGCCGGGCCGGGCTCGGCCGGGTCGCCGGCCAGCAGCACCCGCATGCCCTCGGGGACCGCGTCCAGCAGGGCGGCCAGGGCCTCGGCGTCGATCTGGTGCGCGGCGCAGACCACGACCAGGCCGGCCTGCGGCTCGGCGAACTCCGGGCCGGCCGGCTCGGCGGCCTCGGCGGAGCCGGGGTCGACGTCGGTGCCGGAGCCGGTGGGGTCGGAGCTGAGGTGCGCCTCGGCCCGCTCGGCCTCGGCCGCCGCCTCGGCGGCCGTGCTGTCGGTGTCGGTGTCGGCCGTGCTGTCGCTGTCGGTGCCGGAGCCGGTGGGGTCCGAGCTCGCGGGTCCGTCGGCCTGATCGGCCTCGGCGCCGATGACACCTGTCGCAGCCGCCGCAGCGCCGCCCGAGGCGTTCGCCACCGCGCCGCCGGCGCCGGCCGCACTGTCTGCGCCGCCCTCGGCCGCGTCCCCGCGCCCCAGCGACGCCAGGTACTCCGGCACCGACAGCACCGTCAGCTCAGTGCCGCCGAGCTCCCGGTTCAGGGTCCGCACACTCGCGGCGTTGCCGCCCACTATGGCCACCGGCACGCCGGCCGCCGCGGCCGCCTCGGCGAACCCGGCGATCTGCGCGGTCTTCGCGATCCCCGGGGCGGTCGCGACCAGCGTCAGGCCGTGCGCGCCGACGGCGTCGCGCAGCTCGCCGTGGATCCGGTCGCCGGAGGTGTCCAGCCGGTCCCAGCCCGCGCCCAGCGGCTCGGGGGTGGCCAGCAGCCGCTGCACCGCCTCGCCGACGCCCTCCTCGGCGAAGGCGTAGCGCTCGCGGGAGATCATCAGGCCCGAGGCGCCCGAGGACTCCTCGCCGCCGCTCCCGGCGCCCGCGCCGTCGTCCTGCTCGTCCTCGTCCTCGACGGCGTTGGAGAACGCGAGCATGTCGCCCTCCTCCAGCGCCGACTGCAGGGCTCCGGCCGGGTCGGTGAAGCCCAGCGTGCCCAGGGCCGAGCACAGCACGTCGGCCGGCTGCGCGGTGTGGCCGTCCAGGGCGGCGCGGTCCAGCAGCCAGCCCAGCACCGCGCGCGCCCGGCGCGGGTCCTCGGGTCCGGCGGCGCCGGTCAGCACGCTGCGGGCGAACCCGTCGGCGGCCTCGGGGCGCACCCCGGGCACGGACAGGATCAGCCAGGGGTCGGCGGCCAGCCGCGCGGCGGCCTCCAGGCCCAGCGCCGCGGCGACCCGCGGTGCCAGGTCCCCCGGCGCCCCGGCGCCGGCCAGCAACTGTTCCAGGGACGGGGCGTCCGGTTCGGTCATCGTCACTTTCTCGTTCCATCCATCAGGTGGTTACTGCCCCTGCTGCGGCACCAGCCGCGGCCGGGCCGGCTGCCAGGTGTGCTCGGGGTAGCCGATCTCGGGCTCGGAGACGTCGTCGAGCGCCTCGCGGATCTCGCGCGGCAGCGTCAGCGCCTCGGTGTTCAGCGAGCCGCGCAGCTGGGCCACGGTGCGGGCGCCGACGATCGGGGCGGTGACGCCGGGCCGGTCCCGCACCCAGGACAGCGCCACCTCCAGCGGGGCCACGCCCAGGCCGTCGGAGGCGGTCATCACCGCGTCGACGATGCCCTCGCTGCCCCGGTCCAGGTACGGCTCGACGAACGGCGCGAACATCGCCGAGGCGGCGCGGGAGTCGGCCGGCATCGAGCCGCGGTACTTGCCGGTGAGCACGCCGCGGCCCAGCGGGGACCAGGGCAGCAGGCCGATGCCCAGGTCCACGGCGGCCGGCAGCACCTCGCGCTCCACCCCGCGCTGGAGCAGGCTGTACTCCATCTGCGCCGAGGCGATCGGGGACCGGCCGAAGTCGGCGGCCTGCCAGGTCGCGGCCCGGGCCAGCTGCCAGCCGGTGTAGTTGCACACCCCGACGTAGCGGGCCTTGCCGGAGGCCACGGCGGCGTCCAGCGCGGCCAGCGTCTCCTCCAGCGGGGTGGCGGCGTCGTAGGCGTGCAGCTGCCACAGGTCGATGTAGTCGGTGCCCAGGCGCTTGAGCGAGGCCTCCAGGGCGTTGAGCAGGTGGCGCCGGGAGGCGTCGAAGCGGCGCGGGCCGAACGGGACGCTGACCGCCTTGGTGGCGATCACGACGTCGGCGCGGATGCCCTCGACCATGCGGCCGATGATGTACTCGGCGTCGCCGTCGCCGTAGACGTCGGCGGTGTCGATCAGGGTGCCGCCGGCGTCCAGGAAGGTCTTGAGCTGGTCGGCGGCCTCGTGCTCGTCGGTGTCCCGCCCCCAGGTCATCGTGCCCAGCCCCAGCCGGGACACACGAAGTCCCGTCCGCCCCAGGTGTCGCTGCTCCATGACAGGTGACGCTATCGGTTGCCGGGGACATCGCGTGCGCGGCGTCACGGTCGCGAGGCTTGCTACTGGGCAGTAATATGCGGGCGGAGGACCACCACAGCCCCCAGCGGGACCACCAGGACTACCGGAGGAGTGCGGCGATGAGGCTCGGCGTGAACATGGGCTACTGGGGCGCGGGCAACGACGCCGAGAACCTGGACGTGGCCAAGGAGGCCGACCGCCTCGGCTACTCGGTCTGCTGGGCCGCCGAGGCCTACGGCAGCGACGCGGCCACCGTCCTGACCTGGATCGCGGCCCACACCGAGCGGATGGACGTCGGCTCGGCGGTCTTCCAGATCCCGGCCCGCACCCCGGCCATGACCGCGATGACCGCCGCCACCCTGGACACCCTGTCCGGCGGCCGCTTCCGCCTGGGCCTGGGCGTCTCCGGCCCGCAGGTCTCCGAGGGCTGGCACGGGGTGCCCTTCGCCGCGCCGCTGGGCCGCACCCGCGAGTACGTGGCCATCGTCCGCAAGGCCCTGACCCGCGAGCGCCTCACCTTCGAGGGCAAGCACTACCGCCTGCCGCTGCCCGACGGCCCGGGCAAGCCGGTGAAGCTGACCGTGCACCCGGTCCGCGAGGCCATCCCGGTCTACCTGGCGGCGATCGGCCCGAAGAACCTGGAGCTCACCGGCGAGATCGCCGACGGCTGGCTGCCGGTCTTCTTCAGCCCCGAGCACGCCGGCGAGCACCTGGAGCACATCCGGGCCGGCCGCGCCAAGGCCGGCAAGTCCGACCTGGAGGGCTTCGACATCGCCCCCACCGTCCCGACCGTGATCGGCGACGACGTGCAGCTGTGCGCCGACCTGGTGCGCTGGTACGCGGCGCTCTACATCGGCGGCATGGGCAGCAAGGACCAGAACTTCTACAACCAGCTCGCCTGCCGCATGGGCTACGAGAAGGAAGCCGACGAGGTCCAGGAGAAGTACCTGGCGAAGGACTACGCCGGCGCCGCGGCCGCCGTCCCGTTCGAGTTCATCGACCGGACGAGCCTGATCGGCCCGAAGGAGCGCATCGCCGACCGGATGGTGGCGTACAAGGAGGCCGGGGTGACGACGCTGAGCGTCGCGGCGGCGTTCGGGGACCTGGAGACGCGGTACGGGATCATTCGGACGGCGGTGGAGGCGGCGGAGCTGGCGGGGATCGGGTGAGCCCGGGCCGAACGGTGTCGGCCCCGGGCGGGCGTCACTGGAATCAGGACAGTGCTGTCCGCGATGTTTCCGGGCATTGAGTCCGTCATCATCGACATAGCCGGATGCGAACTCGACTATCGCGACAGAGTCGAGAACTAGGGGGAATACCGGGCCGCGTGCCGCCTGAGCCGCGCCCGGAACGGCCGCGTCGCAACCCATTGCGACGCGGGGGTCGTCGGGGTCGAGAGCGGGTGGCGAGAAAGCATTCTGGGATACGCGCCCGGGTGCCCGAGGTGTTAATAAGCCCGACCACTGATACTCCACCATCAGGCGACTGAGGTTCCGGGTGTGTCAGTACTGTCGGTCGCGCGCTGCGGGGGATATGCTGGACTAGGGTGGTTTCGTGATCCGACGCGCCGGTTTGACGGCGTGACGGCGTGCTTCACGACACGGTTCACGACGCGGTTCACGGCACAGTTCACGGTGTGGTTCGACGGTGTGGTTCAGCAGTGTGACAGGGCGGTTCGGGCAGGGCGGTCTCGTGATCTTGCAGTGCGGTTCGACACGCTGGGTCTTCGTCGAATTGACCTCGGAAGGCGTTCGAACCCTGATAGCGTTCGCCGTCTTTCCTCGTGTTAACTCCTCCTCGGATTCGGCATACATAGGCGGCAACCAGTGAGAATCCAGCCTCGCAAACAGATTTTGGACATCTGGCGATCCATGCTGGCCGAGTGTTTTGTCGACGGGAAGTGGGTCTGGGGCGGACGGGTGGAGTCCAATCCGATCTCCGACGCCGAGCAGTTGCTGTGCCTGCTGTACCCGATCACCCAGATCGACACCTTCGCCGTGCACGACCCCGACAGCACCCAGCGCGACGTGCTGCGGGCGCTGCGGCCGTTCGGCGATGCCAGCAACCTGCCGCGCACGCTGGTCGAGATCGCCACCGACTACTTCATCCGGCACACCGACGAGGAGGGCGAGCCGCGGTTCGCCGCCGGCAGCTATCTGCGGTCGCTGAACCCCGACGATCCGGTGCCCGAGGACGAGCGGCTGCAACAGCTGGAAGTGGTCGACGGCTACTCCATGTCCATCACCCTGTGCCTGAGCCTGCTGCTGTTCGTGAACGACCGCGAGCGCATGGAGGCCCGCAGCGCGCACGTGGAGAAGCTCGTGGACCTCCGGGCCCGGGCCTCGCGCCGGCTCACCTCGGCGATGGTCGGCCTGCTGCGCAGCTTCGTGGTCAACTCCGTCGGCTCGGAGACCAACGAGGGCCGCGCGATCCTGCAGATGCTGAACCAGGGCCCGACCACCGACGCCGAGCTCCAGCAGAACCTGCGCAACCGCTTCGAGCGGCTGCGCAACCAGCTCAAGACCGACGTCCGCCTCGGCGTGGAGGCCGAGGCCATGCCGGACGAGGACCAGCTGTTCGAGTGCGGCTGGACCTGGGGCATCGCGAAGGACGCGAAGATCATCACCGAGTACGCGGCCGACATCGCGATCTCCTCGCAGCAGGGCTACGCCCAGCCCCGCCCCTGGCTGTACTTCACGGTGTCCGCCCTGGACGGCATCGTCGACCTCACCTCGCGCCGGATCCGGACCCTGAACATCTTCACCGACGAGCAGCGCTCCCTGGCCGACGCGCTGGCGCTGCGCTGGGAGCTGACCCAGCGCTACTGGTCGGCGGTGGCGCGGTTCGACGCCGAGCGCTGGCCGCTGGAGGACATCCCCTGGCGCACCTCCGACGGCCAGGAGTCGGACTACTACTCGCTGCTGGTGGTCTCGGTGGTGATCCAGGACCTGATCGCCCGCACCGCCACCGACGCGGACCTGGTCAAGGCGGTCCGGGTGATCGAGGACCTGGCCCGGCGCGGCCGCATCACCAGCCGGTTCACCGAGAACGACCGGGCCGCCGCGATGCACTTCCCGGGCGTGGCCCAGGGGCTGGTCGGCAGCGAGGACGTGATGGACGCCCGGCTGGCGCTGTACACCACCGACTTCACCCCGCTGGTGATCAAGCGGTCGCTCCAGGCGGCGTTCCTCACCGACGACGTCGAGACCCGCGAGGCGCTGATGGTCGTCGCCGAGGCCGCCATGGACCAGCTGGACGGCCGCCGGCTGATCCGCGACGGGCAGTCCGTCGACCTGTGGGACGACGTCGGCCGGATGCTGCCGGGCACCCGCGGCCAGACCTTCGACCGGCCCTCCTGGTACCTCACCGAGCGTGTCGTGGAGGCCCTGGTCGCCACCGCCAACACCTACCAGCAGGACACCCCGCGCGACCCCGCGATGTACGACCACCTGCTGCGGCTGCTCAACGAGGCCGACCACATCTACAACCAGGAGCTGCTGCGCTCCGACGTCGACGACCGCTCCTCGCTGCGCGACCGCCTCGGCGAGATCGGCGGGCACATCGCCCGGGCGCGGGAGCTGCGCCAGCGCCGTACCAGTACCGCCATCGCCCTGGTGGAGCGGGCCCTGCGGCTGCTGGACCTGCTGGCCGAGGCGGACGCCGACGCGAGCCGGAGCCGCTAGATGCTGATCTTCTCCTCCTCCGACAAGGGCGGCACCGGCCGCTCGGTGACCAGCTGCAACCTGGCCTACCGGCTCTCGCTGCTGGGCCGGGACGTGGCCTATCTGGACTTCGACTTCGGCTCGCCCACCGCCGGGGCCATCTTCGAGCTGCCCAAGCTGGAGCGCGGCACCGAGGAGGGCGGCCTGCACTCCTACATCAAGGGCGACACCACCGAGCCGCTGCGGGTGGACGTCCGCAAGGCCACCGAGCGCCAGCAGCTGCAGGAGCGGCTGTCCGGCTCGGGCAAGCTGACGCTGTTCCCCGGCGACGTGGGCGGCGCCGAGTTCCACATCACCGAGGACTACATCAAGACCGCGGTGCGGCTGTTCCAGGCCGTCGAGCGGGAATTCGACGTCTGCATCGTGGACCTGAGCGCCGGCCGCTCGGCGGCGCTGGACATGTCGCTGAACGCCATCTCGCCCAGGCTGCGCAAGAAGGGCGGCGGCCAGAACCAGATCCGCTGGCTGCTGTTCCACCGGTGGACCACCCAGCACGTGATCGCCGCGGCCGGCCTGCTGTTCGAGCCCAACGGCATCCTGGAGTGCGCCGTGAAGGCCGGCTTCCAGCGCGCGGAGTTCATGCGGCTGGTGCGCACCGTGCGCACCGCCGTCCCGAACCCGGCCGAGTTCGTCGAGAAGACCACGCCGGAGCACACCCGCTGGGTGATCCGCAGCAACGACCACCTCCAGACCCTGGCCAAGAGCCGCGGCCTGGGCCAGGACCTGCTGGCCGGCACCACGCCGCTGGAACCGATGCTGCTGTGGCGGGAACAGGTGGTCATGGACCACGACGTCACCCGCCAGCTGGCCAAGGTCGAGACCACCAAGGCCTTCGACAAGCTCGCCACGAGAGTGGTCGAGGACCACGTCTGGGAGGGGTTCTGATGACGGTGGTGACATCCGGGACGGCTTCGCGGACGCCGGTCTTCACCGAGCTCAACCGGGGCACGACGGTGCAGAACCTGCCGCTGTCGCACCTGTCGGTCGAGGTCGGCCACTTCTACATGGAGGACCTGGAGAACGGCGAGGAGCCGATCCTGGCCCAGTTCGAGCGGGTCCGGCCCTGGCTGGAGGCCGCCGAGAAGACCGCCGTCACCGGCGGGGAGAAGGCGCGGGTCAGCACCTGCTTCCTGATCGACGACTACTTCCAGCGCTGGCCGGACGCCTCGAAGATAGTCGCCCGGCTGCTCCGGCTGTCGCAGGACGCCGGGGTGCGGATCGACTACATCGCGCGGGAGTCCTCCTGCGCGGTCCGCTCCGACGGCGTGCGCGTGGCCGAACTCGTCGCCCGCCGCCTGCTCCAGGAGCCCGAGCCCGAGGCCGCCACCGGCTCGCGCCCGGCGCCGCTGCGCCACGGCTGGCTGGCCAACGGCAAGCCGGCCCGCGAGGAGCGGGTCCTGGACGCCATGCAGGGGCACGCCTGGGAGCCGGCGGTCGAGTACAGCCGGCGCAACCACTCGATCTTCCTGGACGTCGAGCTGTGGCGCGATCCCGCCGAGCTCGAGGCCGAGGACGACAAGGTGCTGGACGGACGGCTGTACTCCTGCCCTTTTCTGGCGGCGGTCTGGCAGCTGGTCCGGCTCGGCCTGCTGCGCAGCGACGGCGCCCCGGCGCTGGCCGTCAGCGACCGGCCCGCGCAGTGGCCGGACGACTGGGCGGTGTTCCCCGACATCGTCAAGGTCAACCCGGCGGCCAAGCCGTTCTACGCCTACCGGGCGTTCAGCATCATGCCGCAGCACTTCCTGGGCATCGAGCACGCGGTGCGGACGATCGTGGACCACTTCCTGGTGGACCCCGGGGTCGCGCAGTCGCTGGCGATCCGCGCGGCGGAGAAGGGCGTCCCGCTCCCGGCGTCGGTGGCCAACCGGATCAGCCACCACTTCCTCGACGGCGGCTACTGATGGCGCGCGCCGACGCGCCCTCGGAGCCCCCACCACTGAATCCGCCGGCGGTGGTGCTCGGCGTGGTGACCACCAACCTGCTGGACACCTCCGAGCCGCTGCCGCTGGAGGCGGCCCGGCAGGCGCTGCGGCTGCTGCCCGGGGTCGGCGCGGACTGGCGCGCCTACCCGGTGGAGCAGGTGGTCTCCCCGGACCTGTTCTACGGCGTGGACTGCAAGCTGCCCGGGGTGCGCGGCGCGCACCCGCGGGCCATCGGCACCGTCCGGGCCCGCGCCGTGCTCACCGCCGGCCACGTGGTGCAGGGGTCGACGCGGGTGGACGTGGTCCTGGACGCCTCCAACCGCCGGATGCCGTGGTCCTACTACGCGGCCCGGGTGGGGGCGGTCGAGGCGATCCGCAAGGCCGATCCGGCCGAGCTGGTCTCCGGGTTCCTGACCGCCCGCCGCCAGCCCGGGCTGCTGGACCTGGGCGGCATCGGCTCCCGGGTGATGTCCCGCCTGGACGACATCCCGCAGGTGGACGGCCGCCTGGGGATGCGCACCGAGGCCAGCCGGCTGCGCTGGGCGGTGCAGGTGCGCGAGGGCGAGGAGATGGGCGCGGAGGTGATGGTCGGCGAGGACGGGACGTTCCGGGTCGCGATGACCGCGCCCTGGGCGCTGGTGCCGGACATCGTCGAGTTCTGCGAGATCCTGGCGCTGCACCAGTGGCTGCTGGCGGCGCTGAAGAACGCCTTCCGCCGGGCCGGCAGCGCCTCGGCGCCGATGGACGAGCTGGACCCGGCCCTGAGCTACCTGGGCCACCTGTGGAACCCGACGGCGCACCTGCCGACGGCGACCGCCTGGCTGTGGGCGGAGCTGGAGGTCGACGCCCAGCTCACGTGGGGGTGGGACTCGACGCTGACCCGAGTCCGGGACAAAGTGGCGCTGTTGACACGAAAAGCGATCGAAGGGACCCTGCTCAAGGAGTTTCAGTAGCGTCGACCAATAGTCAGGGGACGGGGTGGGGGACCCGCTGTCGGTACGCATGGCGCGCCCGGAAGACCTGTACCGCATCGCGGAGCTCGAAAACCAGGTGTTCGACGACGGCTTGGGGTTCTCCTCCTCCGTCCTGCTCCAGCTGTACGGGCCCTCGGGGGTGACCTGGCTGGTGGCGGAGGATTCCGCGGGGATCTGGGGGTACGCGCTGAGCATCCGGGCCACCGACGATCCGCGGGTCGGCTGGATCCTGGCCCTGGGCGTGCACCCGGACCGGCGCGGCGAGCACATCGGCCGCACGCTGCTCGACGACTCCATCGTCGAGCTGCGCAGCCGGGACATGCACACCATCAAGCTGACCGTGAAGCCGGACAACAAGCGCGCCTACGACCTCTACATCCACGCCGGGTTCCAGGACACCGGGCAGTGGAAGGAGGACGGCCTCGGCGACGGCCAGCCGCGCAAGATCCTCACCCTGCTGCTGGCCGCCGACCCGGGGCCGGCCGGCGGCCGGTCACAGCCGGAACAGCCGGCGGATGAGCAGGACGAAGAACAGGTTGCGGAAGACGTCGCCGGTGTAGGACTCGATCTCCAGGACCGGTTTCCAGGAGCCGGACAGATACCTGACATCGCCAAGGCCCATCGGGTTCAGGAAGTTCTGGAGTGCCACGTAGAAGGCCTCGGAGGCGGTCGCCCCGCCGGTGCGGGGCAGGAGCAGCAGGACCCCGGTGAACCCGGCCACCAGGACCAGGATCCACACCAGTAGCCGCAGCGGCCGGTATCCGTACCCGAACAGCACCGCCTGCAGGTCCGCCAGCACCCGCTGGAAGGTTCGCGGCGGCAGCGAGACCCGGTGCGCGGCGGCCCGCCGGTACTTGCAGCGGTCCTCGGCCGGGGCGTCGTCGAAACGCCGGTACAGGGTCGCGGCCTGGTGGAAGGCGTGCTCGGCGAACAGCGGCATCCCGGCCGCCAGGAACGCCGCGCCCACCTTCTCCAGGGACTCGCCGACGGCCTGGGCGTCGTCGTCGCCCAGCCACTGCCGGCCGTTGGCCTCCACGTACGCCGCCAGCAGCGCGGCGACCTCGGTGGCCAGCGGCTGGACCAGCGGGACGCCGGGCAGGTGGAACGACCCCAGGGTGAGGGAGACCGAGGCCGAGCCGCCGGCCCGGCTGAAGCTCTGGCGGGCCAGCTTGGAGCGGTGGACGTACTCGTCCAGGATCCGCTTCTCCTCGGTGGCCAGCTTCTCCTGGCGCCGCGCGCGGTCGAGGTCCTCGGCGATGGCGTTCGCCCGGGCGGTCAGCAAATCCTTGAAGGTCTCCAGACGGGTGCCGCCGTCCAAGGACGGCCCGCCCATCACCACAGCCCGCCCGCCCGCCGCCGATTCATCGCGTCCCCCTATGAACTGCTATGACCCCGCTCCAATTATGTCCGATGAAAGCAGTGTTGAACATACTGTGTCGATACAATCCAGGAAGCTTCCGGATGCGGCAGGCCCTTGATGCAGTGCGAGTCAGATTCTTCGCGGCGGCCGGATTCTCATCTGGTCCCGCAGGTCGCGGACACGCTCGGTGGCTCTCAGGAACACCAGCTCATAGTGGGTCCGCCTCTCCAAACCGTCCCAGAGTTCTTTAATCCGTGCATTCAGATACCTCGGCGGCATCCACAACGGCATCAGTTGATTCAGCGCGAACAACAGCGAATCCAAAGGATCGCGATCCTGCGCGACGGCGTGCTCGGCGCGCACGACCACGACGTCCCGGACGGTGGCCAGCAGCCATTCGTGGAGCGCGAACTCCTCGCAGAACCGGAGCAGCGTCGGAAGGTCGTCGGGGTGGCCCCGCAGGCGGATCACGTGCGCGTTGGTCATGTGGCTCTTGACGATGCCGACCGCGAGAGTGGAGTCCGGGCGCAGTGAGGCGGCCCACCGGGTCGTCGTGGCACTGGCGCGCAGCGCGGTGCCGTGGTCCAGGACCGAGCTCTGCTGAACGTCTTCGACGATCCGGTCGCTGATCGAGGCCAGGTCCAGGCCGCGGGCGGGCGGCTGGTCGTCAAGGAAACCGTCCAGCACGTTGTCCGGATCCGGCGACCCGATGATTTCCGCGACTCCGGGCCGGCGCAGGTAGTGGCGCCATGCCTGACGCTCGCGTGAAGCGGCCGGGAGGAGGGTGACGTACGCCGAACCCTGGAGGACTCGGCCGCCGGTCACGATCGCGTGGCTCAGGACGGTGCCGATCGCGCGGCCCCTGCCGTGACGCAGCACGTGAAGCCCGCAATCGACGCCGGTGAGCAGGTCCGCGGAGACGGCCCGATGAACGGGTCGCTCCACCCGGGACACCGGTGATCCCGGCGAGAGCTGCACCAGGGCTGTCACGGCGGACGGGCTCAGCGCCGCCTGGTTCTGGAGCAGGCAGGTACGTACTTCTCCGAAGGCCAGGACGGGGGGCCGATGGCCGCCGGGGCCGGTCGTCGGCGGGGCGCCGCCGCGCTCAGACGTCGCGGGTGGCATGGGCGTCGTGGGTGTCGTGGGCGGGGCCGAGAGTATGGACGTCGTCGAAGAACAGGTGGCTGATCCGGCCCGCCGGGTTCTCCGGCAAGCGCACTGGGACCGCCTCGCCGCGCGCCCGGTCGGCGGCCTCGACCAGGACCGCCTCGTCGAACCGCAGGTGGTCGAGGACGACCTCGGCGGCGTGCTCCGAGGCCCGGTACCGCGCCGGCAGCAGGGAAAGGGCCAGATACGCCGTGAACGGTGCGGCGTCCGGAGTCCGCCGGGTGATGCTCGGGAGCTGCGACCACAGGTCCGGCAGGGCCTCGCCCGGTCCGAATCCGTAGGGGGTGGCCACGGCCCGGCCGGCGTTCCGGACCAGGCCGAGGCGGAGGAGCTGCCAGACGGCGGTCAGCAGCGAACTCGAGTACTGCCGCTCGCGGCCGGCGTCCGGGCCGGAACCGTGCTCGGTGCTCCACAGTTCGACATCGACGAACACCGAGTGCCGGTACGGGCCGAACTCCGCCGGCGGCTCCCACTGCGGCGCGTCCATCGCCACCGAGACGGAAGGGGAGCGCCGACCGTTGCTCAGCCAGCCGCTCTGGCCGGTCGGCGGCCGGGAGCCGTTGGCTCCGGCCTCCGGCTCCGCCACGATCGCCCCGGCGACGATGTCGGCCAGCGGGCTCCGGTCGTGCGGCCCGGCGTACGGCCGATCCCGGGCGGTCGCACAACCGCTCTCGCACGCGATGTAGTCGACGGCGAAGCCGACCCGCGCGCCGGCCGAGGCCACGAGGTCGAAGACCTCCGACGGCTTGGGCCGCTCCTGGGCCTGGTCCCACGGGGTCTGGTCGTCGACCAGGAAGCAGGTGCTGATCCGCGCGTCGCGGCCGAAGCGCTTGCGGGCTCGCTTGACCGACGCTTCCAGCCACGGCCCGGCCTGTTCCAACTGCTCGATCAGGGCCTGGTCGCCGTCAGCGAACTGAGCCAGCACCAAGTGCCCGGTCTCGACCGACAGATGCGAGAAGGGGACCGCCTCGATGCGTGCGGTCTCGGTCGCCTCCTGGTAGCTCACCTCCACCGCGCTCACAGCCCTTCCCAGAATCGCTCGTCCGACAGCCTGGCCGCCAGCTCCTCAAAGGACTGAACGGTGGCCTCGTTGGCGATCCTCAGTCCTCGTACATCCGAGTCGTCGATCACTTGCCCGCTCCACTGGAGCATGGGGTCGTAAGGGATCTGCCCGGCCAGGCGGGCCCGGCCCATGCGGAGTCTGTCGGCCTGCTCGCGCAGCTTCGAGTCGTAGGCGCGAAGCCAAGCGCCCTGCGGCGCGCGGGTGACCGATTCCTGATCGACGCCCAGATCCACGACCGCGGTACGGACGTATCGCACGGACTCGTTGAGGGTCCTCGGATCGTGCCCATACCGCTCGGCGGCGTGAAGAATCCCCTTCTCGCCGAACACCAGCCCGTGCGCGGACACGATGTGCTGCTTGGTCCAGCGGTGGAACACCAGCCAGCGTGTGGTCAGCTTGGCCAGCTCGGGTCGCGCCGTCGCCTCCAGGACCAGGTCGAGGGCGTAGGACCGGCCCGCCGACAGATCCACGACGCAGCAGTCGAACTCGCGGTCCAGTCTCAGGAACAGCTGGGCGCACCGGGCCGGCATGTCCCGGCCGATCGCGAACTCGCCGCCGCCACGATCCCCGGGCAGCAGCACCAGGCGTCCGACGCTGGAGACGCTGGGCAGGTCGCGCATAGCGCCGCTCTCCGAGTGCAGCGCGGTGTCCAGCTGCCGAGCCTCGGTGTGGCGGGTGAAGTACGAGTGCAGGCCGGAGCCGTCCACGCCGTGTTCGGCCACGGGGACGTCCAGGATCGCTCCGGCGGTGGGGGAGCCGAAGTCGAAGTCCAGGTAGGCGACGGTGTCGCCCTGGAGCGCACGCCGATAGGCCATGTTGCAGCTCGTCACCGACCGTCCCGAGCCTCCCTTGTCGGAGGCGGCGAAAACCAGCACCTCACGCGCTCCCCGTCGCGGCCTGTCGGGCGAAGGCCAGCTCGTCGAGATCTCTGAGAGCCCGGTCCACCAGGGCGGCGGCGGTCGCGGGCCGCGTCGGCGCCAGGGACGCGGCCCGGGTCAGAGCTTGCTGGACCTCGCGCAGCAGCTTCTGCTCCTGCGCGCCGCCGGCCGTCGGCGTGTTCAGCCGCTCCTGGTCCAGGATGTGCCAGGCCTCGGCGAGCTTCGACTCGGCCTGGTCGATCTGCCCTTGGTCGGCCTGCGGCGGAGCGGATGCCAGCGTCGCGGCGGCGACGAACACCTCCACGGCGTGCTCCGACATGCTCCAGTCCGGCACGGCCGGCGCCGGCTGGATGCCAGGGAAGGCATTGCCCGGATCGTCCCAGAGCCCGGTGGCCTGGTGGCGACGGAGCAGCAGGTGGTCCACCGCCGCGTCGGCGGTCTCGATCAGGCGCGCGCGGTCGCGGCGGCCGGCGGTGCGGCTCGCGAACAGCAGCGCGGTCTTGGCCAGGGTCGCGGCGTACCCGGTGTGGACCAGGACCAGCGGCGGCCCGTGCTGCTCCATGCCGCCCAGCGGCAGTGCGACGCCCGGGTGGTGCAAGGCGATGGCGCGGTTGTCGGGCTCGGCGCGGCGGTTCACCAGGCCGCGCTGGGCCAGTTCCGCCAGCACGCCGACGCACCGTTGCGCGGAACCGGCCGGGAGCGGCTGTTCGGTACCCATGATCGACAGCACGAGCGCGCTGAAGTAGGCCGAGGACTGCCCCGCGCTGTTCTCCCAGGGCACGTCCTCGACCGGCCAGGTTCCGCTGCCGAAGGAGGCGATCGTGGACCAGTACTGCGAGGCCAGGCCCCAGCGCAGGCTCAGCGCCTCGCGGAGCGGCTGCTGGCCGGAGGTGAGCAGGCCCTGACGGGAGGTGCGGAGGGAGAAGAGGTCGGCCAGGCCGTTGAGCGCCCCGACCGTGAAGTGCAGGGACGGACGCGCCTCGGCGGCCCCACGGGGCTGGGGCACCTCGGCCGCCGCCGGCAGGTCGATGTTCGGGGCGTCGTGCGCCACACCCCAGGTCCAGCCGCACTCGAAGAACCGCTCGGGGTAGTCGCGCAGAACCCGCTCGTTCTCCGGTGGCAGGCCGAAGGTCAGCTCCGGCAGTTTGTCGCGCACCGGCTGGAGCCGGGTCCGCAGGTCCTGAATCAGCGTCCGGCCGACGACCCGGCCCTGGCCGACCGTGCGCATCAGGCGGTGCTCGGCGTCGGAGTCCGGGTCCAGGACGTCGACGACGAAGGAGCGCAGCAGGCCGATCATCGCCGCGGTGAGCCGGTCCTCCAGACGGGACAGCACCGCGTCGATCCGGTCGCGCACGTTGGGCCGTTCCACCGTGCGCTGGAACTCGCGCAGGAAGCCTTTGGCCGACAGGCACAAGGTGATCGAGACCGAATACGAGTCGGTGAGGTCGAAGGCCTGTTGTTCGGCCGTGGCTTCCTCAGCCGGATCCTGGGCCTGCACAGCGGATCCGGCGGCGAAGACCGGGCCCTGCTCACCGGTGTGGCGATCGAGGTACTGCTCCAGTGCTTCCAGTATCCGCATCGGGATGTCCAGACCGTCGCCCAAGGGCTTGAGCACCGTGAGGACGTCGTCATGGATGGCGTCCGGCCGGTGCAGCCGGAAGCCCGGCACTTCGGTGGCGGGATAGAGCAGGCACAGGAGCTGCTCGGCATCGCTGATGCTGTTCGAACCGGCGCGCCCGCCCCAGGCCCACTCCCCGTTGTCGATCGCGACGCGGGCGAAGGCGCGCCAGGTGTCCAAGATGTGCTGGCGCGGATTGGTTCGCACCGCCTTCCCCCTTCCCCCCAGGCTCCCCATCGGACAGCAGGTGCCTACCCTGCCACAGGGGTCTGATACATCGGAGGGAAAGCGCTGTGAGGTGCTTAGGGAGACCTCTGATGACGGGGGACGACGATCAGAACCGATACTCGTAGGGCGTCGTCACGCTCAACGCCCGGAACCCCAACCGCTCCAAGATCGGCCGGCTGTCGTCCGTCGCGTCGACCTGGAGGTATTCGCACCCCAGCTCCGCCGCGAGCCGCATGCGATGCGCCACCAGCGAGCGGTAGATCCCGCGGCCGCGCCATTCCGGAGCGGTGCCGCCGCCCCACAGGCTCGCGAACCCGGTGCCGGGGTGCACGAGCATCCGGGCTGCCGAGACCGGTCGGCCGTCGGCCATCGCCACCCAGGTCCACACCGTGTCCGGGTCCGCCGCGAGCCGGGCCAGTACCCGGTCGCGGGCTCGTTGGCCGCCGTCGCCGAAGGCCGCTTCGGTCGCCTCGGCGACCAGGTCGGCGTCGGATGCTGTCGTCACCGGTCGCAGGGTCACGCCGGGCGGGGGTGCGGGGGGCAGTGCGGACGGCAGTGCGGACGGCAGGCCGGCCGCCAGCTGTGTGATCTCCGCCACAAACAGCGTCTCCGGTGCTCCGGGCCGGAAACCGGCCCTGGCCAGGCGCGCGGCGAGGTCGGCGGGGCGGTCGTGGCTGTAGGCCTTCCACTCGAACTCGCCGCCGGGGCCCAGGAGGGCGCCGAAGCGGGCAATCTCGGAGTCGATCGCGGCCTCGGCCGTGGCGGCGTCCAGCGTCGAGTACAGCACGCCGTGCCAGTCCCGCGGTGTGGCTCCGACCTGGCGGATCACGCCGTCGGCGGCCTCGATCCGGGCCCCGGGCTCGTCCGGGACGGCGGCCGCGCGCATCCTCGCGTCGAACAGGCTGAGCAGGTCCTTGTCGGAAATCACGCGGCCAGCCCACCACCGGTGCGGCACTACGGCAAACGGTTAACGGGATTAGAACAGACCGTGCCTGCGCTGATACCGTCGTAAGCGCCGACAAACCTCGAACGGGAGAGACCCTCCACGGGCGCCGAAGGAGCAACCCTCCCCGGAAACTCTCAGGCAAACGGACCGTTCGAGCTGGCGACTCTGGAAAGCAGGGCCGAGCTGGTGCGAGGCCCTCACCGACGGTGTAAACCGCGGGTGCCCTCGGGACTCCCTGCTCGCGGTGAAACTCTCAGGTCCCAATGACAGAGGGGGAGGACGGATCCGCGGGAGGCGCGAATCCACCACCCGACGTCTAGAGCGTCCGCCTGAGAGGCCACGATGGTGACCGCAGTGCTCACGGATCTGCACGGCACGGCCGGAGACGACTCCGCCGGCCCGGTGCCCGCCCACCCCGCCCCGGCTGTGTCGGACACGTCTGCCACTTCCGACGCGCCCGCCGGCGGCTCGGCCGGCCTGGGTGCTCCGGCTACCCCGGCCGCCCCGCGCCCCAGCCTCGTCGAGCTGGAGCAGGCCTCGCCGTTCGCCGACCGGCACATCGGCCCGGACCCGGACGCCGCCGCCGCGATGCTGTCCCACCTGGGCTACGGCTCCCTGGACGAGCTCACCGAGGCCGCCGTCCCCGGCGCCATCCGCCTCACCGAGCGCCTGAACCTGCCGCCGGCCCGCTCCGAGGCCGAGGTGCTGACCGAGCTGCGCGACATCGCCGGGCGCAACCGGGTCTTCCGCCCGATGATCGGCCTGGGCTACCACGGCACCTTCACCCCGCCGGTGATCCTGCGCAACGTGCTGGAGAGCCCGGCCTGGTACACCGCCTACACGCCCTACCAGCCGGAGATCTCCCAGGGCCGGCTGGAGGCGCTGCTGAACTTCCAGACCGTGGTCGCCGACCTGGCCGGGCTGCCGGTGGCCAACGCCTCCCTGCTGGACGAGGCCACGGCCGCCGCCGAGGCCATGACGCTGGCCCGCCGCGCGTCCAAGAGCAAGTCCCCCCGCTTCCTGGTCGACGCCGACGTCTTCCCGCAGACGCTGGCGGTGCTCCAGACCCGGGCCGAGCCGCTGGGCATCGAGCTGGCGCTGGTCGACCTGTCGGCCGCCGACAGTGCTGCTGACAGCGTGTCCGGCAGCGCTGCCGGTGCCGCGTCCGACGGCGCGTCCGACGGTGAGTCCGACGGTTCCTCGCGCGTGCTCTCCGCGCTCCCCGAGGACGACTTCTACGGCGTCCTCGTGCAGTACCCCGGCGCCTCCGGCCAGGTCCGGGACCTGAAGGCGATCGCCGACGCGGCGCACGCCCGCGGCGCCCTGGTGGCCGTCGCCGCCGACATCCTGGCGCTGACCCTGCTCGCCTCGCCCGGCGAGGCCGGCGCCGACATCGCCGTGGGCTCCACCCAGCGCTTCGGCGTCCCCCTGGGCTTCGGCGGCCCGCACGCCGGCTACATGGCCGTCCGCCAGGACCTGTCCCGCTCCCTGCCCGGCCGCCTGGTCGGGGTGTCCGTGGACGCCGACGGCGGCCAGGCGCTGCGCCTGGCGCTCCAGACCCGCGAGCAGCACATCCGCCGCGAGAAGGCCACGTCCAACATCTGCACCGCGCAGGTGCTGCTGGCCGTGATCGCCGGCATGTACGCGGTCTACCACGGCCCCGAGGGCCTGACCGCGATCGCCCGCCGCACCCACCGCTACACCGCGGTCCTGGCCGCCGGCCTGCGCGAGGCCGGCGTCGAGGTGGTGCCGACCGCCTTCTTCGACACCCTGACCGTCCGGGTCCCGGGCCGCGCCGCCGAGGTCTGGCGCGGCGCGCTGGCCGCGGGCGTGAACCTGCGGCTGGTCGACGAGGACACCGTCGGCGTGTCCTGCGACGAGACCACCGGCTGGGCCGACCTGCGGGCCGTCTGGTCGGCCTTCGGCGTGACCGGCAAGGAGGCGGCGGGCGTCCACGAGCTCGACGCGGCCACCGACGACGCCCTCGGGGCGCACCCGCGCGCCACCGGGTTCCTGACCCACCCGGTCTTCCACGCGCACCGGTCCGAGACCGCGATGCTGCGCTACCTGCGCAGGCTCGCCGACCGGGACATCGCGCTGGACCGCTCGATGATCCCGCTGGGCAGCTGCACCATGAAGCTGAACGCGACCACCGAGATGGAGCCGATCACCTGGCCGGAGTTCGGCGCCATCCACCCGTTCGCGCCGCTGGACCAGGCCGCCGGCTACCTGTCCCTGATCGGCCAGCTGGAGGGCTGGCTGGCCGAGGTCACCGGGTACGCCCGGGTCTCGGTCCAGCCCAACGCCGGCTCCCAGGGCGAGCTGGCCGGCCTGCTGGCGGTCCGCGCCTACCACCGCGACCACGGCCAGGAGCAGCGCGACGTCTGCCTGATCCCGTCGTCGGCGCACGGCACCAACGCCGCCAGCGCCGTGATGGCCGGGATGCGGGTGGTGGTCGTGGCCAGCCGCGAGGACGGCTCGGTGGACGTGGCCGACCTGCTGGCCAAGATCGAGCAGCACCGGGACCGCCTCAGCGTCCTGATGATCACCTACCCCTCGACGCACGGCGTGTTCGAGGAGGAGGTCACCGAGATCTGCGACCTGGTGCACGCCGCCGGCGGCCAGGTCTACGTCGACGGCGCCAACCTCAACGCCATGGTCGGCCTGGCCAAGCCGGGCACCTTCGGCGGCGACGTCTCCCACCTGAACCTGCACAAGACCTTCTGCATCCCGCACGGCGGCGGCGGCCCCGGCGTCGGCCCGGTCGCGGTCCGCGCCCACCTGGCGCCGTACCTGCCCAACCACCCGCTGCACCCGATCGCCGGCCCCCGCCCGGACGGCACCGGCGTCGGCCCGGTCTCGGCCGCCCCCTGGGGCTCGGCGGGCATCCTGCCCATCCCGTGGGCCTACATCCGCCTGATGGGCGCCGAGGGCCTGCGCTCGGCGACCCAGCACGCCATCCTGGCCGCCAACTACGTCGCCAAGCGCCTGTCCGAGCACTACCCGGTGCTCTACACCGGCCCGGCCGGCCTGGTGGCGCACGAGTGCATCATCGACCTGCGCCCGATCACGAAGGAGACCGGCGTCACGGTCGACGACGTGGCCAAGCGCCTGATCGACTACGGCTTCCACGCCCCGACCATGTCCTTCCCGGTGGCCGGCACTCTGATGATCGAGCCGACGGAGAGCGAGGACCTGGCCGAACTCGACCGCTTCTGCGACGCGATGGCCGCGATCAAGGCCGAGATCGACCGCGTCGCCACCGGCGACCTCGACCCCGAGGACAACCCCCTGCGCCAGGCCCCCCACACAGCGGCGATGCTGGCCGGGGACTGGAAGCACGGCTACGACCGCGCCGAGGCCGTGTTCCCCGCCGGCGTGAACCCGGCCGACAAGTACTGGCCGCCGGTACGCCGTATTGACGGGGCTTACGGCGACCGGAACCTGGTGTGCTCGTGCCCGGCGCCGGAGGCGTTCGAGGACTGAGGGTGATGGAGCGCCCCGCGGATCGGTGAAGCTGGTCCGCAGGGCGCTCTATTGTTGGTCCGTTGTTGGTCCGTGGCGGACGGGGGCGACATGAGCGTGATCGACGAGGGGACCCTTGCGGTGTCGCAGGAGGTGCTCTGCTATCTTGACGCGATTCCGGAGCGGCAGGTCAGAAGCTCGGGCACCTTCGCCGACTTGACCCTCGCCCGCCGCCGCGACCAGGCCGCCGCCTTGATCGAGGCCTGCGTACCGCCGCGGGATTCGGTGGCGCTGGTGGGTTTCAGCATGAGCGGCCAGACCGCAGCCGACGTGATCGTTGTGGCAGGCGCTCAGTGAGCAGCCCGGGGCGTCGAGAACTCCAGCGTCTGCGATCTGGGCCGGACGATGAAGATCTGGCCGGGCTGCCCTTCCTGGTCCGGGTCACGTTCGACGCTGAGGACGCGTCCCGAACCATCGCGAACGTGCGAACTGTGCTGTCGCTTGTCCTGCCTCGCCTCGATGCGTGGCCGGAGTTCGCTGCCTGGTTGTCTCTGCTGCCTTCGTGGTTCGTGGACCGCTGTGCTTCCGACCCCGATGGCTGGTCCCTCTCCGCCTGGCTGGACTGCTTCGATCCCGAAGGGGGCGGTCCGGATCGTGGCTGGTGGTGGTGGGACGCGGGGACCGAGGGTCCCGACCGGGGTTGGATCCAGGTCGAGACCGACGGTTGGCCCTTCGGCAGCGGATCGCTGGCTTGGTTGATCCAGGCGGGCGGCGCCAGGGGGCTGGCATACGGGCTTTGAGGACGTGGGCTGCTTAGGCCCGGACCGGCACGTGTTCAGCGGCCGACGGTTCGTCAGCAGTCGGCTTGTCGGCGCCGGCCGTCTGCTGCCGAGCCCGCCAACCACGCGCCACAACACCCGCTGCCACCACCGGAGCGGCGGCGACCACGAAACACCACCCCAACGGCAGCCGTACCAAGACGCTGCCCATCACGGCGTAGCCCCCGGACGAACCAGCGTTGAAGGCATTGTTGACCCAGGCCCCGGCGGCGGTCCGCGCGTCCTCGGCGGCAAGCTCGTCAGCGACCAGATATGCACAGGACATCAGCGGTGAGACGAACACGCCTGTGACGGTCATGATCGCTGTCAGAACCCAGACGTTCGGCGCCAGCGCTGCCAACGCGATGCAGCTACCGAGCGCGACGGTGAGCAACGGCAGCCGCGCCCGGTTCGGCATCCGCCACTCGGTCGCCCCGTAGACCAGGCCGCCCACGATGCTTCCCACCGACATCCCGGCTTCGGCCCACGCGATCGCCGACGTCTGGTGTCGCTGCACCGCGAAGGCCACGATCACGAGGTTCTGCGCGCCGAGCCCCAAACCCAGTCCCGTCGCCACGACCACCGGCTCCGCGATGCGCGCTAGGCCACGCTGCCCGGGCCTGGTGCGCCGAACAGCCCAGCGACGGCCCCGGCGATTCGAGCCCTCATCCCGGCCGCCCCGGTCACTCCGATCGCCCCGGCCGCTTCCATCGCCCCGGCCGCTCCGATCATCATCACCCCGCACCGCCGAACCCGCCGCCGCGCCTACCGCCGAACCGGTCGCCGCCGCCACCGCCGCCGCGCCTACCGCCCCCGCGCCTCCCCCCAGCGCCCCCACCACCGGCGACCCCATCATCGCCACCGTCCCGACCCCCACCAGCACCGCGCTGACCACCAACCCCACCGCCGGCCGCACCGCCAGCGCCATGACCCCCACCACCAGCGGTCCGCAGACCCCGATGACCTCCTCGGCGACCGTGTCCAACCCGAACGCCCGCTGCATCAGCCCCCGGTCGCTGCCGCACATCGCCCGCCACAGCGTCCGCATCGTCGGCCCCAGCGGCGGCGCGCTCGCCCCCGCCACCACCGCCACGACCTCCAGCACCCACAGCGGCGTCCCGGGCCGCCACGTCGCCGCCGCGAACCCCAGCAGCGCCGCCGCGTAGACCGACGCCAGCGGAATCAGTACCCGGCGCGCGCCGTGCCGGTCGATCAGTCCGGCCCGCAGTGGCGCCAGCCCCGCGACCACCAGGGCGAACACCGCGACGACCGCGCCGGTCCGGGCCACCGAGCCGGTGGCGGCGGTCAGCGACAGCGTCAAAGACAGAAAGACGGTGCCGTACGACAGCCGTCCGACAAGAGCCGCGCCGAAAGTGCGCGCGGCGAAGGGAAGGCGGAGTACCGCCATATACGTGGACAAGGGAGTAGTTCCTCACCGTGAAAGGCCTGCGGAGACACCAAAGGACCGCGACACGGCCCCAGGGCCGGTGCGGTCAGGACGGTGACTTACGCAAGGAAGGTGCGGAACATGACTCCCACGGTAGCGGCTTCCGGCACCGGTGGAAACGGGTTTCCGGTCAGGCAGCACCGCTGGCACCCTCTCCCCATGAACAACCATCAGGACGCTCAACACCTGTCAGGCGGCGTGAACACGCTGCTTCGCATCGGCAGCCGCGTCCATCGTCCGGCGGGGGAGTGGACCCCGGCCGTCCACGCGCTCCTGAGCCATCTTGAATCCAAAGGCTTCGCCGGGGCGCCCCGAACCCACGGCTTCGACTCCGAGGGGCGCGAGATCCTCACCTTCATCCCGGGCGACGTCCCCGATTCCGAGGCCCATGTCGCCGACGCGGCCCTCGCCGACGTCGGCGCCCTGCTGCGGGCCTTCCACGACGCGACCCTCGACTTCGTCCCTCCGCCCGACGCGGCCTGGTACTTCGCCCCGCGCAGCCCCGCTGAGGTGCTCTGCCACGGCGACGTCGCGCCCTACAACACCGTCTTCCGCGACGGCCGTCCGGTCGCCCTGATCGACTTCGACACCGCACACCCCGGGCCCCGGGTCTGGGACGTCGCCTACGCGGCCTATCGCTTCGTGCAGCTGGTCGAGGACGGCGCGTCGCCCGAGGAACAAGCTCGCCGCCTGGCCCTGTTCGCCGACGCCTACGGCCTGACCCCGGCCGACCGGGCAGCCCTGGTCGACACGGCGATCGCACGCCTCCACCACCTCGTCGACTTCATGCGCCGGCAGGCGGCGGCCAGCCATCCCGCCTTCTCGCAACACGTCGCCGAAGGGCATGATGCCTACTACCTGCGCAACGTCGAGTACTTGACCAGGAATCAAGCCGTATTCGAGGCGGCTGTCATCAGGGGCGTTCGCCACTCGCCTGAATAGGGCATATCCGCGAAAGGTATCGCGATAGTCATATGCCGATCGAAGTCGGCGCATTAAGCATCATCGGCGCAATCAGCGCACGAATGCTCCGGGGGGCGCACGCACGGTCCCCGCGCTCCCACCGCTTCGCCGAATCCCGGCCGCCACCGGCCGGTCGGCGCATCCCAGGGCGTCCGCAAGCGGTGCGCCGCGGCAGCCGCGGCGCCTCACCCGGAAGGCTCAGCCTCGGTCCCCTGGCCTCGGAGCGCGGTGCTCGCGCCCTGGTGCCGGGTCCCGCGGCGTCGTCTTCAGGTCCCCGTTGTGCTCAGGTTCCCGTTGTTCTCAGTCCCCGGTGGTTCTCAAGGTCCGGCAGTTCTCAAGTCCCGCCGTTCTCAAGTCCCGGTCCTCAGGTCCCCGCTGTGCTTCAGATCCCCGTTGTCCTCAATACCCCGCGTAGTCGGGCGGCCTCAGGCCGCCGCGTGGTCCGTGGGCCGATGCGGCGCGATGGCCTGCCCGTCGGGCAGCAGTTCGCCGGTGTCGTCGAAGGAAACGATGCCGTTGCACAGCAGCGACCACCCCTGCTCGGGGTGCGCGGCCACCACGAGCGCCGCGTCCCGGTCCGGGGCGGCGGCGCCCGGGCAGCAGGGGTGGTGGTGGCAGATGTGCGCGGAGCCGGGCCGGATTGCGGTCGTTGTCGTCATGGTCGTACTTCTTCGCGGTAGGGGCGGTCGCCCTGGCGTCCGCCGAGTGGTCTGAACCAGTGCCCCAAGTGTCGCGCGTCACACGCCCCGGCGCAGGGAAATCCGCTCATGTGACTCGGACATTCGGGGAAGGTAGTGCTCTGGTGCGTCGCCGGGGCCCTTTTTCCTAGTCACTACTGACTAGACGTGGGGAGACCAGTGTGGGTTCGTCGCTCAGAGTTCTACTAGGGATTACCCGGAGTCCCCGACCGCCCGGGTCGGCCGTCGGGGACTTCCGGGCCTGCTCACTGGTCGGAGAGCCGGCCGGCGAAGCCGGCGATCACGGCGTTGCCGATGTCGGTCGGGGTCTCGGCGTGCAGGGTCTGGCCGTTGGCGGCGGCGGTGATCCGGGACAATGTCGACAAGTCCACACCGCTGCCCAGCGCCACCACCATGACGCGCACCGTGTGTCCGGGATTGGCCGTCTTCAGGGCATTGAGCTTGCCGATCAGATCGTCCGCCGACATGCTGTTCAGCCCGTCGTCCTTGCCGTCGGTGAACACCACGATGGCGTTGGACTTGTTCTCGGCCCAGCCGTTCAGCACGGTCCGGTAGGCGTCCAGGATGGTGTCGTACAGCCCGTTGCGGCTGCCCGGCTGCACCGCCAGCTGCCGCAGGGCGGCCGCCAGCGCGGCGCGCCGGTCCCCCTGCCCGATCGGCGCCGACAGCGGCCCCATCGGCACCACCTCGGTGTGCACCGTCCCGCCGCCGTCGGCCTTGGACTTCGTCGTGAACGTCCACAGCCCCAGCTCCGAGCTGTTGCCGAACAGCCCCAGCCCGGTCTCGCAGGCCGCCTCGGTGATCTGCAGGCGGGTCAGCGGCGTCTTGGTGGCCGGGTCCACCTGGCCCGGCACCGGCAGCCCCATCGACCCGGAGATGTCCATGACCACCAGGCCGCGGGTCTGCTCGCTGGTGGTGTTCCAGACCGCCAGCGAGGCCGGGGCCGCGGTGTGCGTGGCGTCCGGCGGCGCCACGATCGGCATGATCGGGTTGACGCCGTTGGCGCTGGTCAGGATGCCGCCGGCGGCCCCCTTCGGATCGCGGAACCCGGCCTTCTGCAGCGTGTTGACCGAGGCCGGGTCGTGCAGCAGCGCCTGGAAATCGGCCGCGGCCTTGGTGTGCGCGGCGTCCAGGCCCTGCCGGACGGTGAAGGGGTAGTCCATCATCATCGTGCCCTCGTGCGGGTACAGGGCGACCAGCGGCGTGCCGGGGCTGGCGATGTTGTAGGCGGCGACCTTCTGCTCGGTGGCCGGGAAGGCGGCTATGCCCCCGGAGGACGGCGCGGTGGCGCCCTTGGTCGGCAGGTCGGTCAGCAGGGAGCTCATACTGCTGGCCACCGAGGTGCTCATCACCCGGTAGACCAGCGTCAGGTTCTGCAGCGCCTGCTGCTGCTTGGCCTTGTCCGGACCGGCCGGGGTGAGCACGGCGCCGCGCAGCATGGTGATCGCGGCCAGGCCGGGGCCGGAGTTGGCCGGGTCCGGGACCTCGGTCTGCATCCTGGTGGTCTTGAAGTTGGCCAGCAGGTCCGACCAGCCGAACGCCTTGGCCGGCCAGCCGTTGGCGTCGGCCACCGGCTTGGGCATCCCGATCACCAGGGGGCTGACGGCGACCGGCGCGGCGTTGTCGACCAGCGAGGTGACCTTGTGGGCGTGCGCCAGGTCGATCCACATGCTGCTGTCCGGGATCCACACGTCCGGGGCGCTGGTGACGTCGCCGCCCTTGGCGCTGCCGGACAGGAAGCCCTCCACCGCCGCCGACTCCGCGCTGGTGACCGTGACGTGCACGCAGCCGGGCAGCCCGTCGGCGATGGACTTGACCGCGGTGTAGATGTCCGGGCTGGCGTCCACGGTCAGCGTGGTGGGGTTGGGGCAGGAGGCGTTGCCGCCGGCCGCCGGGTTCTGCGCGCCGGTGCTGCCGGCGCCGTCGTGCTTCTTGGTGTAGAGCACGTAGCCGCCGCCCGCCGCGAGCACGAGGACGGCCCCGAAGGCGACCAGCCCGGTGGGGAAGGAGGGGCCGCCGGCGCCGCTGGTGCGGCGGCGCGGGGTGGTGCTGGGTCCGTCATAGGACCGGTGCCGGCCTGCCACGGTGGTCACGATCCCTTTCGTCGCTGAATGTCCGACTGTAATCTGAGGTGGAGTATCGGGCTGGAACGGGCGTCCCGCGTGTGGGCTGCGGGCGAGATAGGCAAGGGGGCGCGCCTGTGGGCGAGCGGGTGGTCGCGACCGAGTTCACCGGAGCCGACCGGACGCGGTTCCGGGAGCGGCTGCACGCCGGCTTCGAGGTGTTCCGGCGGATGCTCGACGAGGACCGGTTCGAGCGCGGTCGCACCTTGATGGGCGTGGAGCTGGAGCTGGACCTGGTGGGTCCGACCGGCCGTCCGGTCATGGTGAACCAGGACGTGCTGTCGCGGATCGCCAGCCGGGACTTCCAGACCGAGCTGGGGCAGTTCAACCTGGAGGTGAACATAGCCCCGCACAAGCTCGTCGGCACGGTCTTCTCCGAACTGGCCGAGGAGCTGCGCACCTCGATGGCCTACGCCGACCGGCAGGCCCGCGCGGCCGGCGCCCGGATCCTGATGATCGGGATCCTGCCGACCCTCGACGAGGAGCACATGGTCGTCGAGAACTTCTCCGCCGAGGACCGCTACTACCTGCTCAACGACGAGATCGCGCAGGTCCGGGGCGAGGACTTCCTGGTCGAGATCGACGGCGTGGAGCACCTGCGCACCACCTTCGGCTCGATCATGCCCGAGGCCTGCAACACCTCGGTGCAGTTCCACCTCCAGGTCTCGCCGGAGACCTTCGCCGCGGCTTGGAACGCCGCCCAGGCCGTCGCCGGGGTGCAGGTGGCGCTCGGGGCCAACTCGCCGTTCCTGTTCGGCCGCCAGCTGTGGGCCGAGACCCGGATCCCGCTGTTCGAGCAGGCCACCGACTTCCGGGTGCAGGAGCTGGCCGCGCAGGGCGTGCGCCCGCGGGTGTGGTTCGGCGAGCGCTGGATCTCCAGCCCGGTGGACCTGTTCGAGGAGAACCTGAAGTACTTCACCGCGCTGCTGCCGGTCTCCTCCGACGAGGACCCGGAGAAGGTGCTGGCCGGCGGCGGCGTGCCGCACCTGCCGGAGCTGCGGCTGCACAACGGCACCGTCTACCGCTGGAACCGGCCGGTCTACGACGTGGCGCGCGGCAAGCCGCACCTGCGGGTGGAGAACCGGGTGCTGCCGGCCGGGCCCACGGTGGTCGACGTGCTGGCCAACGCCGCGTTCTTCTACGGCTGCATGAAGGAGCTGATGGAGGACCCGGACCCGGTGTGGCGGCACCTGCCGTTCGCCGACGCGGCCCTGAACCTGCACACCGCGGCCCGGCACGGCCTGCAGGCCGAGCTGGCCTGGCGCGGGGACCGCTTCCCCGCCCGGATCCCGGTGCGCGACCTGGTGCTGCGCGAGCTGCTGCCGATGGCCCGCCGGGGCCTGGACGCGCTGGGCATCGACCCCCGCGACCGGGACGAGTTCCTGGGCGTCATCGAGGGCCGCTGCCGGACCGGCCGCAACGGCTCGACCTGGCAGTCGGCCGCCTTCCACCGGCTGGTGGCCGGCGGCCTGGACCGCGCCGCGGCGCTGGAGCGGCTCACCGTGGAGTACGCGGACCTGATGCTCTCCGGCGCGCCCGCGCACACCTGGCCCCAGGGCTGAGCCCGGGGCGGGGAGCGGGTCCATTCCTGGTGCCTCTCGTCGTGGACGGCGGGGGTCGTCGGCGGTGGGTCGTGGGCGGTGGGTCGGGCGATGGGTCGGTCGTGCGGCGGGTCGGTCGAGGCGATTCGGTGGCGATTCGGTGGCGGTGACACGGTGGCGGTGGATCGCGCCCATGACGGTTCCCCGCCGGCTCCCCGGCCGGTTTCCGGCGGGGGACCGTTTGCCATGGTCTGCGCAGGTCTCGGGGTGATCGCGGCGCATCGCTGGCGTGACAGTAGTTCGCCATGGATCGCCGCGACAAGAGGCCACCGGGATTGTCCGGAGGTCGGGGTCCACTTTGTTACCGGATGGTAACTCAGGGTTCGGCCCCGGTGACTGGCGGTCCACCGATCATGATGTTGTCGCGGGGTTCACGCCGCGGGCCGCTCCCGGGCGCGCGCCGTGCTTCACAGCCGCGTCACAGGTACGGCTGCGATGATGCCTTCCGGCAGTGTGCAGTGCGGAGTGTGCAGTCTGGAGTGTGCCGGGCGCCGATCGACGCCCGGTCGATCGGTGCTCGGTACGGCGAGGGTGAGGAACCGGCGTGGCGGTGGTGGACGAGGGAGCGGTGCCGATGGCCGCGGCCGGACCCGGGGGCGACCCGGCGCGCTGGCGGACGCTGCTACGGTTCGAGGTGCTGGTCGTGCTGGCGCTGTCCTACGGCCGGTCGGCGGCGTACTCGCTGGTCGACATCCTGGGCAAGCTGACCGCGCACAAGGCGCTGAACCAGCAGGCGGCCCAGATCAACACGCCGTCCTCGGCCCGGCCCTGGCTGGACCTCACCTACCAGGTGCTGGACCTGACCTACGGCTTCACGGTCGTGGCGCTGGTGGCGTATCTGCTGCTGCGCGAGGGCGCCTCGCTGCGCACCATCGGGTTCGACTTCGCCGACCCGGCCCGGGACTGGGCCCGCGGCGCGCTGCTGGCCGCCGGGATCGGTTCGGCGGGGCTGGCGCTGTACGTGGCGGCGGTGAAGATGAACCTCAACGCCACTGTGGTTCCGACCACGCTGGCCGACACCTGGTACCGGGACCCGATCCTGGTGATCCAGGCGCTGAAGAACGGCGTCGGCGAGGAGGTGGTGGTCCTGGGCTACCTGCTGCGCCGCTTCGACCAGCTCGGGCTCTCCCCGCTCAAGTCCGACCTCGCCTCCTCGCTCGTGCGCGGCTCCTACCACCTCTACCAGGGCTTCGGCGGCTTCGTCGGCAACTTCGTGATGGGCATGATCTTCTGCCGGGCCTACCGCCGCTGGGGGCGCGTGATGCCGCTGGTGGTGGCGCACACCCTGATCGACACCGTGACTTTCCTGGGCTGGATCTATCTCGTCCCGCACCTCGGATGGATTCCCCGGCCGCAGTGATCCCGCTGATCTGACATGCTGTCAGATTGTCTCGTCCGACCACAGGGAGACCGTGATGACCGACCATGAGCAGACTCCGGCCTCGGCCTCGATTCCGGCCTCGATTCCGGCTCCGGATCCCGTCCCCGCCCTGTCGCTCTCGGCCGTCTTTCCGGCCGCCGACCTGGGCGACGGGGTGCGGTTCGTCTCGGCGGTGCTGGGCGTCGAGCCCACGTTCGTCGACGGCGCCCGCTGGGCCCAGTTCGACCTCGGCGGCGCGCGGCTGGCGCTGGCCTCCGGGGCCGAGTCGTCCGGGGCGGCGCAGGTGATGGTCAAGGTCGGCGACGTGCTGGCGGTGGCCGAGCGGCTGTCCGCGGCCGGCTACGACGTCGCCGGCCCGGTCACCGGACCGCATGAGGTGCGGGTGTCGGTGGCCGGGCCGGATGGGTGGTCGGTGGTCTTGTACGAGCCCCGGTGAGCCCGCTTACGGCGCTTTCCTCCCCGGGGCTCCCCGGGTCTTCGGGTCTTAAGCCGCCGGGATGGCTGGCGCTTGTACTACCGGAGCCGTCTCCGGGGCGCCGGCGGCCGGCTCCAGCGTCGGCTGCTCCAGGTGCAGGGGCTGCACCAGGTGCGGGTCGACGCGCACCGGCTCCATGCCGGGCTCCATGGCGGCCATGGCGGCGCGGTCCAGGTACCGCTGCAGGCGCGCCTCCAGGTTCGCCTTGGCGGCCGGCCACTCGGCCCGGACGATGGAGAACAGCGCGCTGTCGCGCACGCCCCCGTCCGCGGCCGGGAAGTGGGCCCGGCGGATGCCCTCGAACTGCGCCCCGAGCGCGCTGATCGCGGCGCGGCTGCGGGTGTTGCGCACGTCGGTCTTCAGGCTGACCCGGTGCACGTCCCACGCCTCGAAGGCGTAGGTCAGCATCATCAGCTTGGCCTCGGTGTTGATGCCGGTGCGCTGGGCCGAGGGGTGCAGCCAGGTGGAGCCGATCTCGGCGGCGTCCGGGCGCCCGTCGGGGTTGATGTGGCCGTGCCGGGGCGGCCACACGCCGGCCCGCCAGTATTCGAGTTCGCGCAGGCGGCTGGTGCCCACGATGCGTTCCTCGCCGGTGACCGGGTCGATCGCGATAGTGGTGAACGGGAGGGCGACGCCGGCGGCGAAGTCCGAGGTCGCCAGGGCCACGTACCGGACCACCGCGTCGTGGTCCTTGGGCACGTAGGTGTAGTCGTAGGTGGACCGGTCCGCGGTGGCCGCGAGCAGCAAACCGTCGATGTGGTCCGGTCGCATGAGCTCCAGGCGGCACAGGCGGCCGTGGAGCGTAACGGGGGAACGCATGCGCATATCATCCACGACCTGAGGGTTTTGGGCGCGCGACACGGCGGTTTGGCACTCTGACGGAGCGCAGCCGCAGGTCACAGCCCTGGTGCCGGGGTGGCGCGGAGCCCGCCGACCCCCTACCGGCGGGCCCTGGCGGCCCCGGCCGGCGGCTTTTTCACCCCCGATTCACGAATCCTTCACCCGCCGGCGGCACCGCCGAGTGCGCTCATGGGACCTTCTCCGGTGTGGTGACTGGCGTGCGGCGGGGGTGGTGCCGGATACTCCCGTTGTCGTTCGGTGTGATTTTCTAACGTCGTTCCTCGGCGAAAGTCGTCGGGTGGGGATAAGAGCGCGGATTGGGAGAGTTGGCGTGTCCGAGGTTGAGCAGCAGTTCGGCGCCAGTGACGAGGCCGGCGGGCTCGAAGTCGGCGGCGCCGACGCGGTGACCGAGTTCCAGACCCAGGCGCCGCCGTCGGCCTTCGACACCGACCCGGAGGTGGCGGCCGGCTTCACCGCCTTCGAAGCCGGCGAACTCGACACGGCGGAGGCGATCTTCACCCCCGCCGCCGCCACCGGCAACCGCGCCGCCATGTTCGGCCTGGGCCTGGTCCACCAGGCCCGCGACGACTTCGACACCTCCGTCCGCTGGTACGCGGCAGCAGCCGAACTCGGCGAGGCCGAAGCCGCCAACAACCTGGGCACCCTGCTCGCCGTCCGCGGCGAGACCGACGCCGCCGTGGCCTGGCTGACCCAGGCAGTGGCCCTCGGCTCCTCCGAAGCAGCCGTCAACCTGGGCCGCATGAACCACTGGGACAACCCCGCCGAAGCCGAGTTCTGGTACCGCCGCGGCGCCGAAGCCGAAGTAGGCTCCGCCATGGCCAACATCGGCGTCCTGGCCCAACGCCGCGGCGACCTCCCCCAAGCCGCCGAGTGGTACCGCAAAGCAGTAGAGGCCGGCGAGACCCGCGCCGTGAACAACCTCGGCAACGTCCTGCTGATGCAAGGCGAAGTCGAAGAGGCGATGAACTGCTTCAAGCGCGGCGCCGACGACGGCGACGGCCACGCCCAGGTCAACTACGCCCTCCTCTCCCTGGCCCGAGGCGACGTCGAAGAAGCCCTCCAAGCAGCCGAACGCGGCCGCGAATCCGACGCCCCCGGCTCCGAAGTCGTCTACGGCCAAGTCCTCCTCGCCACCGGCAACCAACAAGGCGCCGCCGAAGCCTTCCAACGCGCCATGAACAACGGCGACCCCTCCGGCGCCTACGCCCTAGGCGTAGTAGCAGCCCAAACCGGCGCCCTGATCGACGCCGAACGCCTCTTCCTAGCCGCAGCCACAGCAGGCCACGTCCCCGCAATGTGGAACTCAGCAGTCCTCCTCCAACAAAGCGGCCGCGCCGACGAAGCCCTGCCCTGGTTCGAAGCAGCCGCCGCCGCCGGCCACCCAGAAGCCCAAGCAGTCCTGTCCGGCGCGATGACCATCCAGCCAGGCGACGCCGCCGGGGGAGTGGCGACAGCGTGAGGCACGCCAGCCGCTGACAGCTCCGGCTCGACCCGGGGCCATCAGCGGCTGCGGTGCGGAGGCGGGAAGATAACAGGCCCCAGGGGCGAAGAGGTTGCAGCAACGATCTGCTCCAGAATTGCCAAGCCACGGCCCTGGAAACCAGATAGCCGCAAGCCGCTTGACCGCCAGAACCGCCAAGAGGCCGCGACCAGCCTGACCGCCAGCCGCGCGACGTTCCACCGCCAGGCGACCGCAAGCCGCCTGACTGGCAACCACGCGCTCCAGAGCCGCCAAGCGGCCGCAGGCTGCCTGACCTCCAACCTCACGCCGCTCCCGAAATCGCCAAAGGGCTGGCAAGCTGCCTTACCGGCAGCCGCGCGACGGTTTAGAACCGCCGAGCGGCTGCAAGCCGCTTGACTGGCAACTACGCGATGCTCCCGAACCGCCAGGAGGCCGCAGGCTGCCTGACCGCCAGCCTCGCGACGCTCCCGAAATCGCCAAGGGGCTGGCAAGCTGCCTTACCGCAGCCGTATGAGGCTCCAGAACCGCCAAGAGGTAGCAAGCCCGCCTGACTGTCAGCCTCACGGCGCTCCAGTACCGCCAGGCTGCCGCAAGCTGCTGACCGGCAACCGCACGACACCGCTACGGGGGCGCGGCCAGGACGCTGGCAGCAACTACCAAGCCACCGACCCCACCACCAGCCAGCAAGCGTCGAACCGCCACCCTGAGCGGGAAGCGGCTGGACAAGGTCGCCGTTGCCGCAATACATCGCCGATCCCAATATCCGACGATATCGAAACCGGCAGCCGCATTCCCGAACCATCAACCCCAGCCACCCCGAGTCCTTCAGTCCCCTGCCTGGGTTTTGGTTCGTTCCCCTCGGTCACGTCGGCAGGGCTTTGCCTACAGTGCCGCCGACCGGGTGTCCAGTCCATGCATACGCAACAGCAAGGCAAGGCCTCAAACGCAACGGCATGGACTTGACACCCGGGCGGCGGCGCTGTACCCGTAGGGCTGCCGACGTGACCGAGGGGAACGAACCCCCACCTCACCAACCGCCAGCGCAGGGCCCTGAATGTACCGACCTATGGAGCCGGCGCCAGTTCCCCGAGGGATCCGAGGCCCCCGCTGGAAGCGCCTGCTTTTAGCTTTTCACCAGAGCCAAGGCATACGCCACACGGCATACGCCACACGGCAAACGGGCAAACGCCATATGCCATATGCCACACGCCACACGGCCCTATTCAACCCCCTAAGCCGCCGCCTTCCCCTCCTTAACATCAGAAGCATAAACATGCCGATACTCCTGCCCCGACAGCTTCTGAATAGCCTCAATAACCTCATCAGTAATAGCCCGCCGCACCAAAGCAGGCTTCCCCAACCCCTTAGCCTCCGCCAAATCCAACGGCGCCCCGACCCGAATAGTCACCCGCCCCCACCTCGGCAACTTCTTCCCAGGCGGCTGCACCCGATCCGTCCCAATAATCCCAATCGGAATAATCGGCGCCCCCGACCGCAGCGCGATCTCCGCGATCCCCGTCCGCCCCCGATACAACTTCCCATCCGGCGACCGCGTCCCCTCCGGGTAGATCCCGAACAGTCCGCCCCGCTCCAACACCTCCACCGCACCTTCCAACGCCGCCGTCGTCGCGTTCCGGCTCCCCGACCGGTCGACCCGCACCGCGCCCGCGAATCGCGCGTAGAAGTACTTGTTCCACAGCCCCCGCAGTCCACCCGCGTCGAAATACTCCGCCTTGGCAATGAACGTCACATGCCGGGGCACGACAATCGGAATGAAGAACGAATCGCAGAACGACAAGTGGTTGGCAGCCAGGATCGCGGCGCCGTCCGCGGGGATGTGCTCCAGGCCCTCGACCCGGGGTCGGTACACGATCTTCACAAGCGGCTCGACGACGAACTTCGCCGCCTGGTACACGAACATCTGCGCGCTGACCTCATTCTTCTCTTTGGCCGCGGGTCGTTTTGGGGACGCCGGCACATCTGCACTTCAAAACTCGACTTCTCAGCTCGGCGCGTGGGACACAACACCAAGCTCTCAAAAGCTCTCAGTAACGTTCAGCAGCTCCCAGCAGCTCTCAGCAGCGTCAGGCAACGCCAACCGAGACTCAGCCAGCCGCACCAAAACCGCACCAAAACCGAATCAAGAGCGTGTGGACCAACACGGACCGTAAGGGAACCAGAACCGGGAACGCGCTGAACACTAGCGGATCATCCACCACGCACGAGCGCCTCCCACCGCATTCAGGACACAGGGTTGACCCGCAGCAACCCCTCCTGCACAACCGTCGCGACCAACGTCCCCTCCCTGGTGAACAGTCTCCCGGTCGCTAAACCCCGAGCCCCCGAAGCCGAAGGCGAGCTCTGGTCGTACAGCAACCACTCGTCCGCCCGCGCCGGGCGGTGGAACCAGATCGCATGATCCAACGACGCGATCTGCACCTCCTTGTGCGGCAGCAGCTTGTGTCGGATCAACGTCGTCGACAACAGCGTCAAATCCGACACATACGCCAGCACCGCCGTGTGCAGATGCGGATCGTCCGGCAGCGCCGCCGACGTGCGCAGCCACACCTGCCGCCGCTCCGGACCGGTGTCCGGCACCCGGCGGATGTCGAACGCGGTCCACCGCCGATACAGAATGTTCCACAGCGCGTCCTCGCCGTCGTCGGCCGGCTCACGCGGGATCGCCGGCAGCGACTCCGGGTCCGGCACGTCGGGCAGCGCGTCGGCGTGGTCCGGCCCCCGCTCCGGAATCTGGTACGACGCCGACATCACGAAGATGTTCCGCCCGTGCTGCCGCGCCACCACCCGCCGCGTCGAGAACGACCGCCCGGTCCTGGACCGGTCCACCTCGTACACGATCGGCGCCGCCGGATCCCCCGGCAGCAGGAAATACGCGTGCAGCGAGTGCACGCTCCGATCCGCCTCCACGGTGGCGGTCGCCGCCGTCAGCGCCTGGCCCAGCACCTGACCCCCGAAGACCCGCTGCACGTCGGTGTCGGGCGAGGCGCCTCGAAACAGATCGTCCTCGATCTGCTCCAGATCCAGCAGGTCCATCAGGGACTCGAACGTGGCCAAGGGGCGTCTCCTCGCGGGTGCGGTGCGGGGTGCGGCTCGATTTTAGGCTTCCGGCGGGGTCCGCCGGGTGGAAGGCGCTCGGTGAAGTGGGTCACCCGCCTTACCCCGCCCCCCGCTCACCGGCCCCGCCCTCAACTCCAGCGGCCCCGCCTCACCCCCACCCCACCCCAGCCCAGCCCCCACCACCCGCCCTACTCCCCACTCCCTAGGCGCTACTCCCTACTCCCTACGCCCCACTCCCTACTCGCTCAAATCCCCCTCTGGCGGCCCGAAAACCGGCAGCAGATCCACAACCCCCTCCGCGTCCCCCACCCACCCCGCCGCCAACATCTGCGCCCGCGACCGCCGCCCCACGATCATCCGCGCCAGCTCGAAATCCGACGTCTCCAAACTCGCCACCGGCTCGGCATCCTCAGCCCCCAGATGCCAGCTCCCCGACGCCGTCGCCAGCTCGATCACCGGATGCCCCACCTGCGCCCACTCGATCCCCTTGAACTTCGTCATCAACCCCGCCACGAACACCGCCTGCGGCGTGTCGCGCGCCTCGCTCCGCCCCAGCGCCCCCCGGATGTCGTGCCCATGGTGGAACACGTCGAAGACCGCGAACACCCCCCGCCGCAACTCCGGCGCGTCCAGCAACTCCTCAGCCCGCGGACCCTCGACGCCCCACTCCCGGCAGATCTCCGCCAGCGACCGATCCTTCCGTGCCGCGACATGCCCGGCCGTCCACCCCACATCGTGCGGATCGCCGACCTGCCCGCGCACGATGTCGGCCGCGACCCCCGCCAGATGCGCGTACGTGTCGCGCACGCTCCAGCCCGGCAGGGCCGGCACCGGTGTCGCGATCTGCTCCTCGCTCAGGGTGTCGGCCAGTTCAGTGAGTTCGGCGCGGATGACGCCGTAGTGCTGTCCCGTCGTAGTCATGGCAGCTCTGGTCCCTTTCTGTAGGGTGAAGCACAAGCAGCACAGAGTCAGTATTCGACAAAGCGGTCGGACGGGAGTGGTGTGCAGTGCCCTATAGCACTTCGGAGAAGGTGCCGTCGCTGACGGTCACCTCGGAGAGTTTCCAGGCCGGCGACCGCCTGGCGCCCGAGCACGGCGGCGTCCCGTTCGGGATTCCCGGCGGCCAGGACCTCTCGCCGCAGCTGTCCTGGGGTCCGCTGCCCGAGGGCACCAAGAGCGTCGCGGTGACGATGTTCGACCCCGACGCGCCGATCCCCTCCGGCTTCTGGCACTGGGGCCTCGCCGACCTGCCCGGCGACACCACCGAGCTGCCCGCGGGCGCCGGCGCCGGCGACGACTCGCTTCCCGGCGCCGCCTTCCATGTCCCGAACGAGATCGGCGGCCACCAGTTCGTCGGCTTCGGCCCCCCGCCCGGCACCGGCCGCCACCGCTACGTGTTCGCCGTTCACGCGCTGGACGTGGACTCGATGCGCGACCTCGGCGCGACGCCGGACACCACCATCGCGGTGCTGCACTTCCTCATGCGCGGCCACACGCTGGCCCGGGGCACGATCGAGGGCTGGGCCAGCGCCGACGAGTAAAAACAGCAACACCCAGCCTCACCGCCGCCGGCCCGGTCCGGGCGACCCGGCCAGCGGCACCCAACCTCACCGCCGCTGGCCCGATCAAGGCGACCCCGCCAGCAGCAACCGGCAACCAGCAACATCGCCCGGCACCCAACACCCAGCCTCACCGCTTCCCACCTCACCGCCGCCGGTCCGGTCCAGGCGACCCGGCCGACGGCCCCTCCAGCGTCCGGAACGTGATCCCGGCCCTGGTCAGTCGCGTGATCAGAGCGTCGCCCATCGCCTGGGCCGTCGTGAGCTGTCCGGCGGCGGGCGGCAGGTCGTCGAAGGCCAGGCACAGTGCCGACTCGGCGAGCATCTTCGAGGTCTCCGTGTATCCCGGGTCGCCTCCCGAGACCTCTGTCACCAGCGTGCGATCCTCGGTCGTGGCGTGCAGCCTCAGCGTGAACCAGCTCCTGGCCCGCCGCTGCTCATCAGGCCCCTGCCCGGGCTTCACGGCCTTCCCGACCGCTGTTCGCAGTGGCTTGACCTGCGCCGACACCGCCAGTGCCCCGATCGCGACCAGGCTCGCCAGCGCGACTGGCAGGCGTCGCACCGCCGCGTAGTGCCCGTAGCGGAAATCAGGGCCGTACTCCGGCAACGCCGCCGCGCTGCGCAGCACGATCTGGGTGTCGATCACCGGCAGGGGAGCGATCCAGGCGTGTGCGACACGATCGTGGCGTGGCGGGCCGGCCAGTGTGCCGAGGCGCCGCCCTTCCGGCACCGGCTGTGCGGCCCGCCGGGCCTTCGCCGCGCGCGCCATCGCCCCCGGCCGCGACATCGCGACTGTCGCCGAGGCGAGGGTGCCGCCGGAGAACGTGCCGTTGGAGCGGATGAAGCCCTGGATCCGCACCGGTCCGCTCTGCGGCCCGAGCTGGCGCATCGTGTAGAGGACGCCGAGATCGGTCGGGATGCTGTCGAACCCGCAGGCGTGCACCAGCCGGGCGCCGGTCTCCACCGCCCGCGCGTGGTGCATGAGGAACATGGCGTCGACGAACTCCGGCTCGCCGGTGAGGTCGACGTAGTCGCACCCGGCCTCCGCGCACGCGGCCACCAGCGGCTCGCCGTGCGTCAGGTACGGACCGACGGTGGTGATCACGACCCGGGTGCTGTCGGCCAGCTTCCGCAACGCCACCCGATCGGTCGCGTCGGCCACGACCAGCGGCAGCTCCTTCAAGTGCGGATGCTCGACCGCCAGCCGCTCGCGGACCACCCGCAGCTTCGCCTCCGACCGCCCGGCCAGCGCCCACCGGGCCGCCGCCGGGGCGTGGCGCGCCAGGTAGTCGGCGACCAGCGCTCCGGTGAAGCCGGTCGCTCCGAAGAGGACCAGATCGTAGGGCTTGCCGGGGTCGGTCTCGGTCATGGCCGCCATCCTTACTACTGGTCGGTAACCTTGTTGGCTTCCACCTTAGGGCGCGGTTCGGCCCGGTCGCCAGAGCGACGCGAGCTCACGCGATACCCACAACCAGCACGCAGCAGCACCAGACGCTGCCCTCAACAGCGCCAGCCGCCAAGAACCAGCCACCAAAGGTCGGCAACTCTCAACCCTTACCGCCGGAATCGGCAACCTTCCCCACCGAATCACCGACCCCCACCGAATCACCAACCCTCACCGCCCCTCCCCACCCCTCACCGCCCCCGATTCCCCACCACCTGCCCCACCACCAAAGCCCCCAACGCCACCGCGAACCCAGCCGCCTGCGGCGCCGTCAGCACCTGGTCCAGCACCACGAACCCCGCCACCGTCGCCACCATCGGATTCGCCAGGCTCAGCAGCGACAGCGACGTCGGCGCCAGCCGCTCGATCCCGCGGAACCACAGCGTGTACGCCGCGGCCGTCCCGACCACGCCTATATACGTGAATCCGGCGATGTTCTTCGCCGTCAGCGTCTCCGGCACGCCCTCAGTGAACAGCGTCATCGGCGCCAGCAGCAGGCCGCCGAACACCAGCTGCCAGGCCGCCAGCGTCAGTGGCGTCGCGCCCGCCGGGCGTCCCCACTTGCGTCCCAGCACCACCGCCAGGGCCATCAGCGAGGTCGCCGTCAGCATCGCCAGTACGCCGAGGGCGTCGAGGCGGGCCTTGCCGGTCAGCGTCATCAGGGCTACGCCGCCGGTGCCGACCGACGCCGCCACCAGCACCGCGCGTACCGGTGGCTGACGCAGGATCAGGGTGCTGAACCCGGCCACGGCCAGCGGCTGCACCGAGCCGATGGTGGCCGCGACGCCGCCCGGCAGGCGGTACGCGGCGAAGAACAGCAGAGGGAAGAAGGCCCCGAAGTTCAGAGTTCCGAGTACGGCCGTCTTCCACCACCAGTCGCCCCGGGGGAGTCGGCGTACGAACGCCAGCAGGATCAGCCCGGCCGGCAACGCCCGCAGCGTCGCGGCGAGCATCGGCCGGTGGTCCGGCAGCAGTGTGGCGGTGACGACGTAGGTCGTGCCCCAGCTCGCTGGCGCTATCGCCGACAGCAGCAGATCACGAGCGGTCCCCGCCCTGCCTTCCGCCGCCCCGGCTGCTCCCGCCGCTCCTGCCGAAACCCCGTTGTTCCCAACAGCTACGCCCGTCGCCGCGCCCGCCGTCGCACTCGCACTAGCACTAGCACTAACACCCATCGAAAGCCCCTCCCCAAGACCCAAACTCTCTCAACATTAAGACTCTCAACACTCACAGGACACCACGCTATTCCCCTCAACGTCAAGTCTGTTAACGTTCAGATATGTCTGACGCCGTCGACGCCATCGTCGCCGCCTGGGGCCGCGAACGCCCGGACCTCGACGCCCGCCCGATGGGCGTCGTCGGCCGCATCAGCCGCCTCTCCCGCCTCCTGGACAAGGAGCTCAAAGACTTCTTCGCCGCCTACGGCCTGGAGTTCTGGGAGTTCGACGTCCTCGCGACCCTCCGCCGCTCCGGCGCCCCCTACGAACTCTCGGCCGGCGCCCTGATCAAGACGGCGATGGTCACCTCCGGCGCCATCACCAACCGCGTGGACCGCATGGAGGCCAAAGGCCTGCTGGAGCGCGTCCGCGACCCCTCCGACCGGCGCGGCGTCCGCATTCGCCTCACGGAGACCGGCCTGGAGCTGGTCGACCAGCTCGTGCCGGCGCACCTGGTCAACGAGGAGCGCCTGCTCGCCACGCTGTCCCAGGACGACCGCGAAGCCCTGGCCGCGTTGCTGCGCACTCTCGCCGTCGGCCTCGGCGACACGACGCTCGGCTAATACGAGTCCTTCCCGCAACCCACCCTCATCACCAACCCGTTAAGCCGATTTGCGACAATAAAGTATGAGCACCTGGCGTGAGCGTTTCGATGCCGGCGTCGACAAACGGGTCCGCGACGCCGAGCGGTCCGGAGCCTTCGAGGACAACCCCCTGACCGGCAAACCCCTCCCCGGAGACGGCCAGCCCTACCGCGAAGACTGGTGGCTCACCCAACTCGTCGCCCGCGAGAACGTCGGCCTCCACGCCCTGCCGCTCCCGCTCGCCCTCCGGCGCGAGGCCCAGGACCTTCGCAAAGGCCTGATCGAGGGCAGGCTCGCCGTCACCGAGTCGGCACTGCGCGCCGCGATCGAGGACTACGACGCTCGCGCCGACATCGCGCGCCGCACTCCGCAGCCCGGACCCTCGGTCGTGATCCCGCGAGTCGACGCCGACGAGGCCGTGGCCGCCTGGCGGGACCGGCGAGCCGGAAAATAGTCACCCCCACGCTTCGCAACGGTCACAATGGATCAGTGAGCGAGCCCACCACCGCAGCCGTCACCATCCTGTCCGGCACCATCGCCTCGGCGACGACCCCCGGCCCGGCCGGCCCCGACGCCGAGCAGGTCGCCTCCCTCTTCCTGCTCACCTACAAACCCACCACCGCCTCCGCCTACGCCGTCGACCTGAAGCAGTGGTTCGCCTGGTGCGCGTTGTTCGACGTCGATCCCTTCGACGCGGTGCGCGCCCACGTCGACGCCTGGTCGGTCCACCTCGCCGACGACGGCAAGGCCCGCCCGGCGACCCTGGCTCGCAAGATCTCCGCGATCCGCAACTTCTACGCCTACGCCGTCGACTCCGGCTACACCGCCGGCAGCCCGGTCCCGGCCAAGGACAAAGCGCTGCACCTGCCCAAGGTCTCGCGCAGATCGCAGACCCTCGGCCCCGACCGCGACGAGTCCGCGGCGCTCCTTCGCGCCGCCGCCGAGCGGGGCGCGCGCGACGAGGCGGTGGTCGCCGTGCTGCTCTACCAAGGCCTGCGCGTCTCCGAACTCTGCGGCATCGACGTCGAGGACCTGTCGACCCAGCGCGGCCACCGCGTCGTGCGGCTGCGCCGCAAGGGCGGCGAGGAGCAGGACCAGGCCGTCGCGCCGGCGGCTGCCGGCTGCGTCGACGCCTGGCTCGCCGAGCGCGCCGGAGCCGCCGGAGCCGTCGGCAGCTCCGGCGCCGCGGCCCCGGACGCGGGGCCCGTGTTCACCGGGCCCGACGGCGCGCGCCTGACCCGCTACCAGGTCGAGTGGATCGTCGAGAGCTGCGCCAAGGCCGCCGGGATCGACAAGCGCATCTCCCCGCACTCGCTGCGCCACGCCTGCACCACCATGTTGCTCGACGCCGGGGTGCCGCTGCGCGACATCCAGGTCTACATGGGCCACGCGAACTCGGCCACGACCGAGCGCTACGACCTCGGCCGTCAGCACCTGGACAAGTCGCCGGCCTACGCACTGGCCGGAGTTTTCACGGGATGACGAAGGACACGACCACGAACACGGACCCAGCACCAGCATCAGCACCAGCCCCGCCCCCACCTCCGCCCCCGGATCCCGACGCCGTCACCACTCGCCTCCGAGCAGCCGGCTGCGTATTCGCCGAAGAGGAAGCCGACCTGCTGATCGGCGCCACCACCGACCCGGCCCTCCTCGACGACTTCATCAACCGTCGCTGCGCAGGCGAACCCCTGGAGCACATCATCGGCTGGGCCGAATTCTGCGGCCTGCGCATCGCCGTCGGCCCCGGCACGTTCGTGCCCCGCCGCCGCTCGGAGTTCCTCGTTCAGACCGCGCTCGTCACAGTCTTGGACGCAGATCCCATCCCACCCGCCATCACCATCCTCGACCTCTGCTGCGGCGTGGCGCCCTTCGCGACCGCCCTCGCCACCCGCCTCTCGGCCGCCGGTCACCACCTCGAGATCCACGCCGCCGACCTCGACCCGACCCAACTCGCCTACGCACGCCGCAACCTCGCCCCGTTCGCAGACCGCGCACACGTCCACGAAGGCGACCTCTACTCCGCCCTCCCCGACACCCTGCGCGGCTCGGTCGACCTCCTGGTCGTCAACGCCCCCTACGTCCCCACCTCAGCCATTGCCACCCTCCCCGCCGAGGCGCGCGCGCACGAACCCCGGGCCAGCCTTGACGGCGGCGCCGACGGCCTGGACCTGCACCGCCGGATCGCCGCCGGCGCCCCGGAATGGCTCGCCCCCGCCGGGCACGTCCTGATCGAGACCAGTCAGGAGCAGGCGGCGACGACGCTGGCCGCCTTCCGCGCCGCCGGGCTGGCCGCGCGGATCGTCGAGGACGAAGACCTGGACGCCACCGTCGTGATCGGAGAACACCTGTGATCGTCCTCGTCACCGGCGCCAACCGCGGCCTCGGCCGGGAGACCGCGCGGCAGCTGCTCGTCGCCGGGCACACCGTCCTGATCGGCGCGCGGTCCGAGGCCGCCGCCGCCGAGACCGCGGGGGAGTTGGGAAGCGTCGGCGATGCGGTCCCGCTGCGGCTCGACGTCACCGACGGCACCGACATCGAGAACGCCGCCGCCGCGATCGACAAGCGCTTCGGACACCTGGACGTGCTGGTCAACAACGCCGCGATCCACTACGACACCTGGCAGCACGCGGTCGACGCCGACCTGGACGTGGTCCGCGAAGCCGCCGAGACCAACGTCCTGGGACCCTGGCACCTCATCCAGGCCATGCTTCCGCTGCTGCGCCGCGGCAGCCACCAGCGCATCGTCAACGTCTCCAGCGAGGCCGGATCCCTAGCGAGCATGGGCGCCGGCACGCCCGCCTACAGCCTCACCAAGGCCGCTCTCAACGCTCTGACCCGCATGTTCGCCGCCGAGCTGCGGTCGGAGGGCATCCTCGTCAACGCGGTCTGCCCGGGTTGGGTCGCCACCGACATGGGAGGGCCGGGCGGGCGTCCAGTGCGGGACGGCGCGGCGGGGATCGTCTGGGCCGCGACGTTGTCCGATAGCGGACCCACCGGTGGATTCTTCCGCGACGGACGCCCCGTTCCCTGGTAGGAAGACACCACCTGTTCATCACTTGTCACGGAGGGGGAACCACGATGCCGAACACCGACTCGGCCGAGGACTTGTTGCGGCGGCTGACGGCCGACGAGGAGACGGCGCGCAGCTTGGAGATCCACGCGGGGTTCGACGCCTTGCGTCCCGATCCGCTGGAGAACCTGTCGATCCCCTGCGGGCTGCCGCTGGTCCCGATCGCCGGCGACGGCGCGGGCGGCACCTTCTACCTCGTCGGCGACGAGAGCGCCGAGCGCCGTCCGGTGCTCTACACGGACAGCGAGGGCGCCGGCAGCCTGGTCGCCGAGGACCTTGCCGAGGCGCTGTCGATCTTCATAGCCCTCGGGTTCTGGCACGACGTCGGCTACGGGATCGATCTCGACGCGGTCGAAGCCGATCTGCGGGAGAACGAGCCCGACATCGACGAGGCCCGGGCCGAGCTGTTCGCCACGGTCGGCGTGCCGGTCATCAGCCGCGAGCAGGCCCGCGACCTCCTGCTCGCCGCCGCCGCCCGCACCGCGCCGGACTACGTCGCGCTGGCCGACTTCGCGGACGCGGTGCCGTACTCCCTGATGTTCGGGCCCCGGCCGTGGGTGGTGGATCCGGCCTCCTGACCCGGCCGCCGCGCGGGTATATCAATACCCACAATCGCCCGCTACTGTGACACCCCGTGGACGACGAGCAGGCGACAGCGGCATCCGAGGCGGCGGCATCCGAGGCAGTGCGGTCCGAGGCAGTGCTGTCCGAGGCGGCGGCATCCGAGAACCCACTCGCCCCGGACTGGGTCCCGCCGGAGATCGACACCACCCGGGCGCATCCGGCGCGCATCTACGACGCCATGATCGGCGGCAAGGACCACTTCGAGGCCGACCGCCGGGCCGCCGAACTGGCGCGGGAGCACATCCCGCAGGCGTGGGGGATGGCGCGCGCCAACCGGGCGTTCCTCGGCCGGGCCGTCCGGTTCCTGGCCGAGGCCGGGATCACGCAGTTCCTGGACATCGGCACCGGGATCCCGGGGCCGGGGAACACCGGCGAGGTCGCGCGCCACGTCGACCCGGGGGCGCGCGTGGTCTACGTCGACTACGACCCGATCGTCGCCGTGCACACGCGGGCGCTGCTGTCCGGGGCGGACCCGGAGCTGACGGCGGTGGTGCTCGCCGACGCCCGGGAGCCGAAGACGATCCTGGACAACTCGGCGGTGCGCACCGTACTGGACTTCGAGCAGCCGATCGCGGTGCTGATGGTCGCGCTGCTGCACTTCGTGGCGCCCGAGCACGACGCGCCGGCGCTCGTAACGCAGTATCTGGACGCGGTGGCCCCGGGCAGCGCGCTGGTGCTGTCGCACATCACCGAGGGCGACGACCCGGAGGCCGGCGCCGCCGCGCGGCGTGGCTGGGACCAGGCCCGGTCGCAGCTCCACCAGCGCACGGCGGCGGAGGTGACCGAGCTGTTCGACGGGACCGACGTCGTGCCGCCGGGGGTGGTCCAGCTTCAGCGCTGGCGACCGGACGCGGCGGTGGATCCGGACTTCGAGGTGTGGATCCACGGCGGGGTCGGGTTCAAGCGGTAGGTGCGTAGGGGCCGCTGCCGGTGATGGTTGGCGGTCGGCGCCCGGCGTCCGGCGCCCACCACGTAGCGCGAACAACGAGAGCCGCCCGGAACCTTCCGGGCGGCTCTCGCCGACGTCGGTGAAACGCTGAGCCGTCGCGCGTCAGGCGCTGCGCGTCGCGGGGCTCAGCGGCTCTTGCGAGCCTTCTTGGCCATGCGCACGAGCCGCGCCTCGGCGGCCTGCTTGTGGAGCTCGGCGAGCTTGGCGTGGGCGGCGGACAATTCGTAGGTCGAAGCGAAGTTCATCGTTGACTCCTTGGATCCTTATGATCGCATCGGCTGTATGCCTTCGATTATAAGGGTTCATGGGGCTGGAGTCCAATCGATTAAAGGTGAAACCGGCATGACCGCCAAGCATCCGAAGACCGGCCACTTCGATGTCCGCCTGCGCGCCGTCGGCGACGCCGACCTGCCGGTGTTCTTCGAGCACCAACGTGACCCCGTGGCCGCCCGCATGGCCGCCGCGACCCCGGCGACCCGCCTCGAACACGCCGAGCTGTGGCGCGCGCTGCAAGCCGACCCGACCGCCGAGGCCCGCACGATCGTCGTCGACGACGCCGTCGTCGGCGCGATCACCTGCTGGGAGCGCTGGGACCAGCGCCAGCTCGGCTACTGGCTCGGCCGCGACCACTGGGGACGCGGCATCGCCACCACCGCGCTGGCGCTGTTCCTGTGCGAGATGACGACGCGGCCGGTGCACGCGTATGTGGCGCCGCACAACGCCGGGTCGCGGCGGGTGCTGGAGAAGTGCGGGTTCCGGGTGGACGACGTGGAGGGGGACGGCAGCCTGGTGGGCTACGTGCTGGACCTCTGAGCGCGTACCTATCCCTCCGGCGCGTACTTGGCCAGTACCTCGGCCTCCTGCTCCTCCGTGAACCCGGACCCCAGCTCCGCCTCCCCGCGCTCGCGATCCCACGCCAGCACGTCGGCGATCGTCGTCCGGAGCGGCGTGCGCGGCATCCCGGCGGCCACGGCGCGCGCCGGATCGCGCTGCTGGGTGATCCACTCCCAGGGTTCCTCGCGGATCAGCGGGAAGATATCGCCGGGATGGGACTCGCGCGGGACCGGCACGATCTCCACTTCCGTTCCCGCCGCCTCCGCGCACATGCGGATCACGTCGGCGATGGTGACCGGGGTGGCCGGGCCGACGGCGTGGAAGGCGCCGCCGCGGTCGTCCTCCAGGAGGCGGACGATCAGGCGCGCCAGATCGCGGCAGTCGACGAGCTGGACCGGCTGTTCGGGCCGCCCCGGCAGGGCGACGCGGCCGCCGCGGGTGGCGCGACGGACCCAGTAGGTCAGGCCGGTCTGGGGGTCGTGGGGGCCGGCGACCTTGCCGGGGCGCACGATGGTCGCCGCGGCGCCGTAGCGGGCGCGGACGTCGTCTTCGCAGGCGACCTTCAGCGGGCCGTAGGTCTCGTCGAACAGCTCCTCGGTGTCGCGGACCGGCGCGCGCAGCGGGGTGTCCTCGGTGGCGCCGGGGCCGATGCCGTCGCGTTGGTAGACCGCGTTGGTGGAGATGAACAGGTAGCGGCCGACACGGTCGCCGAGGGCGTCCATCGCGCCTTTGACGTGGCGGGGGACGTAGCCGGAGCAGTCAGCCACGGCGTCCCAGACCCCGGTGGCCAGCGCCGCGTAGTCGTCGGTGTCGCGGTCGCCGATCAGGCGGGGGACCTGCGGGAACAGGGCCGTGTCGGAGCGGCCGCGGTTGAACAGGGTCACGTCGTGGCCGCGCTTCAGGGCGTCCTCGACGACGGCGCGGCCGATGAAACCGGTGCCGCCCAATATCAGAATGCGCATTCGGCAGAGCCTAGGCCAGGGGCTGCCGGGAGCCCCACGGATTTCCCTGCGCATCGACGACCCCTGCGCGTCGACGACCATTGACTCGGCAGATGTGAAGCAATACTTTCATATCTATGGCGGACGCAGGCCGATTCGGCGATCTGGTCATCACCGACCCGCGGATGATGCGGGCGCTGGCCCATCCGGCGCGCCTGGCGATCCTGGACATCCTGCGGCGGGAGGGCCCGGCCAGCGCCACCGAGCTGGCGCCGCGCATCGGGGTGACGCCGTCGGCGGCCAGCTGGCACCTGCGGCACCTGGCCCGCTTCGGCCTGATCCGCGACGGCGATCCGCACCCCGACGGCCGGGCCCGGCGCTGGGAGACCGCGGTGCGCGGGTTCCGGGTCGACGTCCCGGCCGACCCCGCCGACGTCGAGGGCCGCACCGCCGCCCTGACCCTGCTGCGCGGGCTGATGGTGAACTCGCAGGCGGTGCCCGCGCGCTGGCTGGCCGACGTCGAGCCCACGCTCGACACCGACTGGAGCCGCGCCGCCGGCTTCTCCGACACCCGGCTGGTCGTCGACGCCGCGGAACTGGAGTCGATCCTCGATCGGGTCGAGGAGATCCTCGCGCCGTATGTGAACCGCGCGGCGTCGCAGCGGCCGGCCGGGACCAGGGGAGTGCGGTTCCTGCGATACGCGCTGCCGGAGGCGCAGGATGCGGATTCGGGGAGCAGCTGATGGGTGCCGCTGCTTCCGCCGCCTCAGCCGAATCTGCCGCGCCTGATGCTTTGGCGGCACCGGCGGCACCGGCGGCACCAGACCCCGGCGCCCGCTCCCACTCCCTCCTCCGCCACAACCCCCGCTTCCGCCGCTTCTTCGCCGGCTACGCCGTCTCCGAGCTCGGCGACCGCATCACCGAAGTCGCCCTCCCGGCGATCGCGGTCATCACTCTGAAAGCCGACGCCTCCCAAGTCGGCCTGCTCGGCGCCCTGGTCTGGCTTCCCAGCCTGGCCGGCGTCTTCCTCGGGGCCTGGGTCGACCGGCAGCGCCGCAAGCGCCGGCTGATGATCGCCGCCGATCTGGCGCGCGCCGCGATCCTGCTCAGCCTGCCGTTCGCCGCCTTGTTCGGGGCCGTCACCATGGCGCAGCTCTATGTCGTCGCGGGGTTGTGCGGCTTGGCGGAGGTGGTGTTCCACACCGCCTATCCGGTCTTCTTCACCGGTCTGGTCTCGCGGGCCGACTACGTCCAGGCCAACGGGCGCCTGGCGGTCGCGAGGTCCGGCGCGGCGATGGCCGGGCCGCCGCTGGCCGGTCTGCTGTTGCAGGCCGCCTCGGCGGCGTTCGCCGTCGTCGCCGACGCGGCCTCGTTCGTGGTGTCGGCGCTCGCCGTCGGCCGGTCGCCGGTCGCCGAGCCGTTGCCGGACGCGCCCGAGGAGTCCGTGCTGCGCCGCTCGCGCGAAGGCATGGTCTACATCGCCCGCCACCGGCTGCTGCGTTCGACGCTGGCCTGCGCGTCCACGATCAACTTCTTCACGTTCTTTGCCTTCCCGCAGCTGCTGCTGTTCGCCACCTCCGTACTGCACCTGTCGGTCGGCGCTTACGGAGTCGCGATGGGGTTCGGCGCGGTGGGTGCTCTGCTGGGCGCGGCCTTCGTGCCCCGGTTGGTCCGGGTCGTCGGCGTCGGGCCGGGGCTGGCCGCCGGGGCGGTGCTGCTCCCGGCGCCGATCGCGCTGGCGGCGGTCGCGCACGGCCCGGTCTGGCTGTGCGGGGTGCTGCTGGCCGGCGCGGAGTTCCTGTCCGGGTTCGGCGTGATGCTGTTCGACATCACCATCAACTCCCTCCAGGCGGCCGTCATCGCGGACGCCGTCCGCAGCCGCGTTTCCGGTGCGTACACCACCGTCAACTACGGTCTGCGGCCTCTCGGCGCGCTGCTCGGCGGGGTCCTGGCGGCGCACGCCGGGCTGCGGACCACGCTGCTGGTCGCGGCAGGCGGAGGGGCCACGGCAGCCTGCTGGCTGCTCATGGCCCCGGTGTTGCCGATCCGCTCGCTGGAGCGGGATCTGCCGCCTGCTCCGGCTACCGCTTCGGTTCCTGCAACGCGTTCCGCTACGCGTCCCGGCGCTGAGTGAGCCAGAACCCGATCGCCAGGGCGACGACCGCGTAGAGCGTGAATATCCCGAACCCGGTCCAGGCCGAGAACATGTGCTCGGTGTCCTTGGTGGTGAGGATGTTGCCGCCGGCGTTGATCGGCAGCCAGCGGGTCATGGCGTCGCGCCACGCGCTGGGCAGGAAGCTCTGCAGCACCGGCAGCAGGAACATCAGGCCGACGCCGGCGGTGATGGAGCCCGCGGTGTGGCGCAGCGCCGTGCCCAGGCCGAAGGACAGCAGCGCGGTCACCGCCATGAACAGGCCGCCGCCGACCACGGCGCGCAGCACGTTCGGGTCGCCCAGGGCCACGTGCACGTCGTGCCCGGCGAAGATCTGCGCGCCGATCAGGAACGAGGTGAGCGAGGACACCAGGCCGACCACCAGCGCCACGACGGTCAGCACCGTCGCCTTGGCGGCCAGCATCACCAGGCGCCGCGGCTGCGCGGTGAAGCTGGTCCGGATCATGCCGGTGCTGTACTCGGCGGTGATAGACATCGCGCCGAACACCACCATCACCAGCATGCCCAGGATGAAGCCGGACATCGTCTGCGAGGTCGGGTCGCCGGTGGTCTTCAGGTCCTGCACGCCGCTCTTGCTGCCGACGGTGCCGATCGAGACCAGCACCGACACCCCGATCGTGGCGACCAGGGCCACGACCAGGGTCCAGAACGTGGAGCGGACCGAGCGGATCTTGGTCCACTCCGAGCGCAGGGCGCCGCCGAAGGTGGCCTTCACCGGGCCGATGGGCGCGGTCATCCCGCCGGACGCCGGCGCGGCGCCGCTGAAGGGGTGGGTCGCGGTGGTCATGGCGGTCAGGCTCCGATCAGTTCGTCGTGGTCGGTGTCCCGGGAGCGACCGCGGCGGCGGCCCCCGGTCGGCGGGGCGGGCTCGGACGGGTGTCCGCCGCCGGGGTGCGGCGGCTGCCCGCCGGATGGGCCGCCGGATGGGCCGCCGGCGTTGGCGCGGTACTCGACCTGGTCCCGCGTCATCTCCATGAACGCCTCCTCCAGCGAGGCCTGGTGCGGGGCCAGCTCGTGCACCCGGATCCCGGCGTCGAAGGCCAGGTCGCCGATCCGGGCCGGAGGCAGGCCGCGCACGGTCATCGCGCCGTCCGGCTGCGCCTCCACACGGGCCCCGGAGGTGGTCAGGAGCCGGTGCAGGGACTGCGGGTCCGGGGTGCGGACCGACACCGACTGCTCGGAGTTGCGGTCGATGAACTCCTTGACCGTGCAGTCCGCCTGGAGCCGCCCGCGCCCGATCACGATCAGGTGGTCGGCGGTGTGCTCCATCTCGCTCATCAGGTGGCTGGAGACGAAGACCGTGCGGCCCTCGCCGGCCAGCGTCCGCATGAACTCGCGGATCCAGCGGATGCCGTCCGGGTCCAGGCCGTTCACCGGCTCGTCGAACATCAGCACCTGCGGGTCGCCGAGCAGCGCCGCGGCGATGCCCAGCCGCTGGCCCATGCCCAGCGAGAAGCCGCCGGAGCGCTTCTTGGCCACCTGCGCCAGCCCGGTCAGCTCCAGCACCTCGCCGACCCGGCGGCGCGGCAGGTTGTTGGTCTGGGCCAGCGCCAGCAGGTGGTTGTAGGCGCTGCGGCCGCCGTGTATGGCCTTGGCGTCGATCAACGCCCCGACCTCCCGCATCGGCGCGACCGCCTTGACGTACGGACGGCCGTTCACGGTGACGCTGCCGGAGGTCGGGGCGTCCAGGCCCAGGATCATCCGCATCGTGGTGGACTTCCCGGCGCCGTTCGGCCCCAGGAACCCGGTCACCAGGCCCGGCCGCACGGTGAACGTGAGGTCGTCGACGGCCTTCTTGTCGCCGTACCGCTTGGTCAGCCCCTTGGCCTCGATCACTGTTCCAACGCTCCGTCCGAATATGCGAGACCGGTCTGCGAACGCCGGTCCGGAAGATCTGCTCCCCTTGCTCCTCGACAGTACGGAACCGCAGGTCGCGCCCGCTTCGGCCACAGGTCTTCGATCTCGGGGCCGCCGGTCATCCCCGAGCCGGAGCCGCGCCCCCTACTTTCGGCGGACGTCGGGTCATCCTCGATAGTGGCGGGTGGAGGCGGGGAGGGCTGCCGGAGAGCGGCCAGGGAGAAGCGACCCGCGGTTATCAGTGATCGAAGACCTTCGATACCCTGATCCCCGCGCGTGACGAGCGCCACATGCCGAAGGGGAGGGCTCGTATGACCCAGGAGCCGTTGGGCCAGGACACCGGTGCGCCGCTTCCCGAGTGGGCGCCGCCGGAGATAGACCGCACCAAGGCCCACCCCGCCCGCATCTACGACTACCTGCTCGGCGGCAAGGACAACTTCGACGTCGACCGCGACGCCGCCGAGGTCGCGCTGGCGGCGATGCCCGAGCTGCGGGCGATGGCGCGCGCCAACCGTGCCTTCCTCGGGCGCGCGGTCCGCCATCTCGCCGAGTCCGGCATCACCCAGTTCCTGGACATCGGCACCGGCATCCCCGGCCCCGGCAACACCGGCGAGATCGCCCGTGCTGTGCAGCCCGGCGCGCGTGTCGTCTACGTCGACTACGACCCGATCGTCTCGGCCCACTCCCGGGCCCTGCTGTCGGCGGCCGACCCGGCCCTGTCCGCCGTGGTGCAGGCGGACGTCCGCGAGCCGAAGACCATCCTGGACAGCGGCGCCGTGCAGTCGGTGCTCGACTTCGAGCAGCCGATAGCCGTGTTGATGGTCGCGGTGTTGCACTTCGTCTCCGAGGCCGAGGACGCGCACTCCATCGCGAGGTACTTCATCGACGCCGTCGCGCCCGGCAGCGCGTTGGTCGTGTCGCACGCCTCCGAGGGGCATGAGGCGGGCAAGTTCGGCGCCGCGCGCGAAGGCTGGAACAACGCCACCTCGCAGCTGGTGCTGCGGGACCGCTCGGAGATCGGCCGGTTCTTCGAGGGGACGGAGCTGCTGGATCCGGGGGTGGTGATCATCCCGGCGTGGCGGCCTGACCGGGAGCCGAGCGCGGAGGATTTGGCGCTGGACTATGGGCACGCGGGGGTTGGGATCAAGAGGTAGGGGGGGTTTCGGTTGGGGTTGGGGTTGGGGTGGGGCGGCGGCTGGTGCTGGATCGGTGGCGGCCGGATCGGCATCGGTCGGAGAGACGACGGCCTGATCGGCGGCGGCCGGAACGGTGATGGTCGGGTTGGTAGCGGCCGGAACGGTGATGGTCGGGTTGGCGGCGACCGGAACAGTGATGGCCAGGTTGGCGGCGACCGGAACGGCGATGGTCAGGTTGGTGGCGGCCTGATCGGCAGCGACCGGAACGGTGATGGTCGGGTTGGTGGCGGCCGGGGGAGCGGGTCGAGCGAGTGCCGGATCAGGAGTGGCCGGAGGGGGCGGAGCAGCCATGGCGCGTGGAGCGATGGCGCGTGGAGTGATGGTGGGTGGCGCGATGGCGCGTGGCGGGGTGCTGCGGTGGGTGGCTGCCTATACCTGCTCGGTCAGCGGCGACTCCGTGTACTTCGTCACGCTGTCGTGGGCGGCGTCGCGGGAGGTCGGGGCGGGTGCGGCTGGGCTTGTACTGGCGGCCGGAGCTGTGCCGCGGGCTGTGCTCATGCTTGGCGGGGGCGTGGTCGCGGACCGGTATGGAGCTTGGCGGGTCCTGATTGTCAGTGACCTGATCCGCTGTCTGGCGGTGTTGGCGGTGGCGCTGGTCCACGGTGCGCGGTTGGCGGCCCTGGTTCCGCTGTCGGTCGCGTTCGGTGTCGTCGACGCGCTGTTCATGCCCGCAGTCGGTGCGTTGCCGCCGCTGCTCGTGCCGGCGGAGCGGTTGGCGAAGGTGCAGGGTATGCGGGTGCTGGGAGTCCGGATCGCCAACCTTGCCGGGCCGGTCCTGGCCGGTGCGGCGCTGGGTACGGTCGGGGTCGGCGGCGCGTTCGGGCTCGCTGCTGCGTTGTTCGGAGCCTCGCTCGTGCTGTTGGCCACGCTGCGGATACCGCGCACCGCCCCCACCGAATTCACTGTGAAGCCCGAATCCGACTCCGTCCCTGAGCCTGCCCCTGAGTCCGCCCCCGAGCCCGCCACCCTCCTCGACCAGTTCCGCGAGGGCCTGCACTACGTCCGCGCCCACGCCCGCCTGCGCCGCCTGGTCATCGTCGTCGCGTTGAGCGAGCTCTGCTTCAGCGGACCGGTGGCCGCCGCCGTCGTGCTCCTGGTCGCCGAACGGCATTGGAGCGGCGGCACTGTCGGCTGGATCCTCGGTGCGTTCAGCGTCGGGGGCGCCGCGACCGGCAGCGTTATGGCGGCGCGCGCCGAGCGTCTGAGGCATGTCGAGGTGACGATCGCCGGTTCCTTGCTGCTCACCTCCGCGCTGCTGCTGACGCAGGGGGCGACGCCGCGGGCTGTCGCGATCGGGGTCGCGGCTGTGCTCGGGGCCGCCACCGGCGTCACCATGGTGCTGACGAACGCGCGGGTGCAGACCGAGGCGGACCCGCGGTTGCTCGGGCGGGTGACCGCGGTGACGACCCTGGGGACGCTCGGTCTCAGTCCCCTGATCTACCCGCTGGTCGGTGTGGTCGCGCAGCGGTGGGGGACTGAGACGTTCTTCGTGGGCTGCGCCGCGGTGTGCCTGGCGGCGGTGATGGTACTGATCGGTTCCGTCGGGTCCGGGACGTCACTTCGCGAGCCGGCCCAGCAGCCCTGACGCCATCCCGATGCCCAGCACCGCCGCGCCGGCCAGGACGCCGAAGTCCAGCGGCAGGTGCGCCGGCGTGCCGATCAGCAGGCCGCGCAGCGCGTCGACCTCGTAGGTCAGCGGGTTGCCCTTGCTGATGGCACGCAGCCAGGCCGGCATCAACGCCACCGGGTAGAGGGCGTTGGAGCCGAAGAACAGCGGCATGGTGATGGCCTGGCCGATGCCCATCAGGCGGTCGCGCGTCAGCACGATGCCGGCGATGCAGATCGACAGGCACGAGAAGAACGCCGAGGCCAGGACCACCGCGGCCGCGACGCCCACCAGCTTGATCGGGTTCCAGGTCAGGGCGACGCCCAGCAACGCCGCGATCACCACCACGACCACCGCCTGGATCACCGACTTCACCCCGGCGGCGAACGCCTTGCCCGCCACCAGGGCGGCCCGCGGAGTGGGGGTGACCAGCAGCTTGGTCAGCACCCCGGAGTCCCGCTCCCAGATGATCATGATCCCGTAGAAGATGGCGATGAACATCGCCGACTGGGCGATGATGCCCGGCGCCAGATAGTCCAGGTAGGGCAGCCCGCCGGTGGGGATGGCATGCAGGCGGGTGAAAGTCTCGCCGAAGATCAGCAGCCACAGAGCGGGCTGCACCGCACGGGTGTAGAGCTCGGCACGGTCATGGCGAAGCTTTTGCAGCTCCACCGCGCACATCGCCGCCATGCGGGTGGGCAGGACGCGCCACCCGGTGCGGACCTGCGCGGGACGGTAGAGCAGCCGCGGCGCCGATGACGTGGCGGATGCGGATGCGGATGGTACGGCTGATGTGGCCGATGTGTTGGAGTCGGAGCCAAAGCTGGACTCGGCCACCGTCGCCACAGCACCCCCGCCGTCTCCGCCCTCAGCCGACTCGGGTCGCGGTGTGTCGCGTACGTCGGACATCGCGGAAACCCCCTCCCTCGCTCTCGCCGCGCAGTTCGCCTCCGGCGAAGTGGCGGAACACGTCCTCCAACGTCGGGTCGCCGTCGCGCGGGGCACTGTTCGTGTCGGCGGCATCGGTGCGCTCGCGCCGCCATCGGGCGGCCAGGTCGGCCTTGAGGCTGTCCGGGGTGCCGATGGCGCGGATCCGTCCCTTGTGCATCAGGGCCAATCGGTCGCAGTACTGATCGGCCTCGTCCATGTAGTGGGTCGTGACCAGGACGGTCATGCCGGTCGCCGCGCGCACGTCCGATATCCGTTCCCAGACGCTCGTGCGGGCGATCGGGTCCAGGCCGATGGTCGGTTCGTCCAGGATCAGCAGCCGTGGTGCGCTGACCAGTGCCTGCGCCAGCTCCAGGCGGCGGACCATGCCGCCTGAGTATGTCGAGGCCATCCGGTCCGCGACGTCGGCGAGGCCGACGATCTCCAGGGCTTCGGCGACCCGCGGTGCGCGCTCCCGTCGCGGGATGTCGAAGACCCGTGCGAACAGGGCGACGTTCTCGCGTCCGGTCAGGCCGCCGTCGGCGGAGAGCTGCTGCGGGACGTAGCCGAGCAGGCGGCGGGCGGCCATGCGCTCCTTGGCGACGTCGTGTCCGAACAGCCGGACCATGCCGGGGGGTACCTTCAGCAGGGTCGTGATGGCGCGGATCGCCGTGGTCTTGCCCGCGCCGTTCGGGCCGAGCAGGCCGAACACCTCGCCGGCCGGGACGGTCAGGTCGATGCCGTCCACGGCGCGCGTCTCGCCGAAGGCGTAGACGAGCCCGGTGCACGATATGGCTTCGGGCATGGCCTCGTCGGTCACGATGTCTCATCTCCGTTCTCGGCCTCGGCGTGCAGCGAATCGGCCAGCGCCCGCAGGGCCGGCAGGGCGGCGGCCAGCGCGGCCCGGTCGGCTTCGGGCAGGGCGCCGACGTGGTCGCGGAACAGTGCCGCGCGCCGGTCCTGCCAGTCCTGGAGCCGCCGCTCGGCCTCGGGGGTGATGCGCAGCAGCGCGGCGCGGCCGTCGCTGGGATCGGCGGTCCGCTCGACCAGCCCGAGCTCGCTCAGGCCCCGGACCAGCGTCGACACCGAGTTCCCGGCCAGCCCCAACTCCTTGGCGGCCACCGAGACCCGCAGCCCGGGCCGGGCCTGGACCAGCCGCAGCAGCTCGACCTCGGCCCCGCGCAGGCGCGGCACCGCCAATCCGGCCCGCAACCGGCGCCGCAGCAGCCGGTGGATGCCGGCCAGGACGTCGTCGAGGTCGCCGGTCTCCGTCATGACCCCCATTTTACCTCTGATGCAGAGCTAAATAAAGGGCAGGGGATCGGATCGGCCCCGGTTCGAGGTCAGGAGGCCAGGGGGCCAAGGGTTCAGGGGATCAATGGGTCAGGACACCCGGATCAGGCTGATGAGATGGTCCCCGGCCAGATCCAGAGCCGCGCTCGCCCTGGCGTCGTCGCCCTCGTTCAGCCACAGCAGCGTCAAACCGTCCATCACCGAGATCAGATACCGCGCGATGACCGGCACCGGCGCCGTCCAGGTCACGCCCGAGCTCTGCGCCAGCGCCTCGATGAGCCTGGAGGCGCCCTCGATGTAGGCCTCGTACTGGCGCTTGGCGACGGTCGCCAGGCCGGGATGGCGCAGCGCGTACTGCGTCAGCTCATAGGTGACGCGGTGCTCCCCGGGGTTGGCGATGACGTGCTGCCAATACGAATCCAGCGCGGCGCGCACCTTGTCCTCGACGCCGCCCTCGGCCCCGAGCCGCTCCACGGCCAGGTCCAGGGTGTGGGCCGTGATGGTCTCGATGACGTTCTCCAGCAGTTCCTGCTTCGAGCGGAAGCTGTAGTGGAACGCGGCCAGCGCCATCCCGGCCTCGGCCACGATCGACCGGGTCGTGGCCTTGGCCACCCCGTCCCGCACCATGACCCGGATCGCCGCCTCGACCAGGAGCTCACGGCGTTCGTCGACGGCTATGCGCGGCATCGGCTGCTCACCCTCCACCTTTCGCCCCGGATCGTCCTGATCCACGGTCGGAGAAGCGTCGCCCGGACCGCCGAGGCGGGCCGGGCGACGTTGTTGTCAGACGGGGTCAGACAGCGTAGACCTGCATCTCGTACAGAGAGTAGCCCCACTGCGTGCCGCGTTTGACGCCCTGCATCCGCACATAGCGGGCCTGGCTCGCCGGGAAGCCAGCGACTTCCTGGCCGCCCTGCCCCGCGGTCGTGGAATACACCGTTTGCCAGGTGGTGCCGTCGGCCGAGACCTGGATGCTGTAGGCCTTGCCGTAGGCCGCCTCCCAGTTCAGGATCACGCGTCCGACCGGCTGCACCGAGCCCAGATCGACTTGCAGCCACTCGTTGTCGTTGTAGTTGCTGCCCCAGCGGCTGGACACGTCGCCGTCGACGGCCTTGGCCGCCGTCAGCCCGGACTGCGTGCTGGACGCCGCCGTCGTGCGGCCGGCCGCCAGGTTCGCGATGTTGGCGCCGCGGTGCGAGGGGTACTGCACCACCTGCTGGAACGTCGGCCGGTTCTGCCAGTTGCTCTCGGCGTCGGTCACGCCGCCCAGCGGGTGCTGCTGGATGGAGTCGGCGCACCACTGGTCGCCGGCCGAGCACACCGAGTCGGCCGGATACACCGACGACGCCGGCGTCGCGACCGCCGCGGACAGCGCGCTCAGCAGCGCCGCCCGGCACTGGGTGAGGTCGCCGCCGCCGCAGTACGCCTGCGACAGGCCGCCCTGGACCGGCTTGCCCAGCAGGGCGCGCAGGTCCTTGTCGACGTAGGAGTACCAGCCGGACTGGAACGACGAGCCCTTGTGGGACACGCCGGCCTCCGCGCCGCCGTAGGGGGAGTCGTCGACGCTCAGCGCGCCGGTCAGCGCCGTGTACAGCGGATCGCCCATGCCCGGACCGAACTCCGCCTTCACCAGCAGCGGCCACCAGGCGTCCATGATGCGGATCGCGTCGGAGTCGCCGTAGGCGTGGTTGCCCGCCGCGGTCTCCTTGCGCTTGGCGCCGTCGTTCAGCCAGGTGCGCAGCTCGTTCACGGCCGCGGCCTGCGTCGGGTCGGTCGGGGTGCCGATCACCTGGAGCAGCTCCGGCAGCACGGTCTCCCCGCGCAGGTCGGTGACCGCCGCGTCCTCCATCGCCTGGGTGAGGGAGGCCCGGGTGACCTTCTGCCCGCTGGTGATCAGGTTCTTGATCCGGGTGTTCAGCAGGTTGCTGCGGTAGATCGAGCCGTCACCGAAGCCGGAGACGGTGTAGTCCTTGGCGATCTTGTTGTTCCAGGACTCGTAGTAGTCCTGGTCGATGGAGTTCGGGTGCGAGGCGAACGGCGTGTTGGCGACCGTGTTCGTGCTCGGATCCCAGTTCAGCCACTGGTGCGCGGCGTCGGCGGTGATCGGCAGGTTGGGGTCGTCGACGGCCGGGCGCGTCGGGTTCAGGCCCGAGTTGTAGTAGGCGGTGTGCTGGTTGTCGACGTAGAACCAGTTGAACGTGTAGCTGATGTTCGACGCCGCCTGCTGGAAGCCGGCCGGGCCGGTCACCACGCTGGGGTCGTTGAACATCTGGAACCCGATGATGGTGTCCACCTCGTGCTGGTACGTCGAGCGTAGTTGCGTGTACGCCACCGGCTTCCCGCCGATCGTGGCGCGGGCCTGCACGATGCCGAAGTTGGTCCGGAACGCGATGAGTTTGTAGGACCCGGCCGGCGTGCTGTCGGCGGTGGTCGGGCTCCACGAGTCGTCACGCTCGATCTGCTGCATCGGCGTGCAGGTGCCGTTGAGGAGGTAGGCGTTGGAGTTCTTGGTGGCCGGGGAGCCGTCGGTGTTGCAGAGCTGGACGGCGAAGGTGTCGATGATGTCCTGGCCGGCCGAGGTGGCGCTCCAGGAGTAGTCGGCGCCGCGGCCGAGCTCGACATAGAAGTTCAGGCCGGCGAAGGCGGCGCCGCGGGCGCTGATGCCGGGGGCCTGGATCTCTTCGAGCATGAGCAGCTGCGGCGCGAAGTAGCCGGTCTGCGGGCCGAAGACGGCCACCGGGTTGCCGGTGTCGGTGTACTGGCCGGAGACGACCAGCGCGTTGGACATGCCGCGCTTCTGGGCGAACAGGTTGGCCGGCAGGACGCCCTGGCCCAGCGAGCCGGCCTGGGACTTCAGCGCCGGATTGGCCTTCACCGCGGCGTCGGAGCGGGCGGTCTTGGCGGCGGCCTCCGGTGTGGCGGCGGCCGGGCCGACGGCCCCCGCGGTGCTCGCGGCGTTGGTGCCCGAGCCGGTGAGCGAGCTGGTCGCCGAGCCGGTGGGGTCGAAGACGATCTGCTGCGGCGTGACCGACCCCGGATCGGGCAGCGCGACGCCGGTCGCGTTGGCCGGGCTGCCGTTGAACGGGAAGCTCTGGCCGGAGTGCAGCGTCAGGTCCGCCTCGGGGTCGTTCTCCTCGCGGAAGGACTGCCACATCTGGTCGCCAGCGGCGACGCCGTACTTGGCCTCGGCCGCCTCCTTCACCAGCGCGGACGCCACCTGGTTGCCGCCGCCGGCGCCGAACAGCGCGCCGACCACGGAGCCGATGGCCACCAGGTCGGTGGGCTGGAACGGCTGGATGCCGTCGCCGGTGAAGACGTTCGCGTTGCCGGTGAGGTCGTACTCGCCCGGGAAGTTGTCGCCGGCCTTCACGTCGGAGATGTACTTGTTCAGGCCGTTGAGGTAGTCGGTCATGTCCTGGTAGGCCTGCGCGCCCCGGGACCCGGCGGCCTTGACCCGGTCGACCTGCGCCTGCAGGTCGGCCTCGGTGTAGGCGCCGTTGAGGTAGAACTGCTGCTCCAGCTGGCGGTTGCCGACCGCGCCGCCGGCGAAGCCGGAGAGCTGGCCGCGGCCGACGTGCCGGAAGACGTCCATCATCCACAGCCGGTCCTGGCCGGCGGCGTATCCGGCCCCGTACTCGGCACCCGAACGGGTGGTGCCGTAGATGTGGGGGATGTCCTGCTTGTCGCGGGTGATGGTGACGTCGGAGCGGCCGCCGGGATTCAGCGTGCTGCTGACCTGGTTGGCCGGGACGCCGAAGGAGGAGCTGTTGAAGAAGGAGCCGAGCGAGCCGTTCGTCAGGCCGGTGTAGCCGTCGACCAGGCTCGCGTACTTGCCGAGCTGGTCGTCGGTGTTGGCGGGGCGGCCGCCGGTGGCCTTGAACCACAGGATCTGGGCCAGGGTGGCGGCGCCGTTCTCCCCCGGCGGCAGGATGTCGTTGCACTGGGACAGGCAGTAGTCGGGGGCGCCGGAGGCGGGAACGGTGGCCGGGGCGGCCGCGGCCGCGGAGCGGGAGGCGGTCGATGATGCGGCGGCCGTAACCGCGGACACGCTCAGCGCACCGCCCACTGCCAGGGCGGTGAGTGCGGCGGCCAATGTACGGGCACGAATGTGCATGCTCGGTCTCCTCTCGGGAACAGTGGCGCGGCGCACGCTACTACCGGGTAACCCGATCGGGAAGAGGGGTGGGGCGATCGACTGGGACTGTTGACCCAGTCGATCTAGGCGAAGGCGAAGTCAGGGCGGTCGGGGCCGGTGAATAAGAGGGCTCAATCCCTCAAATCCCGAACACCACGCCGGTCAGCGTCTGGTTCACATGCCCGAACCAGCTCTCCCCGTAGGTGTGGAACCCGGCCGAGGGGATCCCGGCGAGCGCCTCGGGGAACCGGCCGGTCAAGCCCCGCGCGTCCATCTCCATGCGCCGCAGGCAGCAGTTGAAGATCACCGCGCCCGCGACCGTCCCGCCGAGGTCGGCGCGCGCCGCCTCCAGCGCCGCGGTCGTCTCGCCGAGCACGTCCGTGGACCGCATCACCTCGACCCGCATGCCGGGCATGATCTGGCAGTAGAAGCGCAGCCCGCCGTCGGCCAGGACCTGTTGCGGGCTCCGGATCCAGGGCTGTCCGTCGATCATCAGGCCGACCGGGTGCTCGATCCAGTCCTCGGCGCCGAGCGTGGCGGGGTTCGCGCCGATGGCCTCCGCGTAGGCGGCCGTCGCGGAGCGGTTGTCGAACTCGTAGACGGTGCGGTTCTCGACGTCGGCCTCGGTGACTTCGAGGGTGCGTCCGGTGGGGGAGAAGGAGCAGGACTTCACGATCCGGTAGGGGACCGCGCTCTCGCACAGCAGCAGGGCCACGCCGTGGAACGAGACCTCGGCACCGGCGGCCACCCAGGTGCTGCGGAAGGCGAAGTCGTCGCCGGCGGAGCCGCCGACGAAGTCGAGCAGCGGCGCGGTGTTCCCGAGCATGTCGTTGACCTGCTCCTCGGAGCCGTGCATGCCGTCGACGAGCAGGAAGCCGAGGTAGCGGTCGGGGTCCAGGGCGCGGAGCTGGCTGCCGAGCCGCTGTTCCAGCGCGCGCACCGCGGCGGCGGTGCCCTCGGCGGGGTCGGGATCGAGGTGGCCCAGGACGGCGATCGCGCGGTGCAGGACGCCGTGCGGAAGGGCGATCGCGGAGATGCCGCCCAGGCCGATGGCCTGGTCGGTGAACTCCCCGGCGGTGGAGCAGCCGATCACGGCGGCGTCGGGGAAGTGCTGGGAGACGGCCGGGGCCAGGACGAGCGGATCGTGCTCGCTGGAGGCGAAGTACAGGACGGCGGCCGGGGTGCGGCCGGTCAGGCCGCGGTCCAGGGCGGACAGCAGGGCCGGGAGGGCCTGGGCGGTGGGGCCGACGGCGTGGGCCCGGACCACGGTGCGGGCGTTCATCGCTCTCCTCCGGAGGTGCCACGGCCGATGCCGAAGATGCGGGATACGCGGCGGCGCAGGACGCGGGAGCGGCCGGTCGCGGGGGCGGAGCGGTCCTGGTCGTCGCCGTGCTGGCCGTGCTGGCCGTCGCCGGACTGGCCGTGGTCGCCGTATTGGCGGTAGTCGCTGTACTCGTCGGGCTCGGAGGCGTCCTCGATGGAGAACGATTGCAGGGAGTAGCCCAGGACGAGCAGGGTGCTCAGGACGTTGGCGATCGCGACGGGGTCGGTGTGCTGGTCCGCGCGGGGGTTGCGCAGGTCGGTGCCGGTGCGCAGGGCGACGCGGGTGCAGATGGTGGTCAGCGCGCGCTCGTTGTCCGGGAAGTAGCGGGTGCGCAGCAGGGCGACGACGTCGGTCAGCGACTCGATCGGCGCCGGCGCGACGGCCTGCGCGGACGAGCTGTGCCGAGCCTGCGTCTCCAGGGCCCCGAGGCGGATGAACTCGCTGAGCCACATGTAGTACGCGACCCAGTCCGAGCTCAGCAGCGAGCCCCAGTCGCTGGGGTGCATCTGCCGCACGGCGAACAGCAGCGCCTTGCCGAACTCCCGGTACCACTCGTCCGGGACGCCCTGCTGCTGCTGGTAGCGGGCGCCGACGTCGCGCATCGTGGCGCCGATGAGCTCGTCGGAGTCCTGCGACAGCCCGGCCCACAGCACGGAGCGGACCAGGCCGTCGGCCAGCGGCCGGGCCTGCTCCGGCCCCAGTTCGCGGGCCCAGCGCACGTCTTCGAGCACCTTGCGGAAGAAGCCGTCGACGAACTCGTTCTCGTGGCGCTGCAACAGCTGGCAGGACAATTGGACGTTACGTATGCATTCGGCGGAGGGTCGGCCGACCCCGGCAGTCGTTGGTTGTGTCACGCGGCTTCCTGGGTATGTCCAGACACTCATTGAATGCGTGCAGGTTACCCAACCGTGCGGTACCGCGTCGATGGTCGTCCCAGGTCCGGGACGCGAAGGCGGAACGACCGTCAGCGAATCGTCCCGGCGCCGGGGATCAAGGGCAGGTCCAGCGCGGTGACCCAGCCCGGCGCGGCGTCGTTGACGGCCGGGACGGCGTTCAGGGCGCGCAGTCCGGTGGCCAGGCAGCCGGCGGTGGCGGCGTCGCGGCCGGAGCCGTCGGTGAAGCGGAAGGCCGTCTCCTGCACGATCGACGGCGAGCCCTCGATCTCCACGCGGTAGACGTCGTCGGCGGTGCCGCGCGGCCAGTCCGGCGCCGAGTCGCGGCCGACGCGGTTCACGTGCTCCAGCTGGATCCGGGTCCGGCCCCGGTGGACCCCGTTGATCGTGAAGTGGATCGCGGCGACCTGTCCGGGTTCGATGACGCCCTTGGCCGTCTTCACCGGCCGGTCGGTGACCCACTTGTCCCAGGTGGTGGTGATCGCGTCCAGTTCGATCCCGACAGCGTGCGCCATCATCGGCACCGTCGCGCCCCAGGACATCACCAGGATGTCGGGGATCTCCAGCAGTGCCTGGAATTCCGGCGGCTTGCCGATGCCCATCTCGTTCTCGTAGTCGCCGGTGTAGTCGCTGTAGTCGAGGATCTCCTGGGCCCGCACGGTGCGGACCTCGCCGCACAGGCCCATGAGCGTCATCGGGAACAGGTCGTTGGCGAAGCCGGGGTCGATGCCGGTGGTGAAGCAGGAGGCGCCGCCCTCGGCGCAGGCCCGGGTGATCGGGTCGATCCAGGCCGGCGGGTTCTGTCGCATCGCCGGCCAGACCCAGGGCGTCATCGCGGTCGAGCACACGTCGATCCCGGCCCGCAGGAAGGCGCCGATCAGGCGGATGTTGTCCTCGGCGTGGGCCGCGGTGGGGCCGTAGTGGACCAGGGCGTCGGGGCGCAGGGCGATGAGGGCGTCGACGTCGTCGGTGGCGGTGATCCCGGCCGGCGCGCCGCCGCACAGTTCGCCGGCGTCGCGGCCGACCTTGTCGGGGCTGCTGACGCCCACGCCCACCAGTTCGAAGCGCGGATGCGGACGGAGCAGCTCGGCGAGGACCAGCTTGCCGACGAAGCCGGTGCCCCACAGCACGATCCTCTTGGGTGCGTCCATGAGGGATTGGCTACACCGACGGGCATGCGGTTGCAATGCCCGTCGGTGTCGGTCGCTGTCCGTCGGTGTCCGTGTGTCCGTCGGTGCCGCGGAGCCTCCCGGACGGCTCAGGACGCCGGGACGGTGTGCTCCGGAGCCAGCGAGTTCCCCGCCGCGATGTGCCCGCAGTCCGACGGCGCGGCCCGGCCGGCGAAGCGGTCGTCGAGCCAGCCGACGGCCAGCGGCGCCCACGGCACCGCGGTGCCGAGGTGGCTGAGCAGGTCGAACTGGTCGTACTTGATGGAGCCGTCGCCGGTGGCGCAGTACTGGCGGGCCAGGGCGCGCACGTCGCCGGCGACCATGACGCCGTCCCCGGTGCCGATGCCCGGCGGGTTGTTGAAGGTGCCCTCCAGATACCCGGCGTCGCCCTGGGCGAGGTAGCCCGGGACGGTCGGGGTGGCGGCGGAGCCGAGGTTGATCTTGTTGACGGCGTCGACGAACTCCGGCACCGAATCCGGGTTCGCATACTGCGGCTTGGCCATCTTCTTCCACGTCAGGCCCGGGTACTGGCCCAGGGCGTTGACGATCGAGCCCTTCTGGAGCTGGTTGTAGACGCCGAGGCCGTAGCTGGTCAGGTACTTCGAGAAGTCGATGTTGTAGGAGCGCGCGACGCCGATGACGGCCATCGGGATGACGCCCGACCACACGAGCGACCCGTCGACGAACTTCAGGTTGTGCGCCGGATCCACCAGCAGCCCGCCCTCGGCGAAACCGACCAGGTGCTGGTTGACGTCGGGGGCGTAGGTCGGCGCCAGCGCGGCGGCCCAGCCGGTGGCGATCGCGCCGCCGGAGTAGCCCAGCAGTCCGAACCGGGTGTCGGGGGTCATGCCAGTGGCGACGCTGCGGGTGGCGGCGCGGATCGCGTCCAGGGTGTCGGTCGCGTATTCCGGCCCGGCGGCGAAGTCGGCGCTCTGGCCCTCGGTGTCCGGGATGACGACGTTGTAGCCCAGCGCCAGCAGCGGCGCGATGAACAGCGTCTCGGCGTTGGCGATGGCGCCGCCGAGCGAGACGTTCCCGGCGATCGACCGGGAGGGACTGTCCTCGGGGTTCAGCGAGTCGTAGAAGGAGTTGTAGGAGACCGCCTTCGTGCCGTCGCCGGTCAGGCTGCGGATCACCGAGGTCACGTTCGCCGACGGGCGGCCCTGCGCGTCGGTGGTCCGGTAGAGCAGCTGGATCGTGGTCACCGGCGTCGGGATCCCCACCACGTGGTACAGCAGCGTCCTGGTCTTCAGCACCGTGCCCGGCGCGTACGAGGCCAGCGGGGCCGAGCCGCTGTAGCTGTAGAACGAGTCCGTCGCGGCCGCCGTCGGCGCGGTGGCCGTCGCCATCCCGGCGGCGGTGAGCGCCACCCCGGCGGTGGCGGCGGCGAGGCGCTTCGCCTGTGTTCTGCGCATGGCACTCCTGAGGCGTGAAGTGGGTCACACGGATCTGACTCGGAGTAAGTTACCAGTGGGTAACGGTGATGTGAAGATGCTGATGGAAGCGCTCACTTTCGTGCGATGAACGAGCTCGAACAGGCCGGAAAGCGCTGAGGGAGATGACGGAATGTTCACGTCCTGAGCCCGCGCGTCCGCCACCCGAACGGCGGCCCCACACCGCCGCGGGCCCCGCCCCGCGATACCAAGGAATTGATCATCGGGGGCCGAGGCGATGTCCAGGAGGACCTGTGTTCAGAGCGCTGGGCCGGTTCACGGTGCGCCGGGCGTGGTGGGTCATCGGTGCGTGGCTGGTCGGCGCCGTGCTGATCTCCGCGCTCGGGCCGAAGCTGTCCTCGGTCACCGACACCGACAGCGCCAGCTTCCTGCCGCACTCCTACGAATCGACCCAGGCCGACCAGATCGCCAAGGAGGCGTTCCCGCAGTCGCAGAACCAGATCGCGACGATCGTGTTCTCGCGGGTCGACGGCGGCCCGCTGACCGACGACGACGCGGCCAAGGCCATGTCCGTCACCACCCAGCTGAACGCCGCGCACCTGGAGCGCGTCGCGAGCGTGACGCCGCCGCTGGTCTCGCCGAACAAGCAGGTCGCGCTGGCCCAGGCCTCGATCGTCGGCACCGCCGAGGACGAGGCGGTGCCCGACGCCGCCAAGGCGGTCCGCGACACCGCCAACCAGCTCACCGCCGGCAGCGCGGTGCGGGCCGAGGTCACCGGCGGGCCCGCGATCGCGCTGGACAACCGCGACGCGTTCAAGAAGGCCGAGGTGATCGTCACCGTCGGCACGCTGGTGCTGATCATCGCGCTGCTGCTGCTCATCTTCCGCAGCCCGATCGCCGCGCTGCTGCCGATCGTGATGGTCGTCATCGTGTTCATGGTCGCCCCGCCGGTGATCACCGCCGTGGCGAAGGCGTTCGACTGGAGCGTCGACTCCTCGCTGAACACGATCCTGATCGTGGTGCTGTTCGGCATCGGCACCGACTACATCCTGTTCTTACTCTTCCGCTACCGCGAGGGGCTGCGCGCCGGACTGGAGAGCAAGGAAGCCGTGGTCGAGGCGGTGGCCACGGTCGGCGAGGCGATCGCCTCCGCGGCGCTGGCCGTCGTGTTCGCGTTCGGCGCGATGCTGCTGGCCTCGCTGGGCAACCTGAAGTCGCAGGGCCCGGCGCTGGCGGTCGCGGTCATCGTCATGGCGGTCGCCGCGCTGACCCTGGTCCCGGCGGTGATGAGCCTGGTCGGGCCGCGGATCTACTGGCCGTCGAAGACCGTGACGCGCACGCCGCGCGGCGCGGTGTTCGCCCGGCTGGGCCGGACGACGGCGGCGCGGCCCGGCTGGGTCGCGCTGGCCTCCGGCGGGCTGCTGGCGCTGCTCGCGCTGGGTTCGCTGACGTTCAAGGCGGACTACAACATCCTGGACCAGCTGCCGTCGGACACGCCGTCGGCCAAGGCGTTCAAGACGCTGCAGACCGGGTTCCCGGCCGGGGCGCTGGCGCCGTCGCAGGTCTACCTGCAATCGACCGACGGCAGCGCGCTCCAGCCCGCGGCGGCCGCCGCCTTCGCGCAGGCGATGGCCACGGCGCCCGGCGTCGGGACGATCCTGCCGAACGCGGAGAAGTCGCTCTACACGCTCGGGGCCGACGGCAAGACCGCGCAGGTCGACGCCGTGCTGAAGGACGACCCCTACGCCAACGCCTCCCTGGACGTGATCGACGACCTGCGCGCCTACGCCCACCAGGCGGCCGCGGCCTCGGCGCAGCCGGGGCTGAAGTCCTACGTCGGCGGCACGACCGCGACCTCGGCGGACACCCGCACCGCCACCAGCCGCGACGAGAAGGTGGTGTTCCCGGTCGCCGCGGCCCTGATCGCCCTGGTGCTGATCCTGCTGCTGCGCAGCCTGGTCGCACCCTGGTACCTGCTGCTCGCCGTCGGCCTGCTCTACCTGGCCACCCTCGGCGCGACCGCGCTGTTCTTCCAGAGCGTGCTGGGCAAGGCCGGCCTGATGTCCGCACTGCCGATCATGGTCTACATGTTCGTGGTCGCCATCGGTTCGGACTACAACATCCTCATGGTCGCCCGCCTGCGCGAGGAGGCCCGCCAGGGCAACACCCCGCGGCGGGCCGCCGACCTGGCGGTGGAGCACGCCGGCCCGTCGGTGGCCTCGGCCGGCCTGATCCTGGCCGGGACGTTCGCCTCGCTGCTGCTGGCCGGCGTGGCGCTGCTGATGCAGCTCGGCTTCGCGGTCGCGATCGGCATCGCGCTGGCGGCGTTCGTGATGGCGCTGTTCCTGGTGCCGGCGCTGACCGCGCTGGTCGGGCACGCCGCGTGGTGGCCGGGGCACCAGGACGAGCGGGCGGGGTGAACCGGCGCGTCGGGTCCGGTGCGGGGGCGGGGGACTTCGGATTAGGGCTCGGACTGGGAGTCGGGCTCGGGCTCGGACCCGGACTCGGACCTGGACCTGGACCTGGATTCGGACTCGGGCTCGGGCTCGTACCTGGACCCGGACTCGGGTTCGGGCTCGGACCAAGGCGCGCGCCGAGATTCCAACTCGGGCTCGGCCCAGGGCTCGGAGCAGGACCAGGGTTCGAACAAGGACTCGGACTCGGACTCGTACCCGGACCCGGCCGTACGCCTGAGCGGCGCAGCGGACTGTTTCCCGCCGTGCCCGCTGTGGCGCGCCGTGGTTGTGTCGACTGGTGAGGCCGCTGGCGGGACTGGCTCCGCGTCGTCCGGGGCGTACGCGTCGTGCGCTGATCCTGCTTGCCGTCGTGGCGTTGCTGCTGGTCGTCGTTTCGTTGTTCGTGCCCGGGATCGCGGTGCAGGCGCGGTTCGCGGGGGCGGTGTGGGCGGTGGCCGCGATCACCTTCGGGGTTCGGGTGCATCTGCCGCCGCGCCGGTCGGTGTGGCTGCTGATCGCGCTGTCGGTGGCCGCCTTCCAGTGTGCGGACTTCGGGGACCTGCACCATCGGACGCTCGCGCCGATGTGGACCGACTGGCTGGCCTTCCTCGGCTATCCGCTGGCTGCGGTGGCGCTGTCGGCCATGATCCGTCTGCGCTCCGGGGGGCGGGACACCGCCGGGCTGCTCGACGCCGCCGTCGCCACCGCCGCGCTGCTGGTGCCGGTCTGGGTCTTTCTGGTCGAGCCCTTCGTCGGGGGTGCCGATACGTGGTCGGCCGCTCGGTTGGAGGCGATCCTGCCGCCGATCGGCGATGTGCTGCTGCTGGGCCTGCTGATCCGGCTGCTGGCGGCGCCCGCCGCCCGGGGCGCCTCGCTGTGGCTGCTGTTCGCGGGCGTGCTCGTCTGCACCTCGTGCGACGTGGGGCAGGGGCTGCTGCAACTGGGTGTGGCGCCGTGGTTCGGCACCTGGTTCGGACGGCGCCTGATCAGCATGGGCTGGCTGGCCTTCAACCTGCTGTGGGGCTCCGCCGCGCTGGTCCCGGACATGCGGCGGAACACCGAGCCGATCCCGGCGCCGGGCCCGACGGTGCTGCCGGCCCGCATCATCGGGCTCACGCTGGCGGCGCTCGCCGAACCGGCGGTGGCGTTCGTCCTGCTCTCCCACCACGACTACAACCTCGGCGTGTTCGGGCCGCTGCTGGAGTCCACGATCATCGTCCTGATCATGGTCCGGGTGTCGCTGGTCCTCGCCGACCACCGCCGGGCCCTGCGCCGCGAGACGATCCTGGTCAGCGCCACCGGTCCGCTGGTGGCGGCCGCCGGCGTACCGGAGACGGCGGCCGTGCTGACGGCGACGGTGTCCAAACTCGCCGGGCCGGGCGTTCCGTACCGGGTGACAGTGGTCGCGGCGGAAGGGCGACATCGGTTCCATGTCGCCGCGGATGCTTGGGGGGTGACCGGGCCGGGTGAGCCCGCCGGGCCGAGCGAACCCGAACCAGCCGGAGCGAGCGAACCAGCCGGACCGGGCAAAACAGCCGCCCCGGGCACCCCGACCGAGCAGCCCGGTCCGGCCCCGGACACCCCGGACACCCCGCACACCCCGGACCCCCCCTCCCGCCTCCCGCCCGAGTTCGCCGAGCCTCCCGGCTGGACCATCTGGCGCCACACCCTCGCCGCGCTCGGCCGCACCACCCACGACGCCACCCTCGCCTCCGGCCTGATCCCCGTCGTAGACCTGCCGCCGGCGCTCGCCGGCGCGTTGCGCGGCTTCGAGTACGCGATCGTCCTCCCGCTCGGCACCGAGGGGTGGCGCGGCGACATCTGGGCGGCCGGGGTGCTCGCCGCCGCGGCTTCCGAGCGGTCGCTGCTGGACCTGGCCGCGCCGTTGGAGATCCTCGCCGGGCAGGGGGCGCTGAGTCTGCAACGGCTCGCGCTCGGCACCGAGATCGCGCGGCGGGACGGCGAGCGGTACTTCCAGGCGCTGGTGCAGAACGACTCCGACGCCATCCTCATCGTCGACACCGATGCCCGGGTCCGGTACGCCAGCCCGTCGGCGGAGGCGATCTTCGGGCCCGAGGCGCTGTCCGGGCGGCCGGTCGCGGAGCTGGTCGGCCCGCGCAACGCCGGGCAGGTCGCGGCGCTGCTGGCCGACCCCGTGCGGCACCGGCCGCAGCGGCGGGACTGGGTGCTGCACTGCCCCTCCGGGGAGCGCCGGGAGGCCGAGGCCACGGTCAGCGACCTGCGGGAGGAGCCGACGGTCAACGGCCTGGTGCTGTCACTGCGGGACGTCACCGCGGCGCGGCGGATGGAGCGGACGCTGAAGCGGCAGGCCTACCGCGACGGCCTGACCGGGCTGCCCAACCGGGCCGCGTTCATCCTCGGCCTGGAGAACGCGCTGGAGACCGCCGGGCCGGACTCCCGGGTGGGGCTGGTGCTGGTCGACGTCGACAACTTCCGCGAGATCAACGACTTCCACGGCCGCGGCATCGGCGACGAGGTGCTGCAGGCCACCGCCGACCAGCTGCGCCGGGCGCTGGCCCCCGGCGATCTGCTGGCCCGGGTCGGCGTGGACGAGTTCGCCGTCCTGCGCGTCCGCCCCAGCGGTGAGCCCCTGGTCTACCCGCTCGGCATTCCCGGCGAGACCGAGTCCTTCCAGGTCGGGCCGGTCACGGTCTCCTACAGCGGGGCCCTGGTCGACGCCACGCCCGGCGCCACCGCCGCCACGATGATGGCCGACGTCGAGATCGCCCAGCACGCCGCCGTGGAGGACCGCCGCCCCAGCACCTGGCGCCGCTACCATCCGGCCATGCGCGCGGACCTGGCGCGCGCCGCCGACCGCCGGGCCGGCCTGGACAAGGCCCTGGCCGACCACGAGTTCACCCTGCTCTACCAACCCATCGTCCGGCTGGCCGACCACGCGCTGGTGGCCTTCGAGTCGCTGATCCGCTGGCACCGCGCCGACGGGACGGTGGTCATGCCCGACGAGTTCATCGGCCTGGCCGAGGCCACCGGCCAGATCGTCCCGATGGGCCGCTGGATCCTGCGCACCGCCACCCTGCGCGCCGCGTCGTGGAACCGGCTGCGGGCCGCCTCCGGCCGCCTCCCGGTGCGCGTCACCGTCAACGTCTCGGCCCACGAGCTGCGGGCCCCGGCCTTCGCCGGCAACGTCGCCGACGCCCTGGCGGCCAGCGGCCTGGACCCGGACCTGCTGATCCTGGAGGCGACGGAGAGCTCGCTGATCCACCATGCCAGCAAGGCCCAGGCCAACCTGCGCGCGGTCCGCGCCCAGGGCGTCCGCCTCGCGCTGGACGACTTCGGCACCGGCTACAGCTCCTTGAGCTACCTGCGCGACCTGCCGGTCACCGGCCTCAAGATCGACAAGGGCTTCACCGCCGACGTGGGCGTCGACGCCCGCCAGACCGCGCTGATCGAGGGCATCGTGAGCATCGGCCGGTCGCTCGGACTGAGCATCATCGCCGAGGGGATCGAGACCGAGACCCAGTGCCGGCTGGTGCAGGAGATGGGCGTGGACCTGGGCCAGGGATACCTGTTCGGCCGGCCGATGAGCGGGGACGACGCGGAGGCGAGGGTCCGGGAGGCACTGTGAACCCGCCTGGTGGACCCGCTCCGCGAACCCGGACGCGCGGATCGGCCGACGGGGAAGTCCCCGTCGGCCGATCCGTCTCCGCCGACTATTACGCCGGCTGTTACAGGGAGTGCTTCCGACCGGCCGGGTGGAAGACCAGCGGCTCAACGGCCTGCCGCGCCGCGTCGGCCGCCGCGTGCGCGGTGGCCGCCGAAGCGGTCGCGCCGCCCGCCGGTGCCGGTTCCGGCTGGAGGCCCGGGCAGGTCCCGTTGTCCGGTCGGCCGGTCTCGAAGTACGTCACGATGTGCTGCGCGCACTCCGGCACGAACGGCGCGGACCCGTGGATGTAGTCCTGCACCGTGAACACCGTGCCGCCGATCGTGGCCTGCATCTGCTTCACCCACGGATACGGGGTCACGCTCTCATGGAGGTGTCCTGACATCTGGAGCGAGCCGGGGCTCCAGCGCAGCGTGATCGGCTGCGGCGGCAGCGTCCATCCGGCGCAGGTCGGGCGCAGCCCGCTGTACTCGCCGGTGACCGGGTTCGCCGCCAGGGTCCGCTGATAGCCGTCCCACAGGGCCTGGAAGCTCTGGTCGCTCGTGTCCTCGTTGCACAGGTAGGCCACGTTCGCCGTCTGGTTGAAATCCGCCGGCGTTCCGGCCGGCGGCGGCGGGGGCGGGGTACGCGGGCCGCTGATGACCTGCTTGACGGGCTCCGGCGCCGGTCCGCCGTTGACCGCGGTGGTCAGCGACAGCAGGATCGGCGCCGCCTGGTCCCAGACCAGGTTCGGGCCGCCGGCCAGGAAGCCGATGAACGAGCCGTCCAGCGTGGCGTCGAGGTCGCTGAACTTCCAGGGGCTGGCGTCGGCCTGCTGCCGCATCGCCAGCACCGTGGCCTCCACCTTCGCCGCGGTGTCGCCGAAGCCGTAGGTGCTGTTCCGGGCCGCCAGCCAGGCCGCGAACTGGTGGAAGTCGTCCTCGCTCGCCCGGGCGGTGCCGGCGAAGCGGTAGGCGAGTTCGTAGGCGTGCGGCGAGACCACGCTGTCCAGCCACATGCGGTCGATGGTGGCCGGGAACAGGCTGCGGTAGACCGCGCCGAGCTGCGTGCCCCAGGAGGCGCCGAAGTAGCTCGCCTTGCGCTCGTGCAGCGCGCCGCGGATGCTGTCGAGGTCCCGAGCGGCGTTGGACGTCGTGATCTGCCGCAGGAACGTCGGGTTCGACGCCGAGCACGCGGCGTTGCCGGCCGTGTTGCGGTCGTAGTACTCCTGCACGTCCGCCTGGGTCAGCGGCCCCGACCCCGGGGCGCCGTCCGCGGTCACGGCCGCGTTCGGCCCGCTGCCGTCCCGCGGGCAGTCGTAGGAGGTGCTGTATCCGATACCGCGCGGATCGAATCCGATGAGATCATAGTCCTGATTCAGTCCCGCGTCGGCCGGGTTCTGCAGGAGCAGCTGGGCCGGCATCAGGTAGCCGCTGCCGCCCGGGCCCCCGGGGTTCATGAACATGATGCCGCGCCGGTGCGCGGTGTCCTGCGCCTTGAGCCGGGTCAGCGCGATGGTGATGTGCTGTCCGGCCGGGTCGCGGTAGTCCAGCGGCACGCTGACCGTGCCGCAGTCGGTGCGCGCCCACAGCGCGCGGAAGCTCGCGTAGTCCTCGGGCCGGTACCCCAGCGCGGCCAGGACGTCGTCCGAATACTGCGGGCACGGCTGCCAGGCGACCGCGGCCACGGCCGAGGCCGCGCTGGTCGGCCCGGCCGTGGCCTCGGCTGTCCCCGCGACGCCGACGCCCGCGGCGCCGAACCCCACTCCGCACGCCAGAGCGGCGGCACGTTTGCCGAATCTCATCGTTCCCCTCCTTGGATCGGGATCGGGTGTCCCGCATCAAGGTCTAGAGGCCCGGCGGCAACACCGGCCGCACGGAAGCTGTTGCCCGGTTGTTGACACCGAACCCTGATACTTGGCCCATGGGGAACCCGGCACCCGTCGCCCGCGACACCGTGTTGTGGAGGCGCTTCGCACCGCGGTACTGGCGCCCGCGCACCATACGTATGCGGATGACGTTGCTCTACACCGCGTTGTTCATGGTCTCCGGGATCCTGCTGCTGACGCTGGTGCTGTTGCTGATGTTCCGCGAGCCGATCCTGGTGACGTTCCAGCCGGACGTGCCGCAGTTCAAACCGGGCCTGGGCCTGGACCCCAAGCAGTTCCCGGTACCGGCGCCGACGCCGGACACCAAGCCGATCGAGGTGTCCCCGACCTGGGAGACGGTGCGCTCGGCGATGTCCCAGTCGGCCGTCATCCTGACGCTGATGGGGGCGGCGTCGGCCGTGCTGGGCTGGGTCATGGCCGGCCGGGCGCTCAGCCCGCTGCGCACCATGGCCGAGCGCACCCGGCAGATCTCCGAGCGGAACCTGCACGAGCGCCTGGCGCTGACCGGGCCGCGCGACGAGCTGACCGAGCTCGCCGACACCGTCGACAGTCTGCTGGCCCGGCTGGAGTCGGCGTTCGAGGCCCAGCGCCGGTTCGTCGCCAACGCCTCCCACGAGCTGCGCACGCCGCTGGCGATGATGCGCACGTCGGTGGACGTCGCGGTCGGCAAACCGGTCCGCCCCGGCGAGGTCGATGTGCTGGCCGGGAAGCTGCGCGAGGGCCTGGACGCCGCCGACCGGCTGCTGGAGGGCCTGCTGCTGCTGGCCCGCGCCCAGAACGAGGGGCGCCAGGAGATCGCCGGGGCGCCGCTGGCGTATCTGGCGATCGCCGCGCTGCAAGCACGGTCGGAGGCGATCGCCGCGAAGAACCTGATGGTGGAGCACCGGCTGGGCACCGAGAGCGATCCGGTGATGGTGTGGGGCAATCCGACGCTGCTGGCCAGCCTGGTCGACAACCTCGTCGACAACGCGGTGCGGCACAACGAGCCGAACGGCTACCTGCGGATCACCGCGCAGCCGCGCGGCCCCTACAACCCGGTCCGGCTCACCGTCGAGAACAGCGGCCCGGTGCTGGGCCAGGACCGGGTCGCCCGGCTCGGCCAGCCGTTCCAGCGCCTCGGCGCCGACCGCACCTCCCGCGAGGGCACGGGATTGGGCCTGTCGATCGTCGCGGCCATCGCCGTCGCGCATCGGGGCAGACTGCTGTTGTACGCGCAGCCCGAGGGCGGCCTGCGCGCGGAGGTGGAGCTGTGAGCGCCAAGGGGGAGCCCTGTGATGGCCGAGGGGGAGCAGTGAGCGCCGAGGGGGAACAGTGAGAGTCCTGGTGGTCGAGGACGTCCGGCGGCTCGCCGACGACATCGCCGAGGGGCTGCGCGACCAGGGCATGGCCGTGGACGTCGCCTACGACGGGCTCACCGCCTCGGAGAAGGCGGCCGGCACCGGCTACGACGTGGTGGTCCTGGACCGGGACCTGCCCGGGCTGTCCGGAGACCTGCTGTGCCGCCAGATCGGCGAGGCGCCGGACCCGGCGATGGTCATCATGCTGACCGCCGCCGGGTCGCCGGGGGAGCGGGTCGCCGGGCTGCGGCTGGGCGCCGACGACTACCTCGCCAAGCCGTTCCACTTCCCGGAGCTGGTGCTGCGGGTGCGGGCGCTGGCCCGGCGGCGGCCGTCGGCCAAACCCAGGGTGCTGCGACACGCCGGGATCGAGCTGGACCCGGCACTGCGCACCGCCAACCGGCTCGGCGCGCCGCTGCGCCTGTCGCCGAAGGAGTTCGAGCTGCTCGCCGCCCTGCTGGAGGCGGCGCCGGTCCCGCTGAGCGCCGAGCAGCTGCTGGAGAAGGTGTGGGACGAGAACGCCGACCCGTTCACCCGCACCGTCTCGGTCACCGTCGGGCGGCTGCGCCGCAAGCTCGGGCCGCCCGAGGTGATCGAGACCGTCAGCGGGGCCGGCTACCGGGTCGTGACGGCCGAGTGCGGGGCCGCCGGTCAGACCACCGCGATGTCGTAGCCGTCGTTGTTCGCGCCGTTCGGGCCGAGCGAGACCGTCCCGGCCGCGAACGCCTTGGCGTAGACCTCGAACGTCCGCGCCGTACCGCTCTCGTCGTCGGTGAGCGTGGTCCCGGTGTCGCTCCACGACGCGTCCATCCACGGCCGCTTCCCGGTGCGGACGTCGACGGCCAGATACACCGTCGCCGCCCGGCTGATGCCGAAGGACACCAGCGGGCTGGCGGTCACCGTCTTGGAGTTGTTCGCCACCCGGACCCAGTCCGCGCCGATGAGGGCGGCGGGCACGGTGGCCAGGGTGTAGCCGCGGTCCCCGTAGATCGGCACGCCGACCTGGAGGTTGGTCTGCAACGACCAGTTGGCGGCGTTCGCCGCGTCGTTCACCACCAGGTTCGACAGCACCAGCCGCGTGACGCCCGGGACCGGCGGCAGCGGCGCCTGCACCCACTGCAACACACCCTGATACGCGGCCTCGATCCCGGCGGCGGCCGTGATGGCGGCCGGAACCCCCGAGGCGCCGGTGATCGTCGTGTTGTTCGCGACCGTGACCCCGCCGCCGGTGGTGTAGCCGGCCGGGTTCTGGAAGTAGTTGTTCTCCACGTCCGTCGGGTCGTAGGTGGTGGTCGCCCCGGGAGCGTAGTCGTTGTGCCGGGACGACCACGCCTGCGCGCTGGTGTTGTTGTAGACGGCGTTGCCCGTGATGGTCTCGAAGGTGCAGCCGTTGTCGGTGTAGATGACGTGGCCGCTGCCGGTCTGGTCGTGGATCAGGTTGCCGGTGACATGCTCGCCGGTGCTCAGCGACGTGCCGGTGATGCCCTGCGTGTAGATCGCGCCGCCGTCGTTCAACAGGCTCATGTGGTCGAAGATCAGGTTGTTCGCGATCGTGTTGGTGCGGGAGAAGTTCGCCTGCGGCGCCTCCTGCTCCTTGTCCGGCCAACCGCCCCAGCCCTGCGAGATCGCCGTGTATGGAGTGTGGTCGATCTGGTTGTGGCTGACCGAGTCGTTCGTGGTGTAGCCGGAGTCGATGCCGATGCCGCCGTGGAACTCGACCGGGACGTCGAACACGTGATTGTCGGTGACCGCGTTGCCAGAGGTCTGCGACGCCCCGGTGGCCGTGGGCAGATCGACGTTGCCGATCTCGATGCCGTTGCCGGAGACGTCGGTGACCACCGAACCCTTCACCACGTCGTTCTGCGAACCGTCGCCGAGCGCCAGGCCCGCGGCGCCGAGATGGACGAAGGCGTCGTTGGTGAACTGGATCTTCTGGTCGTAGGTCAGGGAGACGTTGCCGGGGATCTGCGTCCACGCCCCGTAGGGACACGTGCCGAGCGTGTACGTTGACGGCGGAACGGTGCACAGCCCTTGCGACGCCGCGCCGTTGGCCCCGGTGACCTGGTAGTTCGCCTGGATCTCCGAGAACCCGTCGCTGGTGCCCTGGGTGTGGAACTGCGGACCGAGCCAGGTCGCGTAAGAGAACTGGATCCCGGAGAAGGTCACGTTGTGCAGCGGTGAGGAAGCCGTGCCGCCGCCGGTGACCAGCTTCTCCAGCACCGGTGCCTCGACGTCCGCGGTGGCCAGGTTCTCCCCGGGGCGCGGGACGTAATACAGCTTGCTGTCACCCTGGTCCAGGAACCACTGGCCCGGCGTGCCCGCGCCGAGGAACTGGAAGGCGTTCTCCACGCTCGTCGGCTGCTCGGTGATCGAGCTGCGGCCGACCAGGTTGTAGGCGCGTCCGTCCGGGAAGGAGCCGGCGCGCGCCGTGGAGTTGGTCCAGCACGGCTGGGCCATCGTCACCGCGTCGCCGCTGAACGACGCCACCGGGCAGCGCGGTTCGGTCCAGGCGCCGAGTCCGCCGCGGTAGACGAACTCCAGCTGCGGCTTGGCGCCGCTGGGGTTGCGCCACGCGGCCATCGCGGTGCCGCCGCCGCTGTAGCCGCTGCTGCCTTGGCCGGTGAGGGCGTTCGGCAGGGCGCCGGTGGCTCGTACCGCGCGCACGCCGTCGACGTAGAGCTGCCGGGTCTGCGTTCCCGCCGGGGCCTGCGCGACCCAGATCGGACTGCCCGAGCTCATCGGGTGCCAGCCGGTCAGCTGCGCCGATCCGGCCAGCACCGGGTGCGCGCCGGTGTCGGCGGTCCAGATCACGGTGTGGCCGCCGGTGCCGGAGTCCGCGGCGGTGAGTGTCAGGGGGCTGCTCATCCGGTAGAAGCCGTCCTCCAGCACGACCGTGACGTCCGCGGTCATGTTCTGGTTCAGGGTTCTGACGAGCGCCTGGGCCCGGGCGATCGTCCGGACCGGGGCGGCCTGCGTCCCGGGATCGGCGTCGTTCCCGGTGGGGGAGACGTAGAGGGATCCCGTGACGGCCAGTGCGACCGGGGTGGCCACGGTGGCCGGGGTGTTCGCGGTGTTCGCGGTGGCGCCGTCCGCCCGGCCGGCGGCGGCCAGGCCCGCGGCGCCGAGCAGGGCGGCGCTCGCGACGCCGATGATCAGCCCTCTGATGCGTGTGGTCGGCTTCATGGGGGCGAGTGAAACAAACATCGGAGCACCTGTCCATCAGGCCGGGAGGTTTTTCCGAAACACTCGGAATACTTGCGATCATTCATCCGATGTCTTAGAACCTACGGAAGGGTGTAAAGAAACTTTACTCATTGAGGAGCCGGTGATGGACGAACGTTCGCGAAGATTCGGACCGGGGATGGCGGTCGCCCTCGCCATCGCCCTTGCCGCGCTGGTGCTGCCGCCCTCCGGCGCGGCTCCGGCGCACGCCGAGAACAACGGTGTCGGGCTCGCCCCGGCGCTCGGCTGGTCCAGCTGGAGCTCGGTGCGCAAGAGCCCGACGGCCGCGAAGATCGAGGCCCAGGCCGATGCCATGAAGGCGTCCGGGCTGGCGGCCGCCGGGTTCCAGTACGTCAACGTCGACGACTTCTGGTATCAGTGCCCCGGCAGCCAGGGGCCGAACGTGGACGCCGACGGCCGCTGGGTCACCGACACCGCGAAGTTCCCGGCCGCCGGCGGCAGCGACGGCATCAAGGTCGTCGCCGACCACGTGCACGCCGACGGCCTCCAGTTCGGCCTCTACGTGACGCCCGGCGTCTCCAGCCAGGCCGTGGCCAAGAACTCCGCGATCCTCGGCACGCCCTACCACGTCCAGGACATCGCGACCACGACCGCCGAGAAGAACTACAACTGCAAGGGCATGGTCGGGATCGACTACACCAAGCCCGGCGCCCAGGAGTTCGTGAACTCCTGGGCCGACGAGTTCGCGTCCTGGGGCGTGGACTACGTGAAGATCGACGGCGTCGGCACCTCGGACGTCGCCGACGTCCAGGCCTGGTCCAAGGCCCTGCAGCAGACCGGCCGCCCGATCCACCTGGAGCTGTCCAACAACCTGGCGGTCGGCAGCGCGGCGACCTGGAAGCAGTACTCGAACGGCTGGCGCACCGGCGGCGACATCGAGTGCTACAGCAGCTGCACCACGGCCGGCACGCTCACCGACTGGACGCACGTCCAGAGCCGCTTCGGCCAGGTCGCCACCTGGCAGCCCTACGGCGGGCCGGGGGCCTTCAACGACTACGACTCGCTGGAGATCGGCAACGGCTCGGCCACCGGCCTCACCGACGCCGAACAGCAGTCCCAGATGAGCCTGTGGGCGCTGGCCGCCAGCCCCCTGATCCTCGGCACCGACCTGACCGCCCTGAACACGACCGAGCTCGGCTACCTGAAGAACGCCCGGGTACTGGCCGTGGACCAGGACGGCATCGACGCCTCACGCATCGTCAACAGCGGCAACCAGCAGGTCTACAGCAAGACCGAGAAGGACGGCAGCGTCGTCATCGGCTTGTTCAACTACTCCGGCACCGGCTCGACCACCGTGAGCGTCGCGCTGTCCGCGGCCGGAATCACCGGCGGTGCCACCGCCACCGACCTGTGGAGCGGGGCCTCGCTGGGGACGATCAGCGGTACCTACAGCGTCACCCTGGGCGCGGGCGCGGTGAAGCTGATCAGGGCCGTACCCGCCGGCGGCGCGGTGCGGGTCGAGGCCGAGGCCGCCGGGAACACCATTGCCGGCGCGGCGCGCGTGGCCACCTGCTCCGCCTGCTCCGGCGGCCACAAAGTCGGCTACATCGGCAACGGCGCCGCCAACTCGGTGACGATCAACGGGGTCACCGAGCCGTCCGCCGGCAACCACACGCTCACCTTCACCTATCTGCTCAACGGCAGCCGGACCTTCTACATCAGTGTCAACGGCGGCCCGGACATCGTGGAGAACCTGACCGGCACCAGCTTCTCGACGCCGGTGAACGCCAGCGTCACGGTCGCCCTCGCCGCCGGGTCGAACACGATCACGTTCCACAACGACACGGCCTACGCGCCGGACCTGGACGTGGTCACGATCAGCTGAGCGCGGGCTTCAGCACGACCGCGCCTGTCGTGCGCCGGTCGGCCGGCTCGGTGTGCGCCTCGGCGGCGTTCTCCAAGGAGAAGGCCGCGTGCAGCACCGGGGTGAGCCGACCGGTCGCGAGCTCGGCCGGCGCGCGCTCGACGTCCGTGCGCTCGACGTCCGTGCGCTGTTCGGCCTCGGGCTTGGCGAAGTCGGGCACTGTATAGAAGGAGTCGGCGTCGACCACCGCCTGCTCGGCATGACCGCCGACCATTCCCGGTGTGGCCGCGACGACGCGGCGGCCGATCGACGGGACGCGGCCGCCGCTGCGGTGATGGTTGCCGCGGCGGGTCCCACGTCCGGACCTGTCCTGGTGCGCGGCCGTCCCGGCGCGCCGAGACTGGGAGCGTCCGGGGCCCGGCGGGGCCCTCGGCTCGGCGAAAGGGCGCGAGATGGCCGGCAAGTTCGAGGTGTACAAGGACAAGGCGGGCAAGTACCGGTTCCGGCTCAAGGCCGGGAACGGGCAGATCATCGCCGTCGGCGAGGCGTACGAGTCCAAGGCGGCGGTGATGAACGGGATCGAGTCGATCCGCGGCAACGCCGCGGCCGCCGCGCTCGTCGACATGTCCGAGGCCGATGCGCCGGCGCCTCCCGCGATGCGGTAGGCGCCGGGCGGGGCGGCCGCGGCCGTGCCGTGGGCGCCGCTACAGCTCGACGTTGTCCGCCAGGGACCGCAGCTGGTGCCGGGACAGGGCGAGGTTCGCCCGGGAGCGGTCCAGCGCCAGATAGATGAACAGGCCGCTGCCCGAACGCGAGGTCAGCGGCCTGATCAGGTGGTACTGGCGACCGAGGGAGATCAGGATGTCCTCGATCGAGTCGTTCATCTTCAGCATGTCCATCGTGCGCATCTTGGCGCGCATCACCTCGGTGTTGCCGGCGGCGGCGACGGTGAGGTCGAGCTCCTTGGTCGAGGAGACCTCCCCGAGGGTCATACCGCTGCTGTAGTCGACCAGGGCGACACCTATCGCGCCCTCCATCGACATGGCTTCCTTCAGCACGGCGTCTACGCTCATTGACATGGTCTGCTCCTTCGCTCGGCCTGACGTGGCGCGGGGACGTTTGCTCGCCGTGGCGCGTCCCGCGGATCGGGTGGTGGCGGCACGCGCGGCGGCCGCCCCGCGGGAGGCCGGGGCGCCTGATTCCGGTTCCCCTCGTCCGGGCTTCTTCCGTTCTGGCACTCTTCACCGCCTTCGTTGCCGAACACCCTGTCGGGGCGCGACCGCCGGACGGGGGCGACTTCGCCGCAGGTCCTCTCGAAGTCCGCCTCGACCTGGCGTTCAGGGTGGCGAACCCTGGCGAGGCGGAGATTCCGGGCCTCGGTCACCGGATTGTGGGATAGGCATGGGGACCATCTCCGCGACCGACCTTGCCGAGGAGGCCAGTGCGTAATCCCCATTCCCACGCCCAGCGGGTCCCGGTGGGCCGGACCGCCAGGGCGGTGACCGCCGCCGCGCTCGCGTCCGCGGCGGTCAGCGCCGCGCTGTGGAGCGCGGGGGCGGAACTACCCGCCCTGCTGTGCGCCGAGGCCGGGCTGCTCGCGGCCGCGGCCGCCTGCCGGGTCCGCCGGTGGCCGGCTGATCGGACCGACCGGGCTGATCGGATCGATCGTGCCGATCGGGCTGATCGGGCTGATCGGATCGACCGGGCTGATCGAAGTGACCGAAGTGATCGAACCGGCCGCGCCGACCGGTTCGACCGGTTCGACCGCGCGGCGGACGGCGGCGCGGCGTCCGTCCCCGCGAAGACCCCCCAGACCGGGTCGGCGCCGCCGCCCGGTCCGGGTCCGGTGCCCGCGCCCGCACCGGACCCGGATTCCGGACGCGCGGCGGCCGCGGCGGCGTTCGTCGGCATCGCCCGCCGCATCCAGGCCACCGTGAACCAGGAGCTGCACGACCTGCGCGCGATGCAGGAGCGGCACGGCGACACCCCCGAGGTGTTCGGCGACCTGCTGCGCCTGGACCACGGCGTGTCGCTGATCGGCCGGCTGGCCGACAGCCTGGCCGTGCTCGGCGGCGCCGACCCCGGCCGGCGCCGGACCCGGCCGGTGGACCTGCTGGACGTGGTGCGCGGCGCGATGTCGCGGATCGTGGAGTACCCGCGGGTCGACGTCGAGGTGCCGGCCGACACCGCGGTCGCGGCCGCCGCCGTCGAGCCGGTGGTGCACGCCCTGGCCGAGCTGCTGGACAACGCCACCCGCTACTCGCCGCCGGACACCCGGGTCCGGGTGTGCGCCGAGTACGCCTCGGCGCCCGGCGGCGACGGGGTGCAGCTGGTGGTCGCCGTCGAGGACGCCGGGGTCGGGCTCAACCCGGCGACTCAGCGCTATGCGACCGGGGCCCTGTCCGGTGCCGAGGCCGAGGCCGACCCGGTCCGGCCCGAGGGCCCGCCCCGGCTCGGCCTGACCGTGATCGGCCGCCTGGCCCGCAGCACCGGCTTCCAGGCCGAGGTGGGCGCCGGCGCCGAGGGCGGCACCCGGGCCGTCCTGCGGCTGCCCGCGGCGCTGGTCACGGTGCCGGAGCGGAGCGGCCTGGGCGGCCGGCCGGGCCATGGCGTACCGGGAGGCGCGGATGCCGCGGGCCGGAGTGGCCCGGCCGGTCCCGGCGCGCCGGGCCGGGGTCCGGCGCCGGCCGGGTCCGCGCGCCCGTCCCCCCGGCCGTCCACCTGGGACCCCGACGCGGTCGGCCCGAGCGGGCTGCCGCAACGGCGGCGGGCCACCGCCGCCCCACCGAACGCGGTCCCGGTGGCCGCCGAGACCGTGACCGACAAGCCCGCGCCCGGCGCGGGGCAGTGGCTGGGCGCCTTCATGGGCGGAAAGGACGGCGGCCGATCGTGACTGCGGACCGGCAGAACCTGGACTGGATGCTCAGGGACCTGATGAAGGGAGTGCCCGAGACCCGGCACATCGTGGTGCTCAGCGCCGACGGCTTCCGGCTGGCCCAGTACGCCACCGACGACGACACCGCCGACCGGCTGGCCGCCGCCTGCTCGGCGCTGCAGAGCCTGTCCTCGGCGGTCGGCGGCGAGTTCGCGGCCGGCGGGGCGATGCGGATGGTCGTCATCGAGTACGCCGCCGGGTTCTTCTACCTGATGGCGGCCGGGCCCGGCGCGTTCCTGGCCACCCTGGCCGACGCCGAGGTCGATCCCGGACTGATGGGGGAGCGGATGCGGGACCTGGTGGGACGCCTCGGCGAGCACCTCGCCGCCTCGGCCCGATCCGGCACGCCGACGCTGCGGTGACCGCTGTGGATCCGGCGCGACACCGCGCGGACGGACGCCAGCATTCCGGGCCCGGGTTCGGGTTCGGCTCCCGCTCCGGTCCTGGTTCCGGCCTCGGCTCTGGTCCTGGTCCTGGTTCCGGTCCTGGTTCCGGCCCGGTCCCGGGTTCCGGCCCGGGCTCCGATTCGGGCCCTGGTTCGAGCTCCGGTCCGAATCCTGGCTCGGGCTATGGCTCTGGCTATGGCCCGGGTCCTGGTTCAAGCTCAGGGTATGGCTCAGGCTATGGTTCGAGCTCTGGTCCAGAACCTGGTTCAAGCTCGGGCTCAGGCCCGGCGCCGGGCTCCGGCCTCGGCCCGGGCTCCGGCCCGGTGTTCCCGGCCGGCGGCGTGCACCGGGCCGGGACCCGGCGGGGATCGCAGGACCCTGGCTCCCTCCCTCCGGGGCTGGGGCAGGCGGTCTTCCAGCCGCCGGTGGTCGCGTCACCGGGGGCCGAGAACCTCCGGTCGCGTCCGGCCGCGCCCCGGCCCACCTCCGATGCCGACGCCGAACCGTTGACCCGGACCTACGTCATCACCCAGGGGCGCAGCGGTTCCGGGCCGCGGCGCCGCTTCGACCTGGTGACGTTGGTGGTGGCGGTCGTCCCGCCGGATGCGGCCGCGGCTCCGCCTTGGCGGGCCGGCAGTCCCGGGTGTCCGCCGGGCGCCTCGCCGGGCTTTCCGGCCGGCCGGGACGCGGTCCCGAGGCCGGCGCTGCTGCCCGAGCATCGGGCGATCCTGGACCTGTGCCGACGGCCGCTGTCGGTCGCGGAGATCGCTGCCCACCTGGCGCTGCCGTTCAGCGCCGCGACGGTCCTGATCGGCGACCTGGTGGACGCCGGCCTGGCCGCCGAACGTCGTCCGGCGCGCGCCGCCTCCGTCGACGCGGCCCTGCTCCAGGAGGTGATCAATGGGCTCCAACGGCTCTGAGCCGCCGGCGCTGGCGACGACGACCGCGGCCGCGCTGAAGGTCGCCGTCGTCGGGCCGGTCGGGGTGGGCAAGACCACGCTGGTCACCTCGGTCAGCGAGATCCGGCCGCTGACCACCGAGGAGTACATGACCGGCGACGCCGACCAGGCCCGCGGCGTCGACAAGGACCACACCACCGTGGCCATGGACTTCGGCCGGATCAGCATCAGCGACCGGCTGGTGCTGTACCTGTTCGGGACCCCGGGCCAGGAGCGCTTCTGGTTCCTGTGGGACGGCCTGGTCAACGGCGCGCTCGGCGCGGTGGTGCTGGTCGACGTGCGCCGGCTGGCCGAGAGCTTCGACGTGCTGGAGCGGCTGGAGAAGCGCGGCGTCGCCTTCATGGTCGCCGCCAACTGCTTCCCCGACGCGCCGGTGTACCCGGTGCCGGAGCTGCGCGCCGCGCTGGACCTGCCGGACGTGGTGCCGATCGTCTACTGCGACGCCCGGGACCGGGACTCGGCGCGCGAGGTGCTGCTGACGCTGGCGCGGTACCTGCTGGTGCTCGCCGAGTCCTCGGAGGCCGGAACCGAGTCCGGAGCCGAGCCCGGAACCGAGCCCGGAGCCGAGGCCGAAACGGAGCCCGAGGGGGAATCCGCCGAAGTCGCCGGAGCCGTCAGCCGCGCGATTGCCGAACCGTTATCGGTTGATTAGCGGAGTCGCAGAATATTGATTTCGGGAGCCGCGGCACGGGCGTCGCGGCCCTGGCTTTCCCGAGCACTCCGGGAGCTCCGCGTCAAAGTCGGCGGGCGAGGCCAGACCCCCTGTACGCCAACGCGTCGGTGGGTTAGCCGGACGTTATCCGTTGATTAGAAGCGTCTTGGAATATCGGATTGGGCCTGCGGCGCGGGGACCGCAGGCCCGGTTCGTTCCAGACGCGAGGAGCAGTGCATGAAAGTCAACAACCGAGACCATTCGGGTCCGGGCGGCGGCGCCGTCGTGATACCGCCGCCCGGGGTCTCGACGACGGAGAAGCAGCAGCGGTCCGGCGCGGCGCGCCAACTACAGTCGGTTTGGATGTGATGGCGTTCATGTGGTCCTCCTCCGACGCGGCCTGAGCCCCGACCGATATCCGACCCGGTCCCGCCGGTCGCCCTGGAGCGACAGCCGGCGGGACTGCCGTCTGCCCTGTCTGCGCCATCTGCCCTGTCTCCGCTGTGTGCGCCGTCTGCGCAGTCCCCGCTATCCCGGCCGTCTCAGCTCGCGTAGACCTCGAACTCCGACACCTGCCCGGCCGGCCACCCGGTGTTGCCGGTGAAGGTCAGCCGCACATAGCGCACGCTCGCCGCCGCGAAGGTGATCGTCGCCGCGTTGCCCGAGGCGGGGTCGAAGACGCGGCCGGCGGAGCCGGACAGCGTCGTCGGCGTCGAGGAGTCCGCGCCGCCGGCGACCGACACCGTCTGCGTCCGCGCGCCCCAGGACGGCGGCAGCTTCAGCACCAGCCGGGACACCGAGGTCGCGGCGCCGAGGTCCACCATCAGCCACTGCGGGAAGGCGTTGTCCGTGCTCTCCCAATAGCTGTTCGCGTCGCCGTCCACGGTGTTCGCCGACACGTAGTTCTGCGTGTGGCCGCTGTCCGACGTCGCCTTGCCGCGCGCCAGGTTGGTGTTCGGAGCCGCGTCCGTGGTCGCCGACACCGACGCCGAGGCCGGCGACAGGTTCCCGGCCGCGTCCGCCGCCACCACGCTGAAGCTGTAGGTGGTCGACGGGTTGAGGCCGCCGAGCGTGGCCGACGTCCCGGTGACCGTGGCGGCGGTCGTGCCGTTCACCCGCACCTGGTAGCCGGTCACGCCGACGTTGTCCGTCGACGCGGTCCACGTCAGCGAGACGCTCGACGAGGTGTGGCCGGACACCGCCAGGTTCGCCGGCGCGGTCGGCGGCTGGGTGTCGCCACCGCCGCCCCCGGTCGGGGCGTACACCTCGAACTCCGACAGCTGCCCGGCCGGCCACCCGGTGTTCGCGGTGAACGTGGCCCGCAGGTACCGCACCGACGCGGCGCTGACCGCGATCGTCACCGCGTTCCCCGACGCCGGGTCGAAGGTGTAGCCCGCCGGACCGGCCAGCGTCGAGAACGTCGAGCCGTCGGTGCTGCCGGCCAGCGTCAGCGTCTGCGTGCGCGCGCCCCAGGACGCCGGGAGCTTCAACACCGCCTTGGCGACGGCGCCCGCCGTGCCGAGGTCGACCTGGAACCACTGCGGGAACGTGTTGTTCGTGCTCTCCCAATAGGTGCTCGCGTTGCCGTCGACCGCGTTCGCCGACACGAAATTCTGCGAGTGCCCGCTGTCCGAGGTCGCCTTCCCCAGCGCCAGGTTGCCGGTGGTCGGCGGCGGGTTCCCGCCGGAGCCGGAAACCGGCTGTGTGGGCCTGGTCGCGGTCACGGCGATCTGGCCCTTGAGCATCCGGCCGCCGTCGTTGGTCAGGCGCAGGTAGTAGTCCGAGGAGCAGGCGGTCCCGTCCTCGTCGAGAGCCAGCAGCCCGGCGCCGACCGGCGACATCGAGGCGTTCTCGGCGGTCTTGGCGATCTGGTTGCCCTCGCCGTACTCGTCGAACATGGAGATGTAGACGCTCTGCACTCCGGCGCGGGCCATGTTGTAGAACTGGCGCCACATGAAGTCGCCATGGGCGCGCTGCCGTCCGGAGACGTCGCCGGGCAGCACGCAGGGCTGGTAGTCGACGCCGTTGGCGGTGCAGTCCGCCAGGTCCGGCACGGTCAGGCTGGTGTAGGCGTTGTCGGAGTCGCCCGCGTTGCCGATGGCGCCGACCATCCAGGGGGAGAGCATGTTGAAGGCGTGGTAGACGCTGAGGTATCCGGGGCGTGAGCCGCCGACGCCGGTGCGCCATTCGCGGGGTACGCCGCCGATGACGTAGC
>NZ_BAAAQN010000045.1:0-109966 GCF_039531695.1 Catenulispora yoronensis
CTCGCCGCCGCCGGCGACATCGACCCGGCGGTGCACGGCGCCGCCGCCGCGCAGCCGCGATGGGCCGCCACCCCGGCCGCCGAGGGCGCCGCGGTCCTGCGCCGCGCCGCGCAACTGCTGGAGCAGCACCGCTCCGAGGCCGAGCAGTGGCTGATCCGCGAAGGCGGCTCGGTACGGGCCAAGGCCGACTTCGAGATCGGCTCCGCCCTCGACGAACTCTGGGTCGCCGCCTCGCTCCCGACCCAGCCCCACGGCGTGCTGCAACCGGCCGCGCCCGGCGCGACCTCGGTCGCGCGCCGCGTGCCGCTCGGCGTCGTCGGGGTGATCGCCCCGTGGAACGTCCCGATGGTCCTGTCGCTGCGGGCCGTCGCCCCCGCGCTCGCCCTCGGCAACACCGTCGTGCTCAAGCCGGACCCGCGCACCGCCGTCTCCGGCGGCGTCTTCCTGGCCCGCCTGTTCGAACAGGCCGGGCTGCCCGACGGCGTCCTGCACGTGCTGCCTGGCGACGCGGGCTGCGGCGCCGCGCTGGCCGCGCACCCCGGCGTCGCCGCGATCGCCTTCACCGGGTCCACCGCCGTCGGCCGCCAGATCGGCGAGACCGCCGGGCGCGCGCTCAAGCGGGCCCTGCTCGAACTCGGCGGCAACAACGCCCTGATCGTGCTCGACGACGCCGACCTGGACGCCGCCGCCTCGGCCGGCGCCTGGGGCTCGTTCCTGCACCAGGGCCAGATCTGCATGGCCGCCGGCCGCCACCTGGTGCACGAGGCCGTCGTCGACGACTATCTGGAGCGCCTCACCGCGCGGGCCGCGAAGCTCACCGTCGGCGACCCCTGGACCGGCCCGGCGGACCTGGGCCCGCTCATCGACTCCACGCAGCTGCGCCGCGTCGCCGGGATTGTCGACGCCTCGGTGGCCGCCGGCGCCCGGATCCGCACCGGCGGGACCTACGACGGCCTGTTCTACCAGCCCACCGTCCTGGGCGGCGTGACGCCCCGGATGCCGGCGTTCACCGAGGAGATCTTCGGTCCGGTCGCGCCGGTCATCGCCGTCCGCGACGACGAGCACGCGCTGGAACTGGCCAACAGCACCGATCACGGCCTGGTGGCGGCCGTCCAGACCGGCTCGGTGGCCCGCGGCGAGGCGCTCGCCGACCGGCTGCGCGCCGGAATGGTGCACATCAACGACCAGACGGTCAACGACGACGCCTTCGTGTCCTTCGGCGGCTGGGGCGCCTCCGGCAACGGCGCGCGCTTCGGTGCGCAGCACAGCTGGGACGACTTCACCCAGTGGCAGTGGGTCAGCGCGAAGCGCGAAGCACCGGTCTTCCCGTTCTGAACGTGGTGTCCGACAGGTGCCGTCCCTGAATCAGGGCTCTTGCCGAAGGGAAGCGAATGGGCCAGCCGGAGCAGCCGCGCGTCCGCTACGACAAGCGCGGCGCGGTCGCCCACGTGACCATCGACCGGCCGCACGTCCTCAACGCGATGGACCGGCGGACCCACGCCGAACTCGGCGAGATCTGGGACGACTACGAGGCCGACGACGCCCTGCGCGTCGCGGTCCTCACCGGCGCCGGCCCGCGCTCGTTCAGCGTCGGCCAGGACCTCAAAGAGCTCGCCGAGCTGGAGGCGGCCGGCCTCGCCGCGCCGTCGACCTTCGGCAGCCGCGGCAAACCCGGCTGGCCCCGGCTCACCGAGCGCTTCACCCTCTCCAAGCCGGTCGTGGCGCGCGTCAACGGCCTGGCCCTCGGCGGCGGCTTCGAGCTGGTGCTGGCCTGCGACATCGTGATCGCCGCGGCCGGCGCCGAATTCGCGCTGCCGGAAGCCCGCGTCGGCCTGATGGCCGGCGCCGGGGGAGTGTTCCGGCTGGTCCGCCAAGCCCCGCTCCGCGCCGCTATGGGCTACCTGCTCACCGGCCGGCGCATCACCGCCGACCGGGCCTACGAACTCGGCCTGGTCAACGAGGTCGTCCCGGACGACCAGCTCGACGTCTGCGTCGACGGTTGGGTCGCGGACCTGCTGGCCTGTGCGCCGCTCGCGGTGCGCGCGGCGAAGGAAGCCGCCTACCGCTCCGTGGACATGCCGCTCGAAGACGCGTTCTACCACCGCTTCGAGTGGGAGGAGCGGCGTATGCACAGCGCGGATGCCAAGGAAGGGCCCGCCGCCTTCGCGGAGAAGCGCGAGCCCCGTTGGCAGGGACGGTGACCGTCCCTGCCAACGGGGCCGGCAGCCGGGACCATCAGTCCTCTGGGACGCGCGGCGCCGAGGCGTGGCCGGTGATCGGGACGTCGATCAGGAACGGCTGATCGCCGGCCGCCGCCTTCGCGACCAGGTCGATCAAGTGCTCCGCGCTCTCGGCGCGCGCGGCCTGGATGCCGAAGAACTCCGCGACACGCGTGAAGTCCAGATGCGGCGGCGCCAGGTCCAGGCCGATGTAGCGGCCGGACGCCGTCGCCACGCTGTTCCAGGAGTCCAGCGTGTCCTTCAGCGTCCGGTACTCGCCGTTGTTCATCACCACGAACGTCACCGGGACCTCGTGGTGCGAGGCGGACCACAGGCCCTGCAAGCCGAACAGCGCGCAGCCGTCGCCCAGCACCGCGACCACCGGACGCGAGGGATCCCCGAGCCGGCTGCCGATCGCGGCGCCGATGCCCGATCCCAGCCCGCCGCCGACGGTATGGACATACGACTTGGGCAGGTCCAGGGAAAGCACCTGGCGCAGCTTCAGACCCGTCGTGATGGCCTCTTCCAGGACCACCGCGTCCGCCGGCAGCCCGGCCGCCACGGCGTGCGCGGCGGCGAGCGGATCCAACGGCGCCGGGCCGTAGCGGGCCCGAGCGTCCGCGTCCACACGCGCTCGCGTGGCCGCCGCCACGGCCGCCGCCTCGGCGATCCGGCTTGCCACGGCTTTGGCGTCGGCGATCCGGCCCGCCACGGCTTTGGCGTCGGCCTCGGCTTCGGCTTCGGCCTCGGAAACATTGCCGGCCAGCAGCCGCCCCAGCTCGGCCAGCGAGGGCCGCACCGCCCCGACCGTCCCGTACGCGACCCCGAAGTTCCGCCCGATCTCCGCCGGATCCGGATCGAGTTGCAGGATCCTGCAATGCTCCGGCACCAGCGGACCCGCGGTGTAGTGGTGCGGCATGAACGCGTGCGTGCCGACGATCAGGACCGTGTCATACGGGTCCAGAGCCTCCCGGAGGGCGCTCGCCGTGGCGCCGAGCATCCCCGCGTACAGCGGATGCGAGCCCGGGAAGTTGACGCCGTCGTACATCGGCTGCTGATACACCACCGCGCCGACCGCCTCGGCGACCGCTACCAGCTCCGCCACGGCCCCGTCCCGGCCCACGCCGTCACCGGCCACCAGCGCCGGGCGCCGGGCCGCGCGCAGCAGCTCGGCCAGCCGGGGCAGTCCGGCGGCCGGCCCCGGCGCGGCCACCGTCGACCGGTCCGGCACCGGCACCGGCTCCGGATCGGCGAGCACGTCCATCGGCACCGACAGGAACACCGGCCCGGCCGGCGGCGTGACCGCCGCGGCGAAGGCCCGGCGCAGCATTACCGGCAGGTCCGACGGACGGCGCACGTCAAAGGTCTGCTTCACCGCGGCGCGCGCCAGCCCGATCAGGTCGCCGGAGAGCATCGGGTCGGCCGCCAGGTGGCGCTGGTCCTGCTGCCCGGCGGTGACCACCAGCGGCGTGCGCGACCGGCTCGCGTTCAGCAGGCCGACCAGGCCGTTCGCCAGGCCCGCCGCGATGTGCAGGCTGACGAACGCCGGCCGGCCGGTGGCGCGGGCGTAGCCGTCGGCCATGGCGACCACCGAGCCCTCGTGCACGCCCAGGACGAACTCCAGATCCGGGGCGGACTGCAGGGCCTCCAGGAACGGCAGCTCGGTGGTGCCCGGGTTGCCGAAGACCCGGGTCACCCCCTCCTCCCGCAGGATCCTGATAAATGCCGCGGCCGCGGACTCCGCCGTCATCCGGCGCCTCCGGAACTCGCGGCGGTGAACCGGCCGACCTTGGCCAGGACGTCGTCGGCGTGGATTCGCAGCGCCTGCTGGAGCGCGAACTCGGCCAGGTAGATGCGGAACGCCTCGATCGGCTCGCGCGCCAGGGCCAGCATGTGCCGGTTCACCACGACCGCCGGCGCGGACAGGCGGCGCACCGTTTCCTCCAGCGCCGCGTCCATGTCCTCCGGCGCGACGACTTCGTCGATCAGCGCCGCCGCCTCCGGCTCGGTCACCGCGAGCTTGCGATCCCACAGGATCATCTGCGCCGGCAGGCGCCCGCCGACGCCGAGCCCCAGGCGCAGGTTCGAGACTCCGGGGATGATGCCCTCCTGCGCCGCCGGCAGGCTGACGAAGGCGTCCGAGGCCGCGATCACCCGGTCCAGGACCAGCAGGATCTGGGCGCCTCCGCCGATCGCGAACGCCTCCACGCCCGCAGCCCACGGTTTCGACAGCGGGGCCGGGGGCCAGCTCGGAGTCTGAAGCGGAGCGAGCCCGTGCTGCATCTTGTGCAGGTAGCCGATCTCCCGGCGCAGCAGGAAGCTGAGATAGGAGATCCGGCCCGCGTGCAGTTCCTTGAGGTTGATGCCCGCGCTGAAGACCCGCTTGCCCTGATAGCGCGGATGGCTCATCACCCCGCCGCGCAGCACCCCGACCCGCACCCGAGGATCGAGCAGCGCCAGGTCGACGGCCGTCTCCATGTCCTCGACGTGCTGGTTGTCCTCGGCGTTGAGACAGTGCTTGTTGACGATGGTCAGGTGCGCCCCCGGGCCGCGCCGCTCCAGATGCACGGCGGCCAGCCGCACCGAACCGGTGCGTCGGAACTCCGGCAGCAGCTCCAGCGCGCGGGCCGTCGGCCGCCGCATGCTCGCCAGCAGATGCGCGCCGGCGGTGGGGGAGGACAGGACGGCATGGCAGAAGATCGCCTGATCGATCTCCAGGCCCTCCTTGTCAGCCTGCTGACGACCCTCCTCGACGGCCATCCGCGCCGCCGTCGGCACCAGGCCCGGGAACCGCACCGCGGCCTCCGGCACCAGAGCCTCCAGACGCGGATGCGCGTCGCCGTTGTCCGTCAGCCGGTCGTAGACCGCCTCGACGTGGCGGCGCAGGAACGAGGTGCGCGCGGCACGGGCCGCGTCCAGCGCGGTCTGCGCAGTGTGCTGCTGCGCGGGCGTGCGCTCCGCGCGCGGCGGCAGCGTCTCCAGCGGGGCCTCGACGGCCTGGACGTAGTCGGCCAGCGCGATGGTGTCGCGGCCGAGCGAGCCCGACAGGCGCGGCGGCTCGGGCGGCGCCGGGTACTCGGCGTGTTCGGCGTGTTCGGGGTGCTCGGCGTACTCCGGGGAACCGGCCCGATCGGCCGCGCCCGGGGCGACGGAAGCCGCCCGCGGCGGCGCGATCCCCGTCATGACGGGTTTCCGCCGTCGGCGGAGCGGACCACCAGGGCCAGCGCGCGGTCGCAGGCGGACAGGTGCGCGCCGAGCGACTCCTCGTACTCGGTGGTGACCGCGTCGATCAGCAGTCTGCGACGGATCGCCAGATCCGGCCCGGTGGTCCCGGCCGCCAGCCCGATCGCGTCGGCCAGCGCCTCCTCGGCCGCCGGGCCGGCCGCCACCAGCTCGTCGACCAGCCCGATCTCCAGCGCCTCCTCGGCCCCGATCGGCAGCCCGAACAGCACCAGCCGGCGGGCCCGGGCCACCCCGATCTGCTGGGCCAGCCGGTGCACCGCCATCCCCGGCCACAGCGTCCCGTCCGCCTGCGACAGGTCCACCACCATGTCCTGGGTGGCGATCCGGTAGTCGGCCACCAGCATCGCCTCCATGCCCGGGCCGTTCAGCACGCCCTGCGTCAGCGCCACGATCGGCGTCGGCAGCCGCTCCAGCCGACGCAGCGCCTGCTCCCACTTGCTCACCTGGTGGATGCCGGTCTGCCCGGGCACGTGCACCCGGCCGCCGCCGGCCCGCAGCACCAGCACCGCGCGGTCGCCGGCCAGTTCGGCGTCGCGGGCCGCGCGCGAGGCGTGCTCGGTCAGCTCGGTCAGCTGCCCGAAGGTGCCGATCACGTTCAAAGGGATCTCCGTCACGTCGCGCGGCGACGGATGGGTGTCAGACAGGGTCGCAGTGCTCACGGCTGTGGTGCCTTCCTCGTCCAAGGGGGTCCCGCCCGCGGGCCGGGCGGGGGCGGAGCCTTCGGCTACCAGCGGATCAGGGCCAGCTCGATGGTCGAGCCGGGCCCCATCGTCATCAGCACGCCGATCTCGCCCGGCTCCGGGACGCGCTCCTTGAGCAGCCGGTCGTAGGAGAACAGGAACGAGCCGCTGGACAGGTTCCCGTAGTCCCGCAGCACACTGCGGGTGTGGCGCACGTCGTGCCGGGTCAGGCCGAGGTTGATCATCACCGAGTCGATGACCTTCTTGCCGCCGGAGTGCACCAGCCAGTGCGAGACGTCCTTGCGCAGCACGCCGGTGCCCTCCAGCAGCCGCTCCAGCGCGGTCTCGCAGTTGGCGCCGATCACGTACGGGATCTCGCGGTCCAGGAAGAACGAGAACTTGCCGTGCTCGTCGCTCCACTCGTAGCGCATGGCGTCCAGCGCCTCGGGGATCATCATGCTGGAGAACTTCAGCACCGCCGGACCGGCCGGCGCCTCGAGCTCGGCCGTGCCCGGGTCGGTGACGATCGCGGCTGCCGCCGCGCCGTCGCCGAACAGGCTGTTCACGACCGCGCTGCGCATGGTGCCGTCCATCACGTAGGCGGCCGAGCACACCTCCACGCACGCCATCACCGCCAGCCGGCCGGGATTGGCCCGGCTCCACGCCGTCGTCGCGATCAGACCGTTGAGACCGGCGTTGCAGCCCATCCCGACCACGTCCAGGCGGCCGCAGTGCGGGCTGAGGTTCAGCGCGCGCAGCAGCAGGGCACTGAAACCCGGGGTCAGGAAGCCGGTCGAGGTGACACAGACCAGGTAGCCGATGTCGGACAGGTCGGCGCCGATCTCCTTGACGCAGTCGGTCACCGCCGCCACGCCCATCGCGATGCCTTGCGTGGTGTGCTTGCGCAGCAGCCCGCCCTGGCTCTCCGGGGGGCGCGTCCCGGGCCCGGTCTCCGGCGGCAGGCTCAGATGCCGCCGCTCGATGGCGCTGTTGCGGAAGACGGAGGCGATGCGCGGATCCTCGATGGACATCATGTCGAGCAGGTCGTCCTGGGAGTAGGACTCCCCGACGACGGCGTTGCCCACACCGATGATCCGCGCCGGCCGCTCGGCCGGTGCCTCCAGGGTAGAAACAATCATGTCGCGAGCTCGCTTCCCGTGCCGAGAGCCATTCGGCGACCGCGCGGCGCGCGGCGGCCGGATGCGGTGTCGGTCCGTCCGCGCGGGGAGCGGGGGAGGACGGCGCGTGCGCCCCACCAGGAGCTTGTCGCGGTGAATACGAGCCCGACGACCCATGCCGGGAGCAACGGTATCCACGGCCTCGGCGCCGCCGACACCCCTAGCTCGACCGTTAGTGGTGCGCGGCGGTAAGGGTCGGCGAAGGGTGCGCAGGTCATCGCCCGCCTGCCGGGCGCCCGGGCGCCGGAGTCGGCCGCACCCGGCCCGACCACCCCCGGGGGCATTCGATCTGGGGTGCGATAGGGGTCTGCCCGGTTCGGGCCGCCGGGTAGCGTTCGAACCGGATTCGGCCCGCGGTTGTGCCTTCCCCACTTTATTCGACGCTCCTCGATTTTCGCTGGAGCCCGGGACGTCGAAGCCGATGGCGGGGAACGCGCGGGCCGCCTATGCGGGAAGCCGCGGGGAGTCGGCTTGCACGCAGGCAGGAATCGATGAATCGGGGTGACGGCGAACGATGTTGACGGTTGACGAGGACGACGGGCTCACCACCCTCTCCGACCTCTTGGAGCGCTGCCGGGACGGCAACCAGCAGATAGCGATGGTGTCCGGCGCGGTGGGCATGGGCAAGACCCGGCTGGTCCACACCTTCGCCGAGCACGTGCTCGGCGCCGGCGGCCGGTTCTGCGAGGCCACCGCCTCGCGGGTGGAACGGGGCCTGCAGTTCGGCGTGCTCAGCCAGCTCTTTCTCAGTCCCGCGCTGCCCGCCTGGGTCCGGGAGCGGGCCACCGGGCAGCTGGCGGTGCGCACCGTGCTCACCGGCCGGGACGAGATCGACCCGCTCGGCGGCGACGAGGCCATCGTCTCCGGGGTCGCGCACAATCTCAGCGCCCTGATCCTGGACATGTTCGAGGAGACCGGCCGGACCCTGGTGCTCGCCGTCGACGACGCGCAGCACGCCGACCCGGCCTCCCTGCGCTGCCTGGCCTCGGTCGCCAACCGGCTGCGGCGGGCCCCGATGTTCCTGCTGGTGACGGCGGCCAACGGGGCGCAGCCGCTGGACCCGACCTTCCTGGCCGACCTGCCCCCGGCGCGCAGCCGGCGGATCCGGCTGCGCCCGCTGGGCCCGGGCCCGGTCCAGGCCCTGCTGGCCGCCCAGGTCGGGGACGCGGCCGCGGTCCGCCTGGCCCCGGACTGCCTGCGCCTGTCCGGCGGCAACCCGGCCATCGTCCGGGGCCTGATCGAGGACCTGCGGCACCAGCCCGCCGAGGCGGCGCTGCGGGTGGGCGCGGAGACCACCGCCGCCCTGGTGGGGATCCTGCACCGGTCGGACCCGGCGCTGCTGCGCGCGGCGCAGTGGTCCGCGCTGGTCGCCGAGCAGACCTCGGTGGCCACCACCGCCCGGCTGGCCGGACAGGACCTGGGCACCATGGAGCGGATGCTGGACCTGCTGGAGCAGGGCGGCGTGCTGCGGGAAGGACGGTTCCGGGAGCCGGCGCTGCGCAAGGCGGTGCTGGACGGCCTCACGCCCGATCAGCGTGCTGATATGCACGCCGCGGCCGCCGAGGCGCTGTGGCTGGAGGGCGCGCGGGCCTCGGTGATCGCCGACCATCTGCTGCTGGCCGGCCGGCACGACGGGGTCTGGACCGCCGCGGTGCTCAACGAGGCGGCCGAGCAGGCCCTGGCGGACGCCGAGGTCGGCAGCGCGCTGGGCTATCTGCGGCTGGCGCACAGTCTGGCCACCGACGAGACGACGCGGACCCAGACCCGCGGGCTGCTGTCCCGCGCCGAGTGGCGCATCGACCCGGCCCTGGCCATGCGGCACCACGGGTACCCCACGAGCGCGGAGCTCGGCGATCTGACGCACGACGGCACGATCCTGACGCGAGTCAGTGGTCTGCTGTGGTTCGGACGCGCCGAGGAGGCCGGCCAGGCGATGCGCCAAGCAGCCGCGCGCGGCGGCGAGGATCCCCGCTACCGGGCCCGGCTGGACGCCCACCGCGCCTGGTCCTCGCTGCTGTTCCCGGGCCGGGCCGAAGCGGTCGGCGTCGAGGAGCTCGCGGCCCGCTTCCACCTCGGCGGGGCGGCGAGCGGCGTGACCGGCGGGGCCGCGAACGTCGCGCTCGCGCTGACCGTCGGCATGCTCACCGACGAGACCGGCGAGTCGGCGACGGTCGCGGAGCGGGTGCTGCACGAGTTCCGGCTGGAGGAGCGCACGCTGCCGGTGCTGCTGTCGGCGGTGATCGCGCTGAGCTTCGGCGGGCGGCTCGACGAGGCCGGGAAATGGGCCGATCTGTTGCAGCAGAACGCCGCCGAGCACCGGGCGCCGACGTGGAACGCGCTGTTCACCGTCGCCCGGGCCCTGACCGCGCTGCGCCAGGGCGACGTGACGCTGGCCGAGATCCGGGCCCGCGAAGCCCTGGAACTGAACCCGGCCGGCAGCTGGGGCGTCTCGGTGGGCCTGCCACTCAGTGTGCTGCTTCAGGCCTGCACCGCGATGGGCCGCTACAACGAGGCGTTCAACCACTTGCGGACCCCGGTACCGGACGCGGTGTTCGAGACACCCTTCGGACTGCTGTATTTGCAGGCGCAGGGGCGAGTCCACTACGCCCGCGAGGACTTGAGCAGCGCCCTGCGGGACTTCGAGACCGTCGGACGGCTGGCCGGCGAGTGGCGGATGGACTACCCGGCGCTGGTGCCGTGGCGGACCGACGCCGCGCTGACACTGTTGCGGATGGACGAACCCCAGGCCGCGCACGACCTGGTCAACGAACAACTGAAGCTGCTGACGCCGCGGCACACCCGGGAACGGGGGATCTCGCTGCGGGTGCTCGCGGCGTGCAGCGATCCGGCGAAACGTCCGCTGCGGCTGAGCCAGGCGGTCAAGGAACTGCAAGTCAGCGGGGACCGGCTGGAGCTCGCCTACGCGCTGGCCGACCTCGGCGTCGCCTACCACGCGCTGGGCGAGATCAGCCAGGCCCGCCGGATCAGCCAGCGTGCGTTCCAGATCGCGCGGCAGTGCGGCGCGCGGGCACTTACCGGCTCGCTGCTGCCACAGACGGACGCCGTACAGGCGGCCGAGGAAGCGGCCGAGCGTCAGGGGTCGAAGCCGGGGTCGGCTTTGAGCCAGGCCGAACGTCGAGTGGCCGCCCTGGCCGCGGACGGGTATACCAATCGGCAGATCGCCGGGAAGCTGTTTATTACCGTGAGCACGGTGGAGCAGCATTTGACGAAGGTGTACAGCAAACTGAATGTGACACGGCGGCATGATCTGCCGTTCGGGTTGCATCGCGAAGCGGCCGGATGGGGCGCCGTTGTTCCGCATGCTCAGTGACATGATCGCCGATTCTGATTCTTGCTGCCGGATAAAGACGATTTGAGGCTTGGTCATGGTTGTTAAGGCGAGTGGAAGCGACACTTGGATACGCCGATTTCATCCGGCGGACGCGGCGGCCCCGCGCCTGCTCTGTCTGGCGCACGCCGGCGGCTCGGCGAGCTTCTACTATCCGGTGTCGAAGGAGCTGAGCCCGGGGATCGAGGTGCTGGTCGTCCAGTACCCGGGGCGGCAGGACCGGCGGCTGGAGCCGTGCGTCGAGGACCTCGGCGTGCTGGCCGATCAGGTGTGCGAGGCGCTGGAACCGTGGATCGGGGACGGCCAGGCCCCGGTCGCCGTCTTCGGGCACAGCCTGGGCGCGACCCTGGGGTACGAGGTCGCCGTGCGGCTGGAGCGGGCCAAGGCCCGGGTCTCGCACCTGTTCGCGTCCGGGCGGCGCGCGCCGTCGACGTACCGCGACGAGCGGGTCCACGAGCGGGACGACGCCGGGATCATCAGTGAACTGCGACTGCTGGAGGGCACCGAGCTCGGACTGCTGGAGAACCCCGAGACCCGCGCGATGCTGATGCCGGCGATCCGCGGCGACTACACGGCGATCGAGGCGTATCGGCACACGCCGGGGGTGGTGCTGGAGTGCCCGGTGACGGTGCTGACCGGGGACCGGGACCCGAAGACCAGCCTGGAGGAGGCCAAGGCCTGGGCCGAGCACACCTCGGGGCGGTTCGAGATGAAGGTGTACACCGGCGGGCACTTCTTCTTGCTCCAGCATGTGGCGGAAGTGCTGGACGTGATTCGGACCGAGGTGGGGTGAGCGCGGTGTGAGCCCGGGTCTCCCGGGCTCGGTGGATCCGGCGCCGGGTCGCGGCCGCCTTCGGGCGCTCGCGGCCCGGCGCCGTCCCGCGCACCCCTCTTGGGATGGGACGACACCGGGCCGCAACCCGTTGGTCGCAGCGGCCCCACAGACCGCCGCCTCGCAGGTCGGAGAGCGAGGTCGGGCCTGCCGGCCGCGAACCGCGGCCCCCAGTCGTCAGTCTCCTGACGCGAAGACTACGGACTCCCCGTCCCGCGCCACACCCCAGCTTTCCGGCGGTGGTCCGGACTGGGGTGGGGCGCAGGGAGAACAGGGGTGGCGGTGGGGGTGGTGTGTCGTCGGCGGGGGTACGGCGGGCGTCCGCGGCCGCCGCTGTCAGGCGAAAACATGACGGAACCGATTTACGTCCGTCAGGCCTCTCACAGCACGAGAACGAGCCCCCGGCACCCCCGTCACAACCTGCTCCGCACCCACTTTCACCACGCGGGATATGCCCGAAACGTTCATGCAACCGCGACCTACTACGGTGCCTGTAGTAACGCTGGCTTCTGTATATAGTCAGCATGTTAGGTCAGATTTCTCCACCATCGGGTGGGACGTGCACCCCTTCTTACTGACTGGTCGGTAGGGACGCGGTGGGGCAAAACGATCCTGACCGACGGAGGGCCCGCGTAGGATGTAAGGAGGTTGGTCTGTTGCATACAACGTCGAATAATCGCTGACTTTCAGACGTGCGGAGGCGAGGGGGAGCGGCAACTTGACGTTCGACAGGTTGTTGATTTCATCAGCCGACCGATGGCATGGCGAATGAGGGGGGACGGTGCCATGGAATCGAACGGGGACCTGGCGGACGCCGACTGGCTGGCGGCGCGTATCGAGGCCGATCACGAGCGGATTCTGGAGCGCTACCGGGAGCAGATGACGGCCTCGGGCAACGCGCTGGTGCAGGACGACGAGGCTCTGGCCCAGGCGATGACGAACGCCGGGCAGGTGCTGGAGGACGTGGCGGCGAGTCTGCGCGCCGGGCGGGTGCGCATCGGGGACGGGTATCAGGCGATCGCCTGGGACATCGGGCTGACGCGGGCGGCCCGCGGGGTCAACCCCGGCGCCTCGCTGCAGTCGGCCTCGCTGATGTTCCGGACGGTGCTGGACGCCGTCGCGCGGGTGCTTGAGGAACGGCCTGAGGCTTTCGGCCTGATCGTGACCGCGACCGTGGCCCTGGAACGCAGCATCATGCTGCGGGTCCGGACGGCCATCGCCGGCTATACGGGGTTTCTCCTGAATCAGATCCATGACGCGCAAGTCACCGAACGGCGCCGGATCGCCCGGGATCTGCACGACCGGATCGGCCACTCGATCAGCGTCACCCACCGGCAGCTCGAACTGTTCGACATGTACTCCGAGGTGGACTCCGGCAAGGCGAGCCAGAAGGTCGAGGCGGCGCAGCGCGCCGTCGTGGAGTCGATGCAGCATCTGCGCGCCTTCACGTCGGACCTGTACGAGTTCCACTCGTTGAAGAGTCTGGAGAGCGCGCTGAAGCAGTACGTCGACAGCGGCGCCGGGGAGGGGGTGCACATCCGGATCCGGGTCGAGGGGGACGAGAGCTGGGCCGCCCCGGAGATCGTCGACGAGGTCTTCCTGGTGCTGCGGGAAGCGGCTCGCAATGCCCTGCGGCACGGGAGCCCGTCCACGATCGTCATCAACGTGGACATCACGCCCCAGGAGCTGCGGGCGTTCGTGGAGGACGACGGCGAGGGGTTCGACGTCCACGACCGGGGCGACGGGTTCGGTATCAGCTCGATGCGGGAGCGGGCCCGGCTGCTGGGCGGCACCCTGCACCTGCGCAGCAGGATGGGGAAGGGCACGCACGTGGACTTGGTGATTCCCCTGGAGGGACGGGACGCCGGCGATGTCGCAGGGAGGTGAGGGCCCGGTCTGCGACGGCCCGAGCGACCGCCGGATCACGGTGCTGCTGGTCGACGACCACGTGCTGGTGCGCGAGGGGGTCCGGGAGATCCTGTCGGTCGAGGAGGACATCCGGGTGGTCGGCGAGGCCGCGCACAGCGAGGAGGCGCTGGCCCGGGTGGTGGAGCGGCGGCCGGACATCGTCCTGCTCGACGTCGAGATCCCGGGCCGCCGGACCACCGACACCGTCGCCCGGATGCGGCGGGACAGCCCGTCGAGCCGGATCATCATGCTGAGCATGTACGACCCGCCGATCATCCTCAGAGAACTGATATCGGAGGGGATCAGCGGCTACCTGCTCAAGAGCGTGGACCGCAAGGAGCTGGTGGCCGCGATCCGCAGCGTGCACCTGGCCCCGGAGCGGATGGTGCTCTCGATCTCCCGGGAGAGCCTGGCGCAGCTGCACCGGACCGCCGGACCGCAGCTGTCCGAGCCGCAGCTGGCGGTGCTGCGGCTGGTCGCCGGCGCGCTGAGCAACCGGCAGATCGCCAGCCGGATGCAGGTCTCCGAGGCGACGGTGAAGCGGCACCTGCACAGCGTGTTCACCAAGCTCGGGGCGGTGTCCCGGATCGACGCGGTGAACAAGGCCACGGCCGCCGGCCTGATAACGGGGGATCCGGGTGACAATGCCTGGACACCCGACGGCTGAGGCAGCTGTGCCGACGGAATCAGGCCCTTTATAGGGGGCTGCTGATCCGGAAGCCGGGGTTGTGGCCTCCTCGTGGCGCACTTAGCGTGGCCGCCCGAGAACCGTCAGCGACATGAGGAGGGCCGCGTGGACACCGTCACGCAGCCGTTGCGACTCACCATCCTGGGTGCGGGCGCCACTGGAGCGGGCCTGGCCCGCGTCGCGGTCCACCGGGGCATCCCGGTGGTGCTGGTGGACCCCGGGCGCCGGGTGCTGGAGCGGGCCGCGGCCGCGATCGCCGAGGCGGCCGGCGCCGGCCCGGCCCGGCGGCTGCTGCGCGTCACCGGGTCGGTGGCCGACGGCGGGGACGCCACGATGGTCGTCGAGGCCGTCACCGAGAGCGCCGTGGCCAAGACCCGGGCCTTCGCCCAGGCCTGCGCGGTCTTCGCCGCCGGCACGCCGCTGGCCTCGTGCTCCTCGGCCATCCCGATCGAGGAGCTGGCCGACTGGAGCGGGCGCCCCCCGGACCTGGTCGGCACCCACTTCCCGAACCCGGCCTGCGACGGCGTGGAGGTGACCCGGGGCCGCCGGACCTCCGAGCACGCCGTGGCCTCGGCCCGGGCCCTGGTCCTGGCGCTGGGGCTGCGGCCGGTGCTGATCGGCGAGCAGCCCGGGTTCGTCGGGGCCCGGCTCCAGTACCCGCTGATCAACGCCGCCGCCGGACTGGTCGGGCGCGGGGCGCGGGCGGCCAGCGTGGACGCGGTGATGGGCAGCTGCTACGGGCACACCGTCGGGCCGCTGCGGGCCGCCGACCTGATCGGCATCGACACCCTGGTGCTGACCCTGGACGAGCTCTACACCCGCACCGGCGACGAGTCCTGCCGGCCCAGCCCGGTGCTGCTCGACATGCTTCAGGACGGCGCGCTCGGACGCAAGGCCGGCCGAGGGTTCTACCAGTACTGCTGATCGGGCTTCCGCACATGGATTACAAGGGCTCTGCTTTCCCGCGCCTCCGTTACGCCGCGCCGATGTCCGCACGCCGGCCGCCGCTGCCGGCGCCGCCGCCACTATCCGCCCGGATAATCGAGGCCGACGCCCCTAGACCGGGTTCCGGGCGGTTACGCCGGCGGTGGCCCGATGCCTACCGTGGCGCCATGGACAGTGCCCAGACCCCGGTCGAGACGCCGCCGCACCTCGCGGCCAGAGCCCTGATCGCCGAGATCGTCCCGGCCCCGGCCGAGTGCGTGGACACCCGCGAGGAACTCGACGCCGAGCTGCTGGCCGGGGAGCTGGAGCACATCGCCCGGGCCGTGCCCTCCCGCCGGGCCGAGTTCGTGTCCGGGCGGACCTGCGCGCGGCTGGCGCTGGCCCGGCTGGGCCTGGGGCCGCGGCCGATCCTGGCCGGTGCGCGGGGCGAACCGAAGTGGCCGCGCGGCATCGTCGGCAGCATCACGCACTGCGCCGGCTACCGGGGCGCGGTCGTGGCCCGCTCGGCGCAGATCGCCTCGGTCGGCATCGACGCCGAGCCGAACGCCGCGCTGCCGGAGGGCGTGCTGGACGCCATCAGCCTGCCCGCCGAACAAGCCTGGATCGAACGATTGTCAACGACCCACCAGGGTGTGAGCTGGGACCGCCTGCTGTTCTCGGCGAAGGAGGCCGTTTACAAGGCCTGGTACCCGCTGACCCTGCGCTGGCTCGACTTCGTGGACGCCGCGGTCACCGTCGAGCCCGAGCGCGGACGGTTCACCGCCAAGCTGCGCACCGGCGGGCCGGTGGTCGGCGGCCGCGAGGTGTCCGAGTTCTCCGGGCGCTGGGTGGTCCGCGAGAACCTGATCCTGGCCGCAGTCACCGTCCCGCCGAGGGTGCCAAACCGGGGCGGGGTATAACTTTCGATCCCCTTGCCGGGTACCTGCGATCGGCCCGGCGTATCGAGTATCTCAGGTCCCTTGTATATGAGCGCCGCTCTGCGGCACGCTTGGCCCTCTGACGGACGTGAGGTGCGATGGGACGGGGGCCCTCATGATCGAGATGGTGGAACGAGAGCGGGAGATCGCGGAGCTGACCGATCTGCTCCACGGCGCCCGCGCCGGACGCGGCGGGGTCGCGCTGGTCTGCGGCGCCGTCGCGCTGGGCAAGAGCGCCCTGCTCGACGCCTTCGCCGGCCTGGCCGCCGACACCGGCACGCTGACGCTGACCGCCACCGCCGCCGAGGCGGAGAACGGCCTGTCGCTCGGCGTGCTGGCGCAGCTGGTGCTGGGCGCGCGGGTCGAGGAGGAGGAGCGCCGGTTCCTGGACACGCTGATCACCCACGGCGCCAAGGAACTCGACGCGGTCTGCGCCGGGGTGAGCTCCCGCCGGGATCCGGAGTCCCGGGGCGCGCCGGATCCCGGCGGGGGAGGGCACCCGGCCGGCTTCGCAGAGCCCGGACACGCCCCGGACCGGGTCCGGCTCTCCGCGGTCTGCGCCCGGGTGGCCGACCGGTTCTGCCAGCGGCTGGTGGCGATCTCCGAACGGGTGCCGCTGGTGCTGGTGGTCGACGACGCGCACCACGCCGACGCCGCGTCGCTGTCCTGCCTGGAGTACCTGGTCCGGCGGATCCGGCACACCAGGATCGCGCTGGTGCTCGGCCACGGCGACGACATCGGCCCCACCGACTCCACCTTCCGGCTCAATGTCCTGCGACAGCCGCACAGCCGCGTCATCGAACTCGCGCCGCTCACCCGCACCGGGGTGGCGGCGCTGCTTCGTGACCGGCTCGGCGCCGACCTCGGGGCCGGCCTGGACGCCGGGGCCGTGGAGCGGGTCGCCGCCGAGTGCTTCGACGCCGGCGGCGGGAACCCGCTGCTGACCGTCGGCCTGGTCGCCGACCAGCGCGAGGCCGCCCGCCGGACCCCCGGCGAGCCGGAGCCCGAGGACGCCCCCGGCGCCGCGCGGATCGGGGACGGCTACGCGCGGGCCGTCCGGTCGTGCCTGCGGCGCACCTCCCCGGTGCTGCTGAAGGTGGCGCGCGGCATCGCAGTACTCGACGACATCAGCGGCCTGGAGCACCTGCTGTGCCTGGAGCCCGCGGTGGCCTCGGCCACTCTGCGCTCGCTGGAGCGGGCCGGACTGGTGCGCCAGGGGCGGTTCCGCCACCCCGCGGCCCGCGCCGCCGTCCTGGCCGGCCTGACCCGGGACGAGCACGCCCGGCTGCACGCCAAGGCCGCGGACATCGCGCACGCCGCCGGACGGCCGAACGCCGAGATCGCCGGCCACCTGCGGGCGGCCGGCCGGACCACGACGCCGTGGGCGGTCCCGGTCCTGGAGGACGCCGCGCGGGCCGCGCTGGCCGACGGCCGCGCGGTCGCCGCGATCGGCTACCTGCACCTGGCCCGGGCCGCGTGCGACGACGAGGACGTCCGGCTGCGGCTGACCACGCTGCTGGTCCGGGCCGAGTGGCGGCTGAGCCCGGCCGTGCCGTCGCAGTACCTTGACGAACTGCTGGAGGCGCTGGAGTCCGGCGGGCTCGCGGTCTCCGACGCCACGCTGCTGACCCGGGTCCTGCTCTGGCACGGCCGCACCGAGGACACCCTGCGGGTCTTCAAACGCTGGTCCGGAGGAGACCTCAAGGCCGACCCGGAGGCAGCCGCCGACCTGCACATCACGCGGGCGTGGCTGCGTTCGTCGTTCACGCCGCTGTTGCAGCACCTGCCCGAGGCCGCGCCCGAGCCGCCGGCGAAGCCCGGAGCGCACCCGGCGGCCACCCTCGGCACCACCGACCTGCGCCATCGCCTCGGCGCATCCACCGCCCTGGACCAGGTGCTGACCACCGGACCCTCGCACCACGTGTTCGAGGAGGCCGAACGGGTGCTGCGCCGCTCGGCGCCGTCCGGCGTCGGCATGGACGCCCTGGAGTCGGCGCTGTTGGCCCTGGTCTACGGCGAGCAGTCGGCCCGCGCCGCCTCCTGGTGCGACAAGCTCCTGGCCGCCGCCGACCGCCACGAGTCGCCGAGCCACCGGGCCCGGCTGCTGGCCCTGCGCGCCGAGATCAGCGTCCGCCAGGGCGACCTGCCCGCCGCCGAGCGCCACGCCCGCGACGGCCTGGCCCTGATCCCGGCCGCCAACTGGGGCGTGACCCTCGGCGCCTGCTTCGCCAGCCTGCTGACCGCCCTGACCGACATGGGCCGCCACGAGGACGCCGCCGAACTGCTCTCCCGCCCGGTCCCGCCGGCGATGCTGGGCAGCCGCTACGGACTGCACTACATCAGGGCCCGTGGACGCCACTTCCTGGCCACCGACGACCCCCGCAGTGCCCTGACGGACTTCCTGGCCTGCGGCGACCTGATGCGCACCTGGCAGATCGACGTCCCGGGCCTGCTGCCCTGGCGCACCGACGCCGCCGAGGCCCTGCTCGCCACCGGCGCCGTCGACCAGGCCCGCGAGCTCCTCGAACGGCAGCTCGAACTCTGCGACCGCAAGACCCACCCGCGCGCCCACGGCGAAGCCCTGCGCGTCCTGGCCGCCACCCACGAACTCCACCTGCGCCCGATGCTCCTGCGCACAGCGGCCGAGGCCCTCAAGGAAGGCGAGGACCGCTACCTCCTCGCCCGCGCCCTCTGCGACCTGACCACCGCCTACCTGCAACTCGGCGAGACCCGCCGCGCACAGGTGATCGCGCGCCAAGCCCTGAGCATCGCCCAGGCCTGCCAAGCCGAGACCGTCGCCACCCGCCTGGCCCAGGACGCCGGCCTGACCGACCCCGAGCCCCCACCCACGCCGTCCGCGGCCGTCCTCAGCGACGCCGAACGTCGCGTCGCCGACCTGGTGGTCCACGGCCTGACCAACCGCGAGATCGCCAAGCGGCTCTACATAACGGTCAGCACCGTCGAGCAGCACCTGACGCACACCTACCGCAAACTAGGCGTGGCAGGCCGAGCCGACCTGGCCGTCGTCGGCTCCCGCAACGGCGGAGTACCGGCCCTGACCTGACTCAGGGCACAGACTTGATCCGCCCCACCGCCAGCGCGCCCAGCACCAGAATCCCCGCCACGCCGAAAAAGAGCGTGGGATAGCCGCCGCCATAGGCCACCAACGGCGCAGCCACTGCGGGCGCCAACGCCTGAGCCCCCGCACTGGCCACACTGATCACCCCGAGATCCTTGGCGCGCCCCTCCGCGGTCGGCAGCACCTGCGTCACCAACGCCTGATCCACCGACAGGTAGATGCCGAACCCCAGCCCCAACACCACCGCCGCGGCAATCGTCACATGCCACGTCGGCCACACCGCCAGCATCACCGCCGGCACCACCATCACCATCGCCGACACCGCCACCGGCCCCCGCCGCCGCCCCAACCGGTCCGACACCACCCCCGCGACCACCGCCGTAGCGATAGCCACCACGCTGTAGACCACCAGCAGCAGCGCCAGCCCGTCCTCCGCCTTCTGCCCCGGAAACAGCACGCTGTAGTGAATGCGATCGCGCAAGAAATACAACAGGTACAGAATCGCCGCCGACTCCGCCAGGATGATCAAAAACCGCGTCAACCACGCCCACCCGAAATCCGGATTCCGCCTCGGACTCACCCAGAACGACCGCACAAACCCCCGCCACTCGACCACCGGCCGATCCCCGGCCACCAACGGCTCATCATGCGAAGCCACCACAAACGGCAACGCCAACAACACCACCGGCCCAGCCAACGCGACATACCCGGCATTACCCGGCACCACCTTACTGACCAGCACCACCGACAAAATGACCCCCACCGTGGTCGGAATCCCAATACATCCCGAAACCAACCCCCGCTGCTCCACCGGCACCCGATCCGGCACCCCCGCCGCCAACCCCGCCTGCATCGCATTGAGCGAAGCCTGCACCAAACACCACGCCACCATGATCCCCCCAACCGTATGCTGCGCACTCAACAACACCAACGCCCCCGCACTGGCCACCGCCCCCACCAACGTCCACGGATGCCGCCGCCCAAACCGCCCCACCGTCACATCCGACAAAGCCCCCGCCACCGGCTGCGTAACAGTAGCCACCAAAGCCCCCACCCCCGACACCCACGCAAAAGCCACCACCTTGTGCCCAGCCCCCACCGCCGCCTCAACCTGATTGGGCAACAACACCGCCAACGGCCCGAAATAAGCCATGAACAACCCCAAATTCCCCAACGCGATCCCAGTGATCCACGACCACCCCACCCGCTCCACAGGCTCCGCCCACACCTGCGAAACACTCTCCACCCCGTCCCCCCACCCTCGGCCAACCACTCGCACAATCATCCACGCGCCAAGCAACGCCCGCGCCCACAGCGCTTAATGTTCACCCAAGACCCCAGCCGGACACCGACTTTCAGCCAACAGCAGCACCGGCCGAACCGCCGCAGGCCCGCGCAGCAAGGAAACGCGAGCTGCCGAGGCTCGAACCGGCGGCCGGATGCTCAGAGCACGAACGAGCGAACCTCCGGGACTCGGACCCGCAGCCGGAAGCCCAGAGCGCGAACGAGCGAACCTCCGGGACTCGGACCCGCAGCCGGAAGCCCAGAGCGCGAAAGTAAAAACGCCTCGGGACTCGGACCGGCAGCGGCACGCCCAGAGCACCGAATCACGAACTCGGACCGGCGGCCGGAAGCCCAGCGCTCAAAAGCAAAAAGGCCCCCGGATTCGGACCGGCAGCGGCACGCCCAGAGCACCAAATCATGAACTCGGACCGGCGGCCGGAAGCCCAGCGCTCAAAGGCAAAATCGCCCCGGGACTCGAACCGGCGGCCGGAAGCTGAGCATCAGACCCAGCAGCCCCGTGATTGTCAGTCCCCTGCCTGGGTTTTTGGTTCGTTCCCCTCGGTCACGTCGGCAGGGCTTTGCCTACAGTGCCGCCGACCGGGTGTCAAGTTCATGCATCGGCAACAGCAAGGCAATGGTCAAAAAGGTGACGGCATGGACTTTACACCCGGGCGGCGGCGCTGTACCCGTAGGGCTGCCGACGGGACCGAGGGGAACGAACCCCCACCTCACCAACCGCCAGCGCAGGGACTAGCAGCTACCCCCCTATGGAGCCGGCGCCAGTTCCCCGAGGGATCCGAGGCCCCCGCCGGAGGCGCCTGCTTTGCCCAGCTTTTCCCAGCTTTTGACTTTCTTGACCACCCCCGAACCTTGATCAAAAACCCACCCCACCCCTAAACCCTCACCCGCACCCCATACCTCCCAACCCACTCGTTGACCTGCAACAAATACGACAACCCAATAGCCGGCGTCACCGCAGTAATCGGCCCCGGCAGAGCCTCACCCCCACCAGCGTCCGCCATCACCGCCCTCCGCACCCGCTCCCGATCCAACAGCTCAAAAACCGGCGCATCCGCATCCGCCACCATCTCCAACACCAACTCCCGCATCCGCTCCACATGGGCATCCGCCCTGCTCACCGGATACGCACTCTTCGGTCGCTGAACAACCTCCCGCGGCAACAGATCCGCGCACGCCTCCCTCAACAGCGCCTTCGGCATGGCCTTCCCCTTCACCACCCCCGGCACGTTGAACAAATACTCCGCCAGCCGATGATCAGCGAACGGCACCCGCACCTCCAACCCCAACGCAGAGCTCATCCGATCCTGCCGATCCAACAACCCCGGCAACCACCGCGTCACCCCCAAGTGGAAAACCTCTCGCTCCCTCCTCCGCTCCGCCGACTCCCCAAGCACATACGAAACCTCCCCCAAAGCCTCGTGGTACCGATCCGCCTCATACCTCTCCGGCTCAATCGCCCGCCGAATGTCCTCATGCAGCAGAACCTCAGGCTGCCGCCGCCCATACATCCACGGAAACGAAGAGTGCCCCACATACCCAGGATCGTTCTGCCACAAGTACCCCCCGAACACCTCATCAGCGGCCTCACCCGACAGCACAACCTTGCAGTGGTCCCGCACCGCCTGGAACAGCACATGCATAGTCGTGTCCAGATCCCCCCACCCCGGCAGATCCCGCGCAGCCAGCCCAACATCCCGCAACTCCACAAGCGCATCCACACTCACACCCGCGACCACATGCTTCAACCCCAGCCGCTCCGCCACCAACGCCGCGAACGGCTCATCATCCGACGGCCGCCAAACATCAGCCCCCGCCCCTCCACCCGCACCCGCCGTCGACCCTCCACTCGCCCCCGCCCCCGCCCCACCAGTCCCCGGCGGCCGCACCGAAAAGGCAACAAACTCACCAGTCAACAACTCCCGAGCCGCCAACGCCGTAACAACACTCGAATCAATCCCACCCGACAACAACGCCCCCACCGGCACATCAGCAACCACCTCATGCCGAACGATGTCATCCAACAGCGCCCGAACATCACGGCACCCAGCCCCGAAATCCCGAACATCCTCCCCAGCCTCAAGCCGCCAATACGAGGTCTCCCTCAACCCCACCTCATCAACAACGACAACACACCCCGGCCGCACCTCCCGCACTCCTCGAAAAGTCCCATGCCCAGGCGTCCGAGCCCGCGGCACCGCCATCAACTCCGCAATCCCCTCAGCATCCACCTCCGCAACCATCCCCGGATGCGCAAGCAACGCCTTCGGCTCCGATCCGAAAACAACCCCACTCCCACTCCCACCCCCAAACCCACCCCCAACCCGCGCGTAATACAAAGGCTTGATCCCCACCCGATCCCGCACCAACACCAACCGCCGCACCCGCTGATCCCAAATCGCGAACGCATACATCCCCACCAACCGCGACGCGAACTCAACACCCCACTGCAAATAAGCAGTCAACAACACCTCAGTATCCGAACGCGTCGCAAACGACCACCCCAACCCCGCCAACTCGGCCCGCAACTCCTTGAAGTTATAGATCTCCCCACTAAAAACAACCACCACCTCACCCCGCACCATAGGCTGCTTCCCACCCTCAATATCAATAACAGCCAACCGACTATGCCCCAACGCCGCGCACCCCCCAACCCACACCTCCTCCGCATCCGGCCCACGCGGCGCAAGCGTCCGCGTCATCCCCCTCACAACGTGAGCAGCCTCCCCACCGCCCCCAAAGTCCCGCTCCCAATCCACCCAACCCGCAATCCCACACATCGTCAGATCCTCCTAGTCATGTCATCGACGTACCTCAACGAGAAGGGCAACGCACGATCCACATAATCCAAATCATGCGCCCCGACCCGCTCGTGATACTCCACCTCGAACCCGGCCCCCCGCAGCCGCCCCACGGTCCGCCGATTCATCTCCAGGATCCGCGGATAATCCTGCTCTCCCACATCCGCATAAACGCAAAGCCCACCAGCAGAAGCAGCCCCGCCCCCCTCCCCAAAACCCTCAATCAACGCCCCCACCTCATACCGCCCCCGCACCTCACTCCCCACCGGCCCCCAAACCCGCTCATGCGCCACCACCGAAGGAATCATGAAATCCCGCTCCTCCCGCAACCCCGCATACGGATCCCCCACCCGCGCCGGCGCCTCGAACGCCCCCGCATGACTCACCACCACCCCGAACAACCCCGGATACCGCAACGCCTGCATCAGAGCACTGGCTCCCCCCATCGAGAACCCCCCGATCGCCCGCACCCCGTGCCGCAAATGCACCGCATAGTTCTCATCCACGAACGGCACCAACTCCCTTACCAGGTAGTCCTCGTACCGCCACCCCCGATGATCGTTGATGAACCACCGCCGCCCGCTCTCCGGCAGCACCACCACCAGATCCAACCCCCGCAGATGCTCCACCAACCGCGTCCGGCTCAACCACGTCGACCGACTCCCACCGAACCCGTGCAACAACACCAGAACAGCAGCCTTACTCCCACCCGCCGTACACGTCGCCGGCACCAACACATCAACCCGCTTCACGCACCCCAACGCCGAACTCGCCCACGCCCACGTCTCCAACGTGTGCGTCCCCAACTCCTCCTTGCGCTCCAACGTCTTCATGCGAGCGCTGCCATCGCCAGCGACCGGCGGTCGATCTTGCCGGTCGACGTGTACATCAGCGACGCCACGATCTCGATCTTCTCGGGCACCATATAAGTAGGCAGATATTCCCGGCAGTGCCGACGAAGCGTGCGCTCATCAGGCTCCTCTCCCGCTCCGACGCTGCGCACCGTCACAAACGCCACCAGCCTTATTGCTCCACCTTCACCCCCACTCCCACTCCCACCCCCAACCCCACCCTCCTGCGCAACAACACACACCGCCTCCGCCACATCACCCCGCCGCTCCAACACCGCCTCAATCTCACCCAACTCAATCCGATGCCCCTTGACCTTCACCATCGTGTCCTTACGACTGACGTAGACCAGCCGCCCATCCTCCAACTCCCTCACCACATCCCCAGTCCGATAGAAAACCCCACCCTCAGTCCGCACCAAACTCGCATCCGTCTTAGCCGGATCATTCCAATACCCCTGCATCACCGACGACCCCCCAATACACAACTCCCCATCGACAACCACCGCCGTCGCATACGGACACGGCAACCCGATCGGCGGAACACTCGGCGCATCCTCACCCAAATCAGCAGCCTCAACCCGATGAAACGTACAAACATTCGTCTCAGTCGGACCATACAAGTTATACAAAGCACTCCCAGCCGGCACGACCTCTCGCAGAGCCCTCAAATGCCGAACCGGATACTCCTCACCCGCAAACGCGATCAGCCGCAGCCTGCTCTCATACAACTCACTCCCACCCACCGCCTCAACCATCCGCCGCAACGCACTAGGCACCGAGTACCACACAGAAATCCCCTGCTCAACCACAAACCGCACCAACCCCGCCCCCAACCCGACCCAACTGTCCGGCACCAACGCCACCGACCCACCGCACGCCACAGCCCCGAAAACATCCAGAATCGACAAATCAAAGTGCAACGGCGCATGACTCGACAGCACATCATCCGCCGTCAACTCAAACTCCTCCACCGCCCAATCCACAAACGCCCGCGCATTCTCATGCGTCAGCACCACACCCTTCGGCGTCCCCGTCGACCCCGACGTATACAGAATGTACGCAACATCACTCGGCGCCGTCGGAACATACACCAACGGCAATCCCGCGTTCCTTGCAACCACCTCCTCCCACTGCTCCCCAACACAGAGCACTGAAACCCGCTCCATCAACTCCGGCGCACACTCCCGCAGACTCTCCGCCCGCTCCGGCGTAGTAATCAGCCACGACGCCGCACAGTCCTCCAACACCGCAGCCGCCCGCCGCGGCGGCCCCGTCGGATCGATCGGCACATACGCGCCACCACTCCGCAGCACCGCATAAATAGCCGCGATCGCCTCGACCGACTTGTTCAGCCAGATCCCGACCTGCTGCCGCCCCGCGAACAGCCGCCCCGCGAACAACCGCGCCACACAACTGCTGATCTCGTCGAGCTCCCCATACCCGACCTGCCGTTGCTGGTGCCGTTGCCGCTCCACAACCGCGATAGCCTCCGGGTCCCGCCGCACCGCCGCTTCCAGTAGCGCGGTCAACGTCCCCTCGATACCTGCGACACCCAGTTCCTCGTGCCCAGATACGGTCGCCACCTCTGTCACGACTTCACCTCAATCCCAACTTCCCAGCGATGACCTCGCGCTGCATGTCAGAAGTACCGGAGGAGATCCTGGTCCCCAGGGCGTCGCGCAAGCGCCGCTCGATCCCGGCGTCCTCGGTGTATCCCAAAGCGCCGAAGATCTGTATAGCGTCATCGAACGTGGCCACAGCCGCCTCACTGACGTGCAGCTTCGCCATCTCCGGAAGGAACGACGGCGCATCCCGCGGCTGCTCCAACCCCGCCCCCAACTCCCAAGCCGCCGCCCGCACCAGCCCCCGCGACGTCTCCAACCGATGCCGCATCTCCACAATCCGATGCGTCACCGCCTGATAAGCACTGATCCGCCGCCCGAACTGCCGCCGCGTCCGAGCCCGCTCGACGCACTCCTCGATCTGCCGCTCCATCGCCCCCAGCAACGGCGCCAATATCAGGGTCCGCTCCCAGGCCATGACCACACCGAAGATCTCCGAGCCCTGCTTCTCAGCCCCCAGCAGCGCCTCCGGCCCGACCTCGCACTGCTCCAACACCACCTGGCCCCACGGACACGACTCCAGCCCCGCCTTCCGCAACTCGGTCTCCACCCGCAGCCCGGGATTGTCCCGTTCCACCAAGAACGCCGTCACCCCGGTGAACCCCAACTCCCGGCCGAGCGTCGCGTATACCAGGAAGACATCCGCCTCCGGCGCGTTCGTCACGAACCGCTTCCGCCCGTTGAGCACATATCCACCGCCATCACGCCGCCGCCGCGCCACCGCGCTCATGGCCAGCGCATCCGACCCGGACTCGGCCTCCGTGATCGCGTGCGCCCCGACCAGCCGCCCCTCAGCCAACCCGGGCAGATAATCACGCCGCTGTTGCTCGCTCCCATACCGCAACAGCGGAACCTCCACCGCCCACAAGTGCGCCCCGGCCCGCACCAGCAGCCCGATGTCGCGGCATCCGTACCCCAGGCCCTCAAGCCCATAAGCACAGCTCAGCGGCGACAACCCGAGCCCGCCGTACTCCTCCGGGACCGGCAGCGCCATCACCTGGGCGTTCGCCAGCGTCTTCCAGTCAGCGCCGTCCTCGGGCTGGCAGCTTCGCATCCGATCATGCAGCGCCACCTCCTCCGGGCTCCATGCGAGATCCATATCAGTTCCCTCACACCCGAGCCGGTTCAAGCTTCGCCAGCGCCCGCTCCACGTCCTCATCGGCCGCCGAGTCGGACTCCAGCAGCCCACTGAGGTACTTGTCGTACGAAGCGAGGTCCATCAGCCCGTGCCCGCTCAGGTTGAACAGGATGCTCTCGGCCTTCCCGGTCTCTCGCGCCCGCACCGCCCGCTCGATCACATGCGCGATCGCGTGCGCCGACTCCGGTGCCGGAATCAGCTGCTCGGCCCGTGCGAACGTGACGCCGGCCTCGAACACCTGGCTCTGCCCCAGCGCGACCGCGTCGATGAGCCCTTCGTGATACATCCAGCTGATCACCGGCGCCGCGCCGTGATACCGCAGCCCGCCGGCATGAATCGGCGACGGGATGAACGTATGACCGAGCGTGTACATCTTCGACATCGGCGTATTGCCGAGCGCGTCGTGGTGGTCCCACATATAGACGCCCCGCGTCAGCTTCGGGCAGCTCCGAGGCTCGACGGCGACCAGCCGCGTCGGCCGGCCGGTGATCTGCGACTGCTGATAGAACGGCATGGCGATCCCGGCGAAGTTGCTCCCCGCCCCGAGCGCCGCCACGACGGTGTCCGGGTAGTCGCCGAGTGCCTGCATCTGCGCGACCGCCTCCTGCCCGATGACGGTCTGGTGCAGCAGGACGTGGTTGTCGCCGCTGCCCGCCGAATAGCGGATGCCCTCGCCCTCCTGGGCGATCTCGTGCGCCTCGGAGCTGGCGACCGAGAGGCTGCCCGGACAGTCGGGGTCCTCGGCCAGGATCGACCGCCCCGCCTCGGTCGTGAGGCTCGGGCTCGGCAGCACCTGCGCGCCGTTGAGCTCCATGAGGATCCGGCGCTGTGGCTTCTGCTCGTAGCTGCACCGCACCATATAGACGATGCATTCCAAGCCGTAGGCAGCGCAGGCCATTGACAGCGCCGTGCCCCACTGCCCGGCGCCGGTCCCGGTGACCAGGCCCCGCACACCGGCCTTCTTGTAGTAATAGGCCTGCGCGACAGCGGAGTTCAGCTTGTGACTGCCCGAGGGGCTCGCGGCCTCGCACTTGTAGTAGATCCGCGCCGGAGTGTTCAGCAGCCGTTCCAGCCGGTGCGCCCGCACCAGCGGCGTCGGTCGCCAGCGTTCGTACTGGGCCCGGACCGCGGGCGGGATCTCGATGAACGGCTCCTTGCTCACGCTCTGCCGGTAGATCGACAGCGGCAGCTGCGGCCGGATGCCGTGCGTGCCGACCTGGAGCGCGGGGCGCCGCTCCTCGGCGACGTAGCCGGCCAGGTCGGCGACCACGTTGTACCAGTGCGTCGGGACGTTCACGGGGCCGCTCATGCCAGGCTCGGATCCGCGACGAGGCCGGCCGCCGCCAGCTGCCCCAGCACCAGGTCGACCAGGCTGCCGACGTCGACCAGGTCCGCGGTCATCACGGCCTCGTCGTCGATCTCGCAGGAGAACGCCTTCTCCAGCGCGGCGATCAGGCGCAGGAGCGTCAGCGAGTCCAGGCTGATCGGCGTGGAGTAGAGCGGGCTGCGGTCCTCGACGTCCTCGGCGTCCATGTCGATGTCGAGAAGGTCGACGAGGACCTGCTTCACGCGGATGGAGATGGGGTCTGACATGGGTTCCTCCGTGAGCTCACACGACGAGTGCGGCAGGGTTGGCCGAGTCGGCCGGGTCGGCCGGGTCGATGGGGAAGGCGGCAGCGGCGGCGCCGGCGACAGCGATAGCGACAGTGGCGTATTCGGCAGCGGCAGTCTTGTCAGAAACGGCGGCGGCAGTCGTCTCGGCCGCCTCCCTCCGCACGACGAACGCGACCAGCCGTCCCCGGTGCTCCGTCACCACCGCCTGCGCGACCTCGGGATGCGATTGCAGGACCGACTCCACCTCGCCCGGCTCCACCCGGTAGCCGCGGACCTTGATCTGGTGGTCGGTGCGGCCGACGACGACCAGGCGGCCGTCGGGCAGCAGGCGGCCGAGGTCGCCGGTGCGGTAGCGGCGTCCGGCCGGGTGCTCGATGAAGCGTTCGGCGGTCTGGGCCGGGTCGCCGAGGTAGCCCTCGGCCAGCCCGACGCCGGTGATGTGGACCTCGCCGAGCTCGCCCGGCGCCACCTCGGCGCCCGCCGCGTCCAGCACGAGGATCCCGGTGCCGGCGATGGCCGGCCCGACGGTGATCGGCTCCCCGGCGCGCAGCTCCCCGCCGGTGCACCAGACCGCCGCCTCGGTGGGGCCGTACTCGTTGTAGAGCAGCGACGACGTCTGCGCCCGGAAGTGGTCCGCGACGAGCTGTTCGGGGCAGGGCTCGCCGGCGACCACGACCACCGCCGGACCGCGGGCCGGGCCGACCAGACGTTGCAGGGCGCTGTGATAGTGCGAGGGGGTCATCGCGGTGTGCGAGACGGCGTCGGTGCCGTCGAGCATGGCGTCGACGGCGGTCATGATGCCGTCGAGCGAGGGCGGTGCGAACGCGACGGTGCCGCCGTCGGCCAGGGCCCACCAGGTGCAGCCGATCGCGGCGTCGAAGGTCAGCTGCCAGATCATCAGGAACTTGCGAACCGGGTCGGGGTAGACGCCGACCTTGGCGCGCGTGGTGCCGATGATGGCGCGGTGCGAGACCACGACGCCTTTGGGCTCGCCGGTCGATCCGGAGGTGAAGACGATGTAGGCGACGTCGTCGGCGGAGGTGGAACGCGGCGGACGCCGCGAGTCACGGTCGGCGATCCGCACACTGTGATGCAACGGCGCGAGCGCCGCCAGATCCGGATACCGCGGCCCGGTGGTCAGAACCGCCGCGGCCTGGGTACGCGCGGCCAGCCGCCGCAGGCGGTCCAGCGGCGCTTCCGGGTCGATCGGGGCGTAGACCGCTCCGGCCTTGTAGACGGCGAGCTGTGCGACCAGGGACGCACAGCCGCGGTGGAACGCGCAGAGGACAGTTCGTCCACTGACAGGAGTGCCCGTCAGCTCCCAGGCCACCCGGTTCGCGGCCTCGTCCAGCTCCCGGTACGTCAGCGAGCCGTCCTCCCCGCTGACCGCCACGGCCTCCGGATCCCGCTCGGCCCGCTCCTCGAACAGGTCGGCCAGGGTGCTGATCATCGGCTCAGTCCTGCCCCGCGCCGTGCGCCGCCAGGCCGCGGACGCTGAGCGGCCGCATGTCCGTCCAGACCTCCGCGATGCGGGTCAGGCAGGCGTCCTTGGCGCCCTCGAAGCCCTCGGCGCGCCAGCCCGCCGGGATCGGGCGGTCGGCGGGCCAGATCGAATACTGCTCCTCGTCGTTGAGCACGACGATCTGCTTGTCCATGGTCGCCTCCGGAAGGGGCCGGGAGACGCGGGGCGCCGCGTCTCCCGATCGGTGATCAATCATCAGTACTCTGCGATCAGGGTTCTGTCATCAGTGGTCGGCGTTCGGCGTTCGGCATTCCGCGGTGGCGCCGGGTCAGCCGGCGATCTTCACGGCCTCGACGAGGATGTGGTAGCCCAGGTAGTTGAAGGGCGGCACGTCGCCGAGGTTGCGCTCCAGGCTGCGCACCACACCCGCGACGGCGTTGTCGGCCAGCACCTCGTCGGCCAGCCAGGCCGAGATCGGGGAGTTGCCACGCAGGTGGGTCATGACCAGCCCGGCTTCGGCGAACAGGGCCTTCAGCTCGTGCGGGCTGAAGCTGTGCCAGATCGCCGTCAGGTCCTCGCCGCCGCGGGTGTTGGTGAACAGCAGCTGCCCGCCCTCGACATCGGTGATGTCGACCGAGGCGAACCGGTCGCCCTTGAAGAACTGCTCGAACAAGCTGTTCTTCACACAGATCACCAGCCGGCCGCCGGGCCGCAGCACCCGCGCCACCTCCGAGAAGACCCGGCCGCGGTCGGACAGCGGGATGTGCATCAGGGCCAGCATGCTGGTCACCACGTCGAACGAGTCGTCCTCGAACGGCAGCGCGGCCATGTCGCCCTCGTAGAGGTCCGCGACCAGGCCCTGCTCGGCCAGCTTGCCCTGCGTGACGTCGAGCATCGCCCGCGAGATGTCCAGGCCGGAGACGATCGCGCCGGCCTCGGCCATCGGGACGGTGAAGCGCCCGGTCCCGCAGCCCATGTCCAGCACCTTCTGCCCGGCGCGGACCTTGCTCAGCACGAACTCGTGCTCGGACGCGGTGAAACCCTCGTCCGACGGCCCCACACCCGGGATGCGCTCGTCGTACTCCTCGGCGATCTTCTGATACACCGAGCGCACGAGGACCTTCTGCTCCTCGGCGGTGTCGGTCGGCGCGGTCTCCAGGATGGTCACAGCATTCCCCAATCGTTATGACAGTGCATGGATGTTGTCCGATGGTGCGATGGTGGTCTCGGGAGTCCCAGGAGTCTTGCTGGGCTCGGCGGTCTCGGTGCTTCCGGAGGGCTCGGCGTCCCCGTCGCCTCCGCCGTCGCGGCGGGCCAGCCGGGCGAGGACCAGGGCGGCGGGAACCAGCAGGGGAGCGCCGGCCAGCGCGAAGCACCAGCGCAGCGACAGATGAGTGAGGACCAGGCCGATTCCCGCGGCCCCGGCCGCGTTCCCGGCGTTGAACGCGCTGTTGACCCAGGCGCTGGCCTCGGTGCCGCGCCCGATCGCGCCCAGCTCGCCGCTGATCAGGTAGGCGGTGGTGAGGATCGGCGAGATCAGCAGGCCGACGACGGCGGCCGCGAGGACGAACAGCACCATGGTCCCGGCGTGTCCGGCCGCCGCGCAGAACAGCCCGAGCGCGACCGCGAGCACCGGCAGCCGTGCCCGCAGGCTCCAGCGCCAGCTCCGGGCGCCGTAGAGCAGTCCGCCGACCGCGCTGCCCGCCGCCATCGCGGCGGTCACCCACGACACTTCGGCGGTACTGCCGTGCGCCCCGGCGAACGCCACCACGAGCAGGTCCAGAGCTCCCAGGCAGAGGCCGAGTCCGCCGGTGACCAGGACCGGATCGATCAACCCGGTTCCGGCCCAGAGACTACGGCTGGCAGAAGCGGCTGCCGCGTCAGGAGAATCAGAGTCCGGATCCGCAGCCGGATCAGTGTTCGCCGCCGCCGGTGACGAGGCCAGGAACACGGTCCCGCCCAACAGGAGCGCCGCACTGAACGCGACACCCAGCGCGGGTTTGTTGAAGGCTGTGAAGATACCTGCCAGCAAGGGCCCCAGGACGTAGAGCAGCTCCTCGCCGACCGCGTCCAGCGAGTAAGCACGCTGCAACAGCTGTTCGTCGGGAACGAGGCGGGCCCACAGCGTCCGCATGAAAGCGCCCAGCGGAGGCACGCATCCGCCAGCCGCGGCGGCCAGTACCCACAACGCGAACCGATGCGCCCCCGACTGCCATCCGACGACCGCGATGCCGGCCAGCAGCGCCGAGCACAGCCCGGCCATGGGCAGCAAGACCCGTCGAGCCTCGTGGCGGTCGACCAGGCGGGCCCGATACGGCGCCAGCACCGAACTGGTCAGGCCGAACAGGGCCAGTGCCGCGCCGGCGGCCGAGTAGGAGCCCGTGGACCGGCTGACCGTCAGCACCAGCGCGAGGAACACGACGCCGTACGCCAGCCGTCCGACCAGCGCCGCCGCGAACGTCGAAAGCGCGTGCGGGACGGCCAGGACGGCCCGGTACGACGTTTTGCCGGCCTCGCTCATCGGCGATCCGCCCCCAGCCCGGTTCCCGGACCGAGCGCGGTTCCCGCATCCAGCCCGGTCCCGGTCTCCTCGATCAGATCGCAGATCGCGTGGATGCCGCGCAGCAGCCGGTCCTCCGGCTCGGCGCCGACCGAGACGCGCAGGAACCGGTCGCACGACTGCCCGTACGCGAGCCCTGCGACGACGCTGACGCGATACCGCCGCAGCAGCTCGTCGGCGAACTCGGTCGACGACAGCCGCGAGGAGCCCAGCGACGGGAACAGATAGAACGTGCTGTCCCCGGGCAGGCACGCCACACCCCGCGCCGCGAACGCCTCCGCCATCCGGGCCCGCAGTCCCACCATGCGGCGGATCTGCGGCCGGGTGCGGGCCAGCACCGTCTCGAAGTTCTCCGCGAGGTAGTGGCACAGGATCGTCGGCGCGCACGTGATCATGTGCTGCTGCAACTTCATCAGCTGGCTGATGAGCTGCCGTTCGGCGATCACGTAGCCGATCCGCCAGCCGGAGATGCCGAAGTTCTTCGACATCGAGTTGCACACGATGGTGTGCTCCTTGCCCGGGTCGAACGTCCCGGTGCCGGCGCAGGGGGCGTCGTCGGGCACGAACTCGCTGTAGACCTCGTCGGCGATCAGCGCCAGGCCGTGCTCGTCGGCCAGTTCGTGCAGCCGCAGCAGCTCCGCCGCCGACATCCGCCGGCCGGTGGGGTTGTGCGGGTTGTTGACGATCACCGCCCGGGTGCGCGGCGTGATCAGGGCCGCGAGGTCCTCCACCGTGCCGTCCCACGGCACCGCCACCGGCACGCCCCGGCACAGCCGCACCTGGTCGTGGTAGCTGACCCACATCGGCTCCGGGACGATCACCTCCTGGCCCGGTTCGACCAGCGCCAGCAGTGTCATGTAGAGCGCTGATTTGGACCCGGCGGTGACCATGATCTCGCCGTCCGGGTCCACCGGCGTGCCCGAGGTCTGCTCGTGGTACTTGGCCAGCTTCTCCCGCAGCAGCTGCACCCCGAGGCTGTGCGAGTACCGGTGCGCGTCCGGGCCCAGCTCGTCCAGCGTCGGCATCGGGATGTCGAACAGGGCCTCGCCGAGCGAGAGCGTGATGACGTCGGCGCCGGCCGCCTTCAGCTCGTAGACGCGGTTGTTCTGCTTGATCGACGCCGCCTGCGAGACGTCGTCGAGCAGCGTGGAGTGGCGCAGCGGCGCCAGGGCGGTGGCCGTCGCTCCCCGGCCGGTCACAGGACCCGCACCTGCCCTTCGCCCCACACCACGTTCTTCACGCAGGTCAGGGACTCCAGTCCCATCGGCCCGCGGGCGTGCAGCTTCTGCGTGGACACGCCGATCTCAACGCCGTAGCCGAACTCGCCGCCGTCGGAGTAGCGGGTGGAGGTGTTGACGAAGACGCTGCCGGAGTCCACCGAGCGGGCGAACCGGCGGGCCACGGCGATGTCCTGCGCGACGATGCCGTCGGCGTTGCCGGTGCCGTAGCGGTCGATGTGGTCCAGCGCCTGCTCGAAGTCGTCGACGACCCGCACGGCCAGGATCAGGTCCAGGTACTCCGTGGACCAGTCGGCCTCGACTGCCTCGACGGCCTTCGGCCAGGCATGCCGCGTCCGTTCGTCGCCGCGGATCTCCACGCCGAGCGCGGACAGCTCGTCCAGCGCGTCCGGCAGCCAGGTCTGCGCGAGGTCCTGGTGGACCAGCAGCGTCTCCATGGCGTTGCACACGCTGGGCCGCGACGTCTTCGCGTTGACGACGATGCTCGTGGCCATCGCCGGGTCGGCGGAGGCGTCGACGTAGGTGTGGCAGTTCCCGTCGCCGTCGATCACCGTGGGGACTTTGGCGTTCTCCCGGACGAGGTCGATCAGCCCGGGGCCGCCGCGCGGGACGACCAGGTCCACGTAGTCCTTCGCGTGCAGGAGTTCGAGCACCGCGTCCCGCGAGGTGTCGGCGATGAGCTGCACCGAGTCGGTGGGCACCTCGTCCTGCTCGGAGAGCACCTGCCCGATCACCGCGGCGATGGCGGCGTTGCTGTACTTGGCGATCGACGAGCCGCGCAGCACGGCGGCGTTGCCGGACTTCAGGCACAGCGCCGCGACGTCGGCGGTGACGTTCGGCCGGGCCTCGTAGACCACGGCCACCACGCCGAGCGGCTCGCGCACCTGCTCGATCAGCAGGCCGTTGGGCCGGGTCCGCCCGCCGGGGACGGCCCCGACCGGGTCCGGCAGGTCGACGATGGTCCGGATGGCCTGCACCATGCCGGAGATCCGCTTGTCGGTCAGGGTGAGCCGGTCGACGAGGGTGTCCGAGGTGCCGGCCTGCCGGGCGGCGGCGACGTCCAGGGCGTTGGCCGCCTTCAGGTGCTCGCGCTCGGCGTCGATGGCGGAGGCGAACCGCTCCAGCACACGGTCCTTGACCGCGGTCGGGGTCAGGCGCAGCCGTCGGGCCGCGGCTGCGGCACCGCGGCATTGGTCGGTGACGGTCATCAGGAGGCCTCCAGGAAGCTGACGTATTCGGATGGGTGGACGACCGTCTCGCCGCCGGCACCGGGGCCCAGCGAGCTGTGGCGGTGGCGGGTGCGGCCCCGGGCGAGCACTTCGCCGCCGGGTACGGCGAGGTCGACGACGTCGCCTTCCGCGAACCGGCCCTCGGTCCGGACCACGGCGTCGCAGGGTATTGACGCCACGGCGGCGATCAGCTGCCGGGTGTCGGGCCGGCATGTCAGCGTTCCGGTGGGCGGGTCGGCGAACGCGCGCCACAGCTGTTCGAGGTCGTGGTCGGCGAGCGCCGCGCGCGGATGGACGACGGTGCCCACGGGCTCGCCGCGCAGCAGCCGCGTCAGGGCGTTCGGCTCCCGCGCGCCGACGATCGCGGCGCTGACGCCGGCCGTGGTCGCGATCCAGACGGCGCCCAGCTTGGTGACCATGCCGCCGGTGCCGAGGCCGACGGTGCCAGAGCCGCCGGCCAGATCGCCGGCCAGAATGCCGGCCAGATCGCCGGCCTGAACGCTGGCAAGGCCGCCAGCCTGAACGCCGTCAGCAGATCCGGGCACCCCGGCCCGGTCCGTCACCCCGGCCAACCGCTCGACCTCCACGCTCATGCCCTTGATCTCGGGGATGAGCCGGGCGCCGGGGTCGACGCGCGGATCGCCGTCGTAGAGCCCTGGGACGTCGGTCAGCAGCACCAGCAACCGCGCATGCAGCAGAGCACTGATCAGCGCGGCGAGGATGTCGTTGTTCCGTACCCGGACCGCGTCGTTCTCGTTGACCACCGGGATCACACCGCTGTCGAGCGCGTGGTCGAGGGTCGCGGCGACACCGGGACGGTGCCTGGGGTCGACGAGGTCGATCGGCGTGAGCAGGAACTGCGCCGCCGTCAGACCGTAGTGGGCCAGGCGCGTGCGCAGCGCGTCGTACAGCGGCCCCTGGCCGATGGCCGCGGCGAGCGAACGGCTCTCGGTCCCCGCGGCGTTGCCGAGCGCGATGGCGCCGGAGGCCACCAGCACCGGCCGGTACCCGATCCGCACGAGCTCCGCGACCGACGCGACCAACGCGGCGGCCTTGTCCGGGTCCACCCGGCCGTCGGAGACCAGCGAGGACGTGCCGATCTTGACGACGATCCGGTCCGGGCGCGGGGCACTGGGCATCACCGCTCACCGCCTTCCGGACGAGGACACGGACACGGACACGGTCGCAGGCAGCGGGCCCAGGTGATACACGAACCGGCGCGGGATCAGCTCGTCGGGCAGTCCGCCGGCTCCCAGCGCCTGCTCCAGCGAGGCGGTCAACGCTCGCTCCAGCTGCGGAGCCAGGACCCTGCGAAGGGCGCCGTCCCGCGAAGGCTGGTGCGCGGGTCCGGCCGCCGTGGCCGTGGGGCGCGTGAGCGGTGTGCCGAGCCGGTAGTGAGTCGGACGGTCGCCGGGCAGGAATGTGACGTCGACGGTGCCGTCGGCGTCGCCGTGTCCCCAGCTGACACGGGTCGTCCAGCCGTGGCGCGCGCCGAGCTGCCACAACGCCTCGGGATCAAAGTCCTGCGAAGCCGTCGCGGCCTTGGAGCGTTCGCCGCCCGATCCGTACCCGTAGCCGTCCCGCACCTCCAGCGCCTCGGTGAGGCGCGCGTTGCCCAGGCGCCGGTAGCCGAACGGCACCGTCTCGGCCACGAGCCGCCGTTCGATGTCGGCGAGGTCCCTCGGCGGGTCCGCCTCCCACCACGTGTCGGTCGCCTCAGCGGGGCAACCGGCGTGCAGGATCACGTCGTACCGGAACAGCGACATCTCGTTGACTGCGACACCGCGCCGGGGCGCGATCTCGACGGCGCTGATCCGGTCGTCCCGCTCCACCAGCGCGGCGAAGAACAGCGGATCGACACTCAGTTCGCTGTCGGTCCGCAGCGCCCGGCCGATCGCGCTGCCGACCTCCGCCCGATCGGCGCCGGCGCCCTGCCGCCGCTGCTCGCGCAGGCTCAGGAACGCTTCCAGCAGCGCGCTGTTGCGCAGGTCGCCCAGGAAGATGTGGCCGCCGGGTTCGAGGACTGACACCGCCTCGTCGAGGAAACGGTGCAGGTAGGCGAGGGACGGGAAGTACTGGGCCACCGAGTTGAGCACGATCGTGTCGTGGGCGCCCGGCACGACGGTGGGCGCCTCGATTGCCTCGGCCTGGTGGATCACCACCTCGGTCGGCACTCCGGCCTGCTGGAGCTGCGCGGCGGCCCGGCCGAGCGGCTCGACCGCCGAGTCGGCATAGTCCGTCGCCACATAGCGCTCCGGCTCCGCCCGCCGGCACAGCGGCCCCACCAGCAGACCCGTTCCGGCGCCGACTTCGAGGACCCGCGACGGCCCGAGCGCCAGCACCCGCTGAACCGTCGCCTCGACCCACTCGCGCATGTCGTCCGCCGGAATGTTCGACTGCGTGAAGCTGTCGACCCAGCCCTGCAACGCAGGGTCCTCATCCTCGTCGGCGGCCTCCGGCACATATGTGGTCTCGAAGACGAACCGCCAGGAGTCCATGAAGTCCTCGAAGTCCTCGGCGTTGATCCGCTCCTCCGGGACCAGGTGCGCGACCAGCTCGCGGCGGCCCGACTTGTCCACCCCGGCGGTGACGGCCGCGGAGCGGATCTGCGGGTGCGCCACCAGCGCCGCCTCGATCCGTCCGGCGGCGTCGTCCCCGGCCGGCACCGGCAGGCCCGGCCGCTCGCTCAGCTCGCGCAGCAGGAGGGCGTAGTCCTCGGCCAGGCGTGCCATCGCCTCCGGCTCGAACAGATCGGCGTCGTAGATGAGCTCCCCGGACAGCCCCTCGCCGCGCCGCATCAGGTCCAGCGACAGGTCGAACCGGCTGCTCGGGATGTCCAGCTGGAGGGACTCGGCGGTGACGCCCTCCACCCGGAACCCCTCGGCCCCGGCCTCCTCGAACAGCTGGCACGTGACCTGGATCAGAGGATTGAGACTGAGCTCCCGGTCCGGGTTCACCGCCTCGACGATCCGCTCGAACGGCACTTCCTGGTGCGCGTACGCGGCCAGCGCAGTGTCCCGCACCCGGTCCAGGAGTTCCTCGAACGGATGCTCGCCGCTCAGGTCCGCGCGCATCGGCAGGATGTTGACGAACAGCCCGACCAGGTCCTCCAGCTCCGACCTGGTCCGCCCGGCGACCGGCACGCCGACCAGCAGGTCGCGGTGGCCGGTCCAGCGCGCGAGCAGCACCTCGAAGCCCGCCAGCAGGGCCGTGAACAGAGTGGTGTTCCGATCGAGCGCGATCCGGGTCAGGTCCCGCGTTACGTCCGCGGCGATGGCGAACTGCACGGTGGCGCCCCGGCCGATCCGCACGGCGGGCCGCTCCCGCATGCCGGGCAGCGGAAGTTCGGCCGGGGCGTCGGCGAGCTGCTCGCGCCAATAGGCCAAGTGTTCGGCCAGCAGCGCCTGATGCTCGGCGCCGTGTTCCCAAGCCGCGTAGTCCTGGTACTGGATCGACGGCGCCGGCAGCCGCGGGGTCCGCCCGGCCAGCAGATCGCGGTAGTGCGCCGCGATCTCGGTCAGCAGAACCTTGACGGACCAGCCGTCGGCGACGATGTGGTGCGCGCCGAAGACGAGCAGATGCTCGTCGGTCCCGAGGGTGAGGACGGCCGCCTCGCACAGCGGTCCGGTCGCCAGGTCGTAGTCCCGGCCGCCGACGTCCTGCACGAAGTCCTCAGCACACTGCCATGCTTGGTCGGCCGGTAGTGCTGACAGGTCCAGGCAGGTCACGTCCCGGCCCCATTCGGGCGAGACGGTCTGCACCAGGTGGTCGCTGCCCAGCTCGTACTTGCTGCGCAGCACATCGTGCCGCGCCACCAGGACGCCGATCGCCGCGGCGAGCGTCGGCACGTCGAGCACTCCGCGCAGCCGCACGGCCTCGACCATGTTGTAGCCGGTGTCCCGCGGCGCCATTTGCTGCGTCAGCCACAACCGCTGCTGGGCCGAGGACACCCGCGACCGGCCGCCGTGCTCCAGCGCCGGAATGGGCCGGTCCTGCGTCGTGCGGTCGTCCAGCGCGGCGGCCAGCCCGGCCACCGTCGGATGCTCGAACAGGCTGCGCAACGACAGTTCGCGGCCCAGCCCCTCGCGGATCCGCGAGATCAGCTGGACGGCGTTCAGCGAGTGGCCGCCGAGCCGGAAGAAGTCGTCGAACCGGCCCACGGTGCCGATGCCGAGCACCGTCGCGAAGATCTCCGCCAGCGTGCCTTCCACCGCGCCGACCGGCGCGACGTACTCCTCCGAACGCAGTGACTCCGCGTCCGGCTCGGGCAGGTCCGTGGCGGCGACCTTCCCGCTGACGTTCCGGGGGATCTCCGCCACCTCCAGCACCGCCGTCGGCAGCATGTACTCGGGCAGCCGCTCGGCCAGGTGCTGCCGCAGATCGCTGCTGGGCAGCAGGTCGCGGGGCACGATGTAGCCGACCAGCCGCAGGTTGCCGCTGCCGTCCGGACGAGCCACGACCGCGGCGTCCTCGACCGCCGGATGGGTCAGCAGCGCGGACTCCACCTCGCCGAGATCGACCCGGTAGCCCCGGATCTTCACCTGGCCGTCGGCGCGCCCGACGAAATCCACCTGCCCGTCGGCGCGCAGGCGGCCGAGGTCGCCAGTCCGATACATGCGCGCGCCCGGCACCGCGCCGAACGGGTCCGGGACGAACGTCGTCGCGGTCTTCACCGGGTCGTTGAGGTAGCCCAGGGCCAGTTGCGGGCCGGTCAGGCAGATCTCCCCGACGACGCCCAGCGGCACCGGCCGCCCGGCCGCGTCGAGCAGCGCCACGGCGCAGTTGGCCATCGGGCGCCCGATCACCGGGCCGCTGTCGCCGGTCACCGGCGCGCCCAGCGCGTCCACGGTGAACTCGGTCGGCCCGTAGAGATTGAGCACCTTGACTTCGGGCAGCGCCGCGAACCGGGACCACAGCGACGGCCGCATGGCCTCGCCGCCGAGGACGAACCGGGACGGCGCCGGATCGGCGTCCAGCAGCCCCAGGCCGACCAGGTGCTCGGCGAAGGACGGGGTCGCCTCCAGCACGTCGATCTGTTGCGTGCGCAGGCCGGCGAGCAGAAGGTGCGCGTCGCGCGAGGTCTCGTCGTCGAAGACGTGCAGGAGGTTGCCGTCGACCATCCAGAGCAGCTGGTCCCAGCTCGCGTCGAACGCGATCGACATCGTGTAGGCCACGCGCAGACGCCGGCCTGCTTCAGCCGGGGCCATGGCCAGGTAGTGCCCGGCCCGGTGCGAGTGATAGAGGTTCGCCAGCGCGCCGTGCTGGACCACGACCCCCTTCGGAGTGGCGGTCGAGCCGGAGGTGAAGATGATGTAGGCGGGGTCCTGCGGCGCGGGAGCCGGGACTTCGTTCACTGACAGGCTAGCCGTAGCTGTAGCTGTAGCTGTAGCTGTAGCTGTAGCCGTAGCCAGGTCGACGATCGGCAGGCCGAGGAGCTCGGCGGCGGGACCGGTCAGATCGTCGGCGACCACCACCCGCACGGCCGCCTCCTCGGCCATCGCGTGCAGCCGTTCGAACGGGTTCGCCGGGTCCATCGGCACCAGCACCGCTCCGGCCCGCAGCACACCGAAGACGCCGACCGGGAGCAGCGCGGACCGGGTGGCCATCAGCGCGACCCGGTCGCCCCGCAGGACGCCGCGCGCCGCGAGGTCGGCGGCCAGCGCGTCGACCGCGTCACCGAGCTGCTGATAAGTGAGCTGCTGTTCGAAGTCCTCGATCGCGACGTCGTGCGGCCGCGCCTCGATCTGCGCACTCAGGGCACTGAGCACGGTCGCCCCGGCCGGAACCGCCACGGCCTCGCCCCGGCCCAACCGCTCCAACTGCCAGGCCTCCGCCGGGGACACCAGCGGCAGCTCGGACACGCGCCGTCGCGGGTCGTCGGTGGCGGCGTCGAGCAGGACCAGGAAGCGTTCGGCGAAACGGACGATCGTCTCCCGGTCGAACAACTCCTGGCTGTAGTTCAGCGACGCTCGCAGAGCCCTGCCGTCGCGGAACACGTCCAGCGCTAGGTCCAGGAAGGTCGAGGGCTGCGCTTCCTGGACCCGTTCGGCGGTCGTGCCCTCCAGTGCCAGCGCGCCGGCGAAGGCGTCGTCCAGGAACTGGAACATCACCTGCACCAGCGGGTTCACACCGAGGGTGCGGTCCGGGTTGGCCTGCTCGACGATGCGCTCGAACGGCAGCTCCCCGTACTCCTGGCCGTCCAGCACGCTCGCGCGGACCCGCGTCAGAAACTCCTCGAACGTCGGGTCGTCGCGCATGTCGCCGCGCAGCGGCAGGGTATTGACGAGCATGCCGACCAGCGACTCGGACCCCGCCTCGGTGCGGCCGCTCACGGGATAGCCCACGAGGACGTCGCGCTCGCCGCTCAACCGTGCGAGCAGGACGTGATAGACGGCCAGCAGCACGATCGACAGGCTCGACCGCGACGTCCGCGCCAGCTCCTCCAAACGCCGCGTCAGATCCTCGGGCACCGGGAACTCATGCACCCCGGCCGCCGGGAACGCAGTGGCCTGACGCGGTCGGTCGGCCGGAAGGGTCAGCACCGTCGGCGCACCGGCCAGGTGCCCGCCCCAATAGCGCAAGCAGTCTTCGATCCGTGCCTCGTCCAGCCACTCGCGCTCCCATGCGGCGTAGTCGCCGTACTGGAGCTCGGGCTCGGCGAGGGCCGTCGGCTCGTCCCGCAGGAAGCTGCGATACAGGCTCGCCAGCTCGGCCAACAGCAGGCCCATCGACCAGCCGTCGCAGACGATGTGATGCGCGGTGACCAGCACCTCGTGCCGATCGGGGCCGAGTTCGGCGACGTGCACGCGCAGCAGCGGCCCGGTCGTGAGATCGAACGGCTGCGCGAGGGCGGCTTGGCGGAACGCGGCGGCGGCCGCGGCCAGGCTTGCTTCATCCGGGCCTGATTCGCCCACGGCCGCGCCGAGCCGGACCCACTCGAACCCCGGCTGCGCCCCCGCGTCCCGCGGACCCTGGACCACTTGCCAGATCACGTCGTCGACCTGCTCGAACCGGGTCCGCAGCGCCTCGTGCCGGACGCACAGCTCACCGGCGGCGCGCGCCAGCGCGTCCGCGTCCAGCGGTCCGGTGACGGCGAAGATCTCGGTCACGTGGTACGCGGTCGCCTCCGGCTCCACCGCCTGAAGCAGCCACAGCCGCTGCTGGGCGAAGGTGGCCGCGTGTCGCTCTTGCTCCATCTCGGGCATCCTTCGGGTCACGGGGTGGTGGTCGGTTCGGTGCCGGCTCTGCGGCGCAGCGTCGGCCGGGGGCGCCGGATCGGCCGCAGCCGCTGGGCGAAGCCTTCGACAGTGGGCAGGTCGAAGACGTCGGTGACGGAGAGTTCGAGGCCGAGCTCGGAACGGATCCCGTCGAGCAGGCGCGGGACGAGCAGCGAGTGGCCGCCGAGCTCGAAGAAGTTCTCGTCGACGCCGACCGAGTCCCGGCCGAACAGGTCGGCCAGCAGCGCGCACAGCCGTTCCTCGGTCTCGGTCCGCGGTGCGCGGGACGGCGCGGCCGGGGCGGGCTCCAAGGCTTCGAGCCGGCGCCGGTCCACCTTGCCGTTGGGCGTGGTGGGCAGGCTGTCCAGGACGAAGATGCCGGAGGGGACCATGTAGGCGGGCAGCTGTCGGGCGACCCGGGACCGGAGCTGCTGGGGATCGAGTTCGAACCCGTATTCGGTGCCGAGGTACGCGTTCAACCGCTTGCCGGCGTTCGCGGTGCCGGTCGCCAGCACGACGGCCTGGGCCACCCCGGGCACGGCGCGCAACGTCGCCTCGATCTCGCCGAGCTCGATCCGGAAGCCGCGGATCTTCACCTGGTCGTCGTTGCGGCCCAGGAAGTGCAGCCTGCCGTCCGCGCTCCACCGGGCCAGGTCGCCCGTGCGATACATGCGGGCGCCGGCGGGGCCGAAGGGATCGGGGACGAAGCGCTGCGCGGTCTCCGCCGGACGGTTCAGGTAGCCGCGCGCAACCGCGTCGCCGGCGATGAACACCTCGCCGGGCGCGCCGAGGGGGACCGGGCGCAGCCGCGAGTCCAATAGATGGATGCGCGTGTTCCAGATCGGCGTGCCGATGGGGACGCCGCCGTTCTGGAGCGCCACCGGCCGCTCGACGGTGTGGCCGGTGGCGGCATGCGTTTCGGTCGGTCCGTAGTAGTTGTGCAGACGACGGCGCGGCTGGTCGTCGAAGAATCGTCGCATGGCGCCGCTGAGCACCAGCGCCTCGCCGCCCTGCACGACGTCGCGCAGCGCCGGCAAGTTCGTGCCCTGCCGCTGCGCCTCCCCGCACACCAGATCGATCAGCGCGCTGGGCGCGAACAACTCAGTGACCTGATGCCGGTCCAGCCACGGCACCAGGCGTGCCGGGTCGCGCCGGATCTCGTCCAGCGGCACCGCCAGGGTCTTGCCGCGGGTGCCCGCCGACAGGATCTCCTGCGCCGCCGGGTCGAAGCTGGTCGACGCGAACTGCGCGACGACCGAGTCCGGATCGGCCGGGATCACCGAGCCGTGCCAGGCCAGCAGGTTGACGATCGGCGCGCTGGGCATGACCACGCCCTTCGGGCGGCCGGTCGAGCCCGAGGTGTAGATGACGTAGAGCGGGTGCTCGGGCCGCAGGGGCGTCAGCCGCTCGGCGTCGACGAGGTCCGCCGCGCTCTCGGCGGCCACCAGGTGCCGGAACCCGGCGTCGTCCACGCACCGGACCGGGGCCCCGGCCGGAAGCCGGTCGGCCGCGGTCGTGGTGGTCAAGGTCAGGATGGGGGCGGCGTCCTCGATCATCGCCGCGATCCGCGCCGCCGGATACTCCACATCCACCGGCAGGTAGGCCGCGCCGGTCTTCACAACCGCCCACAGTGCCACGATCATCTCCAGCGAGCGGGGCAGCGCCAGCGCGACGATCCGTTCCGGGCCCGCGCCCTGGCCGACCAGATACCGGGCCAGCCGATTCGCGCGGGCGTTGAGCTCGGCGAAGCTGATCGCCTCGTTCTCATAGACCACGGCGCGATGCTCCGGCGTCCGCAGAACCTGCGCCTCGAACAAGGCAGGCAACGTGGTCTTGGCGACGGTGCGCTCTGTGGCGTTCCACGTCGATATCAGGGCACGTTCGTCCGCGCCGCGCAGCTCGATCCGCCCGATCGGCGTCTCCGGGTCGGCCAGGCCCTGCGCCAACAGCGTGACGAGATAGTCGGCGAGGCGCTGGACGGTGCCCCGGTCGAACAGGTCGGTGGAGTACTCGATGAAACCGGTCATGCCGCCGCCGGGCGTGCCGGGCGGCGTGAGGTTGACCACCAGGTCGAAGCGGGCCACGCCGAGCCCTGAGGGGTGCGGCGCGACCGTGAGGCCGGGGATCCGCGGCGGCTCGCTCGGGCCGGTCTCGAACACGAGCATGACCTGGAACAGCGGATGGTGCGCCAGCGAGCGTTCCGGGTTGAGGGCCTCGACCAGGGTGCCGAACGGGAGTTCCTGATGGGCGAAGGCTTGGAACGTCAGTTCTCTGACCCGACCGAGCAGCTCGCGGAAGCTCGGGTCGCCCGAGGTGTCGGCGCGCAGGACCAGGGTGTTGGTGAAGAAGCCGATCAGGTCGTCGAGCGACTCGTGGACCCGTCCGGCGGTCGGCGTCCCGATCGGGATGTCGTCTCCGGCGCCGAGCCGGGTCAGCAGGGCCGCCAGCGCCGTGTTCACGACCATGAACGGGCTGGCTCCGGCTTCGGCGGCCGCGCGGTCGACGGCCCGGGTCAGATCGGCGCCGAGCGTGAAGTCGAGCACGGCGCCGCGATTGCTCGCCCGCGCCGGACGCGGCCGGTCGCCGGGGAGTTCGAGCCGCTGGGGCACGCCTTCCAGGGCCCGGGTCCAGTAGGCCAGATCGCGGGACATGACGCTGTCCTGGTCCTCGGCGGACCCCAGCACGTCCCGTTGCCACAGCGTGTAGTCGCGGTATTGGACCGGGAGAGGCGTCAGGGTCCTGCCTTCATAAGCCTGGGCCAGATCGCGGTGCAGCGGTGCCATGGACCAGCCGTCGCAAGCGATGTGGTGCACGACGAGCAGCAGCACGTGGTCCTGCTGCCCGAGGGCCACGAGCTCGGCGCGCAGGGGGACGTCCACCCGCAGGTCGAAGCCGCGGCTTTCGAACGCATCCTGATAAGCGGCCAGGCCGGCCGGGTCGAGCTCGACGACGCGGGCTGCGGCGAGGCCGGCCTCCTCGACGCCCACCACGAGCTGGTGCGGCTCGCCGCCGGTCTCGGGGAAGACCGTGCGCAGGCTCTCGTGACGCTCTGCCAGAGCCCTGACCGCCGCCCACAGCGCGTCCCGGTCCAGCGCGCCGCGCAGGCGCAGCGGCATCGGGATGTTGTAGGTCGGCGCGGCGCCTTCGAGGCGGTTGATGAACCACAGGCCGCGCTGCGCGGGGGAGAGCGGGACGAGGTCGGTCGCCGCCACCGGGTAGCGGCGCAGGTCCGGGAGCGGGGCGCTGCGGGCGTCGAGCAGCCGGGCGAGGTCCTCGACGGTCGGCGCGTCGAACACGTCGCCGACCGTCAGCGCGTAGCCCATGCGGGAGCGCACCTTGGAGACCAGCCGCATCGCCACCAGCGAGTCGCCGCCGACGGCGAAGAAGTTCGTCAGGACGCTGAGCTCGGTGAGCCGCAGCACCTCCTCGAACAGCGCCAGCAGCTCCTTCTCCACCGCGGTCCGGGGACCCGGGCCGGCCGGGCCGGACGGCACCGGCATCGCCGCCAGCGCCGCGCGGTCGATCTTGCCGTTGCGCGTCGTCGGCAGGCTCGGCAGCGGCACGACCACGTCGGGCACCAGATACGCGGGCAGCTTCGTGGCCGCGTACTGCTTCAGCTCGGTGGCCCAGCCCTGCGCCGCCTCGGTGCGGGTGCTCATGCTTCGCGTCCCATGCTTCGCGTCCCCATGCTTCGCGCCCCCTCGGGAGTCAGGCGCCGATCTCGATCGGCAGCGAGGTGAAACCGAGGATGAAGTTCGACCGGAGCCGGACCGGGTCGCCGGCCGTCCGGAACTCCAGGCCGCTGCCCAGCAGCGCGTGGAACGCCTCGGTCAGCTCGACGTTGCCGGCCGGCGCCCCGATGCAGCGGTGCACGCCGGCGCCGAAGGACAGGTGCCGGTTCGGGCTGCGGGTGATGTCGAAGCGGTCCGGGTCGGGGAACTGGTCCGGGTCGCGGTTCGCCGAGACGTTCCACAGCGTGACGATCTCCCCGGCCGCGATCGGGACGCCGCGCACCACCACGTCGCGCGTGGTCACCCGCTGGACGTAGGCGTTGGTGGAGCCCCAGCGCATGATCTCGTCGAGCGCGCCGGACAGCAGCGTGGGCTCGGCGCGCAGGCGGGCCCACTCCTGCGGATTCTCCAGCAGCGCCAGGAAGCCCGAGCAGATGGTGTAGGAGCTGGTCTCGTTGCCGCCGACGGCGATGTTCATGCAGGCGTAGAGCAGCTGGGCGTCGGTCAGCGGCTCGCCGTTGATCTCCGCGCGCCGCAGCATCCCGACCACGTCGTCGTCGCCGGTGGCGTCGCCGCGCTCGTCGAGCAGGTCGGCGAAGTACTCGAAGATCTCGCTCTGCGCGTGCGCCAGGCGGAGGCGCTCGTCGCCGGAGACGTCGGTGAGCGCCGCGTCGCGGTAGCCGACCATGCGGCGGGTCAGGCCGACGACGTGGCGGGCCTCCTCGACGCCGATGCTGAACATCGCCATCAGTGCGCCGATCGGCAGCAGCGGGGCGAAGTCGAGGGCGAAGTCGCAGCCGCCGTCCGCGCGGAGGTCGTCGACCGCGCGGGAGACCAGGGTCCTGACACTGTGCTGAATGCGCTCGACCATGCCGGGACCGAACGGCGGGTGCATGACCCGGCGCAGGATGCGGTGGCGGGGCGGGTCGGAGGCGACGAGCATCTCGTTGGAGGCGGTGTCGCCGCCGCCGGTGCGGAAGGAGCCGCCGAGGATGGCGCCGTGCAGGGAGCTGAAGGCGTCGTGGTCGATGTAGGCGGCGGTGATGTCGTCGTAGCGGGTCAGGGCCCAGAAGGACGTGCCGTCGGCGGAGGGGTTGCGGTAGACGGGCGACTCGGCGCGCAGGCGGCGGAAGGCCGCGTGGTGGTTGTTGGAGGCGAAGAGTTCGACGTCGGTGAGGTCTATGGGGGTGGAGACGGAGGTGTCGGTGACGGCAGCGGCAGCGGCGGTGGCCGTGGCCGTGGCAACGGCGGTCGCCGTGATGGCGGTCATCAGCGGGCCGCCGATCCGGCGCGGCTGTCCAGGACGGCGGCGAGGTCGCGCAGGATCGGGTTCTCCAGGACCACGCCGATGTCGATGGCGATTCCCGTCTCCCGCTTCACCTGCTGGCGCACCCGGAAGGCGAGCATCGAGTTGCCGCCGAGGACGAAGAAGTCGTCCGCGACGCCGATGTCCTCCATGGCGAGCAGCGTCGACCAGATCTTGGCCAGGACCAGCTCGTTGGGGCTGGTCGGAGGCTGGTGTGCGCGGATCCGGGCCTCGTCGGCGGCCAGGAGCTCGATCAGGGCCTCGCGGTCGCGCTTGCCGTTCTCGGTGGCCGGGATCTTGGCCAGGACGACGATCTTGGCGGGCACCATGTGGTCCGGGAGCTCGCGCTCGGCGAAATCGCGGAGCTCGGCCGGGGTCAGCGGGCCGCGCCGGACGACGAAGGCCACCAGGTTGCGGTCCTGGGTGTGGCCGGCGCCGTGCGCTATGACGGCGGCGTCGCGGACCTGGGGGTGGCGTTGCAGGACGCGTTCCACCTCGCCGGGCTCGACCCGGTAGCCGCGGATCTTGACCTGGTGGTCGACGCGGCCGACGAAGTCGAGGAGGCCGTCGGGGAGCACCCGGACTTGGTCGCCGGTGGCGTACATGCGGCTGCCGTCGCCCTGGAACGGGTCGGGGAGGAAGCGGGAGGCGGTGAGCGCCGGCTCGCCGAGGTAGCCGCGCGCGACCCCGCGGCCGCCGACGTGGAGCTGGCCGACCTGGCCCGAGGGAACCGGGCGCAGACCTTCGTCGAGTACGTATATATGAGCACCGTCAAGGGCGGTGCCGATGGGGACGCTGTCGACGTCGGGCGACAGGGCCGCGACCTCGAAGGCGGTGCAGGCGGTGGTGGCCTCGGTGGGGCCGTAGAGGTTGAAGAAGCGCCCGCTGAAGCTGCCGGCGAGCAGATCGCGGCAGGTGGTGGGCAGGATCGCGTCGCCGCCGGTGTGGAGGATGCGCAGGGGCGAGAAGGCGTCGCGGTCCTCGCGGACGACATGGTTCACGGCCATGGTCGGGACCAGCATCGCCGTGACGCGCAGGCGGCGGAGCGTGCGCTGGAGGTCGGACGCGAGCAGGTCGGGCAGCGCGGGGAGGACGACGATCTGGGCGCCTTGCGCGAACGTGCACCACGTTTCGAAGTGGAAGGCGTCGAAGGAGGGGCTGGCTATCTGGCCGACGCGGTCTTCGGGAGTGAGGGGCGGGAGCGAGGGGTTCTGGGCGAAGCCGGTGATGTTCTGATGCGTCAGGACGGTCGGCTTGGGGGTGCCGGAGGAGCCGGAGGTGAAGAGGATCGCGGCGGCGGAGGTGGGGGTGGTCGGACCGGGAGCGAGGGCGGGATCGGCAGGGCTCTGCGTCGCATCGAAGGGGGCGATGGTGAGGATCGCTCGGGCGCTGCTGTCGCCGCTCCAGTCGGGCTCGGTGAGCAGGAGACCCGCGCGGCTGCCGTCGATCATCGCCTGGCGGCGGGCGGCCGGGTAGCGGGGATCGATGACGACGTAGGCGCCACCGGCCTTGAGGACGCCGAGGATGGCGGCGAACAGCCCGGCGCCGCGCCGGAGGTGGATGGCGACGGCGGACTCCGGGCCGACACCGGCGGCGGAGAGGGTGTCGGCGATGGCGCTGGAGTAGGCGTCGAGATCGGCGTAGCTGAGGGTGGCGGCGTCGTCGTGGACGGCCGGGGCAGTGGGATGGCGCTCGACGGAGCGGGCCCACAGAGCGGTGAGAGTGTCTGTTCCCTGGCTCACCGACTCCAGGGTCACCGAGCTCGCCGACAGGGTGATGGTCATCGCGTTCCTCCGTCGAAAGGGGCGGGGCTCGGTGGGAGTCGGTGCAGGGCCTCTAGGACGAGGCCGCGGGTGGCGGCGTGCGCGAGCAGGTCGTCGCGGGTGGTGTCGACGCGGATGGTCCGGGTGGAGCGGGCGCCGGGCCACGGGTCGACGGCGGGCTGGTCCTGGGACAGGAAGCTGATGACGTCGGTGTCGACGGCCGGGTGGTCGGCGCGGTGCGACGCGGCGAGGTAGGCGAGCCAGTCGAGGAAGCCGTCGAGGAGGGGGATGAGGGCTTCCTCGGCTTCGCGGAGGTCCTCGGCGGCGGTGGGGTCGGCCGGGTCGGCGCCGAATTGCGCGGCGAGGCTTTGGCGGATGTGGTCGAGCAGATGGGCTTCGCAGCGTTTGAGGAAGTCGTCCGAGCGGTCGGCGAGGAGGGCGGGATCCCACCAGGGCGGGAGGGCCACCGGGTCGCCGGTGACGGATTCCAGGAGGGCGCGGTATTCGGTGCCGATGGTTCGGGGGGTGCAGAGTTCTGCGTTGAAGCTGAGGAGGTGGGGGCAGCCGGTACGGAGAGCGAGTTCTTGGCCCAGGGCCGAGGCGCCGCAGTACGTGAGGATGGCGTGGACCGGGCTTGAGACGTCGGCGTCGGGGAGGAACTCGGCGACGTAGCCCGCCGTGGAGGGCTCCCGAGGCAGCGGTGGCTGCATCAGGTATCTGACGTCGTAGCCGGACTCCTCCAGACGCAGGTCTGAGATGCGCGCCTCGGGGCGGCGGCCGGGGTAGTCGAGGACGAGCAGCACGGGAAGGGTCGGTCCAGTCATCGCACGCCCTCCGGCACGGGTGCGACGTAGCGTTGAAGCTCGGCGATCACCTCGTCGGGCGAGAGCTGCACGAAGAAGTGGCCCCCGGGGAGGACCCGGTGGTCCGCGGCGGCCGTCGTCTCGGCCGACCAGGGCTCTGGGTCCAGGGCGTCCTCGTCGCCGTAGAGCGCGAGGATGCGGCATCCGAGGGGATGCGGCAGCTGCTGGAAACTGGTCAGGAGCTCGATGTCCGCGCGCAGGGCCGGGACCGCCAGCTCCACCATCTCGGCCAGCAGCTCGTCCACACCGTCGGCGGCTTCGTCGATGAGCTCTGTGATGCCGGCGGCGGCGAGCGCTTCGGCGACGTCCTCGCGGAGCGCGTCGTCGTCGGGACGAGAGTCGCCGGGATCGTAGCGGTAGCGGTGGGCGCCAGGAGGCGCGCAGGCGGCCACGACGAGGGCGGCGGTGGGAACGCGGGCGGCCACGAGCAGAGCCAGGAGGCCACCCATGCTGTGGCCGAAGAGGACGAGCGGCGACGCCGTCCCGGCTCGGAAGTCGAGCAACTCGGCGGCGATGTCATCGGCGACCGCGGCCATGTCGGTGGCGAACGGGGCGCCGTAGCTGCCTTCGCGGCCCGGGAGATTGACGACGGTGAAGCGCCAGTCGGCGGGCAGCGCGCCCCGCCAGTCGCGGAACGCCGAGGCACCGGTGCCGGCCCCGGGGAACGCGACCAGATCCACGGCCCCGCGCGAGGAAAACAGGGGGCCGGTACGGGATTGCGGCGAAAGCAGCGAGGGCGAGGACATGCTCACCCGACCTTCTGGAGCGACTCGATCCGCTCCGCCACCGCCCGCGGCGTCTTACCGAGGAACACGTCCTGAATGGCCAGCGCCAACCCGGCCTTCTTCAACTCCGCCACACACAGCGCCGCGAGGAACGACGACCCGCCGCGCCCGAAGAAGTCGTCGTCGGCGCCGAAGTCGGGCACTTCCAACCGGCGTCCGAACACCCCCGCGATGAGTAGGACAAGCTCATCGACCGAGGTGCTCGCGGACCCACTGACGTTCGGCATGGGGGAACCTCCCGTTGACTGACGACTCGCCAGTTCCCGTGTGGTGACGGCGTGCATGACAAACCTGGAGGCTCGGGCGCCGCTCGGAGACCGGTGGAAGAACGGACGATGAACTGCTCCGGGGCGTGCCGCGGGCATCGGCGCGACGGGGTCGAGCCCCGGGAGGTGATCTGTGCGCCACCGCCTTGCCACTCACCGTGACCGCCGCTACCGTCCTCCGAGTACGACCCCTGATTCACTGATGAGGAGGATCGCCGTGGAACTGCCTGTCGTCGCGTCGCCGGAGGAGTGGCGCAAGGCCCGGGTCGAGCTGCTGCGGGAGGAGAAGGCGGCCACCGCGCTGCTGGACCGGATCGCTGAGCGCCGGCGCGCGCTGCCGATGGTCGAGGTGGTGGAGCCGTACGTGTTCGTGGGGCGGGACGGAGAGGCTTCACTGCTGGAGTTGTTCGAGGGACGGCGGCAGCTGATCGTCTATCACTTCATGTGGGTGGGGGACGCGGGGTGTCCGAGCTGCTCGGTGGTGGCCGACAACATGGGGCATCCGGCGCATCTGGGGGCTGCCGAGACGACGCTGGTGATGGTGTCGCGGGCGCCGTGGGCGGACATCGACCGCTTCCAGCAGCGGATGGGGTGGAGCACTCCGTGGTACTCGTCGCAGGGCACTGGCTTCAACTACGACTTCCACGTGACGAGCGACCCGGAGGTCGCGCCGATCGAGTACAACTACATGGATCAGGCCGAGCTGGAGGCGAAGGGGTTCGACTACTTCCTCACCGGTGACAACCACGGGCTGAGCGTCTTCTTGCGCGACGGCGACCAGGTGTTCCACACGTATTCGACGTATGGGCGGGGCTGCGAAACGCTGGTCGGTACCTATAGCTACCTGGATCTGACGCCTTTGGGGCGGCAGTTGCATATCACTGAGTTTCCTCATCACGACAGCTATGAGAGCGCTGCGGGGCACTGCCACTGAGGATGTTGGGCCGGTTCAGGCCGGGCCGGTTCAGGCCGGGCCGGTTCAGGCCGGGCCGGTTCAGGCCGGGCCGGGCCGGTTCAGGTCAGGTCGGGCCGGTCGGGCCGGTGTCTATGGGGCGCCGGCCTCCGTGGTCAGTGCGACGAGTGAGGCGCGGCCAGGAGGAGGGCCACCTGTACGGCTTCCTCGGTGTGGGCGCTGAGTTTGTCGCCGTTGCAGACGGTGTCGGTGGCGAGGCGTTCCAGGCCGCCGATCAGCATCAGGACCCGGTCTCGGGACATGGGAGTGCCGCCCGCGCGGCGGAACTCCTCGGAGGAGTAGATCTGGCGGAAGGTCTCGGCGTAGATGTCAGTGTCCTGGTTGAGGAAGTCGCGGGTCGCCGCTCCCAGGAGCGGCAGATCGCGGATGAAGCTGAGGACGACGGCGGGGCGGGCGTCGACGAAGCCGAAGCCGGCCGTGATGAGCTGGCGGAGCTGGGTCTGCCAAGCGGCGGTGCGGTCCACGGCGGCGTTGATGTAGGCGGCGCCGGTGTCGCTGACCTCTTTGAACAAGGCGATCAGGCAGGCGTTCTTGGAGTCGAAATGCGCGTAGAAATCGCGGCGGGAAGTGCGGGCGCGGGCGACGATGTCGCCGACGTTGATTTCCTGGAATGCCTTTTCGGCCAGGAGGGACTCCAGCGCGCCGGTCAGACGGTTCCGGTGGTCGGCTGCTCGCCGGTCGTCCGGGCGCTCGGCCGGTGGATCCGGCTCTGATGCGCGGTTCGTCATAGACAGACTTTAGCAGGTCCGGTCTCGTGGAGATCGGCGAGCGCATATGCCGGGTGCGGATAGGATGGCAAACGCATTATCGACGTTATTGGATGATTAGCCGTGGGTTTCCGGTGCCGCCCATGATTCGGTGGTGAACAACGAACGGGATTTCGCAGCCGCTATCAGGGGCCACGCGCGGGAGCATCCGGACCGGATCGCGTACCGTTTTCTCGTTTCTGGTGACGTCGACGGACCCGTTGTCACCTGGACCTACGGTCGGCTTATCGCGCGGGCCGAGGCGGTGGGGACTGCGTTGCGGCGGCAGGTGCCCACCGGTTCCCGAGTGGTGCTGCTGTATCCGGCGGGCCCGGAGTTCATGGCCGGATTCCTGGGGTGCGTGCTGGCCGGGATGGTCGCGGTGCCGGTGGCGTGCTCGGAGACGGAGCCCTTCGATCGGGTGGTGCCTCGGCTCGGCGCGGTCATCACGGACTGCGGTGCGGCGGTGGTGCTGACCGACGCGGCGTGGATCCCGCCGGGGCGGGCGGCGTTCGCCGATCGGCGGTGGATCGCCACGGAAATGCTGCCGGACGCGGTCGGTGGCGGGGCGGTGGGCGACGGCGTGCCGGCCGGGGCGGTCGGGCAGGTCGCGTTCCTCCAGTACACGTCGGGCTCGACCCGATCGCCGAAGGGCGTCGTGGTGACGCAGGCCAACCTGGTGCACAATCTGCGGGCGCAGAACGAGGCTTGGGGGCTGGACTCGTCGGTGCGAGCGGTGAGTTGGCTGCCCAACCACCACGACATGGGTCTGATCGCAGGTCTCTGTTATCCGGTTTGGCTCGGCGGCACCGCGACCCTGCTGTCGCCGGCGAAGTTCGCTGAACGCCCTGCGCGCTGGCCGGAGGCGATGTCGGAGTACGGCGGGACCTTCAGCGCCGCGCCGGATTTCGCTTACGGGCTGTGCGCGCGCAAGTCGAGCGACGGCATGCCGGTGCGGGACCTGGACCTGTCCTCCTGGCGGATCGCGGTCAACGGCGCTGAGCCGGTTCGGCGTCAGAGTATGCGCCGCTTCGCGGAGGCGTTTCAGGAGGCTGGCTTCCGCGCTGAAGCATTCCGCCCTGCCTATGGTCTCGCCGAGGCGACGCTTTTCGTCAGCGCGCCGAGCCGCTTCGAGCTCGACGCGGCATCGGACCCGGCGCAGCGGGCCTTCGTCTCCTGCGGGTCCCCGGCCGCCGACACCGAGATCGCCATCGTTGATCCGCAGGGCCTGCACCGTCTGGAGGACGGCAGAGTTGGCGAGATCTGGCTGCGCGGCCCGAGCAACGCGGTCGGCTACTGGAACGATGCGGAACTCACCGGCGCGACCTTCCTGGCTCGGACGTCGGACAGCATCGGACCCTACTTGCGGACCGGCGACCTGGGATTCGTGGCTGAGGGCGAGCTGTTTGTCGTCGGCCGACTCAAGGAACTGATTATCGTGGCGGGCGTCAACCACTATCCGCAGGACCTCGAATACACCGTGGAGCAGGCGCATCCGGCGATCCGGGCCGGCGGGGTGGTGGCGTTCGGCGTCGACGGGATCGACGGGATTGACCGGATCGACGGGATTGACGGGATCGGCCGGGCGAATGGGACCGAGGGAGACCAAGGGACGGGGACCGGGGGGACCGATGGCCTCGGCGAGCAGGCGGCTGTCGTCGCCGAGCTGGTCGACGGCTTCGAGGGCGACCCGGCGCTGGTGGCGGCCGCGGTGCGGCGCGCGGTGCGGGCGAACCACGGGATCAGCCTGCACGCCGTCGAGTTCGTCGCCGCCCGCACCGTCCCGAAGACCTCCAGCGGCAAGGTCCGCCGGCGCGAGACCCGGGACCGGTTCGTCGGCGGGCTGCTGACGCCCCATGCGCCCGGCCCGGACCCGGTCGCCATCATCGGCATGGGGTCGGTCGGCGAGGGCTCGCCGCGGATGCTGCTGGAAGTGGCCTTCGAGACCCTGGAGGACGCGAAGCTCCCGCCGGAGCGCACGGCCGGGACCGCCACGGGGGTCTTCGTCGGCGTCCCCACCGGCGACTACGCGCGGTTCTCGATGGCGGCGAACCGCATCTCCTACACGCTCGACTTCCGGGGCCCGAGCCTGATGATCGACACCTCCGGGTCCTCGTCGCTGGTCGCGGTCCACTTTGCCTGTGCCAGCATCCTGTCGGGGGAGTCCGAGATGGCGCTGGCCGGCGGGGAGGGCGACGGCCTGCTGCTTCTCAAGTCACTGAGTCGTGCGCTGGCCGACGGCGACCGCGTCTACGCCGTCGTCCGGGGGAGCGCCGTCACCCACGACGGCCGGTCGAAGGGCCCGACCGAGGCGGGCGCGCAGGCCCACACCGAGGTGAGCCGGCAGGTCTCGGCCACGGCGGGCGTCGCCGCGAACCGGGTCCGTTATGTCGAGTCGGGGACCACCGGCGGTGTCGCCAGGCTGGCGAAGCTGGCGCTGGCGTTGCATCGCCGCGGTGCGCCGGGTCCGTGGCCGGAGGGGGAGGGGCCGCTGGTCGGGGTGGTCAACAGCTTCGGTGTCGGCGGTACCAATGTGCAGGTGGTGCTGGAGGAGGTGCCCGGTGCCGCGGTCGACGCCCAGCCGGAGGCGGCTGTCAGGCCGCTGAGTCTGAGCCTGAGCCTGAATGAAACGGCCGAGGTGGATCGACCCTTGGTCCGGATCGAAGGGCAGACGGACTTCCCGCTCACCTTCAACCAGGAGCGGATCCTGTTCGCCGATACGGCCGAAGCGACGCGCGTCATCGTGCAGCACGGTCTGGTGGACGGACCGATTGACATCGCAGCCCTCGAACAGGCCTTGCGCCGCCTGACCGAGGTGCACGAAGGGCTCACCACCGTCTTCGTCCGGGCGCAGGACGGCAAGACGGTGCGGCAGCGGCTGGCCGGACCAGTCGCTCCGGTCCTGGATTTCGCCGACCTGGTTGCCGAGCCGCAGGATTCCGACGAGCTGCGCGCCGCGTTGGAGAAGCGCCTGATGGTCGTGGAGCGGCCCTTCGACCCGTTCGACGGCCCGATGTATCGCATGGCCCTGACCCGCATCGGCGACCAGCAGCACGTGCTCAGCGTGGCGCTCGACCACCTGATTGCCGACAGCTGGTCGATGGGGGTGGTGTTCCAGGATCTGGTCCGCGCCTACGAGTCGGTGGTCGCCGGGTCTGTCGACGAGCTGGAGGCCCCGCCGCTGCGGCTGGTGGACTACGCGCAGTGGGAGCGGACGGCGTACTCGGGACCGGGGCTGGACGTGGCCCTGGCGCGGTGGCGGCGGACTCTTGAGCAGTGGCCCGAGCCGCGTCTGCCCTTCGTCCGGCGGCGGGAGGCGGACGTCCCGATCGAGGCCCGGGTCGCGGTGGCCGAGGTGTGGAGCGTCGCGCTGATCCGGCTGGAGGAGCTGGCCCGCTCGACGGCGACCGATGTCCCGACGCTGGTGCTCACGGCTTTCCTCCTCGCGGTGGCCGAGGCCGCCGGAACCGACCGGGTCGCCGTCGCGACCCGCGTCGCCGGCCGCGACCGGCCGGGCCTGGAGCGGACTCTGGGCTTCCTGGCGACCTCGCGCCTGATCGCCGTCGACTTCGCCGGGTGTGCGAGCCGCCGCGAACGCCTGCTGCGGGTCCGCGCCGCCGTTCTGGCCGCGAGCGACGAGCAGGGCGTCTCCCTGAGCCAGTACGCCTATCTGGCCGGGACGGCGAGGGACCGGGAGCCCTACCGCGTCGCGCTGAACCACCTGCCGGACGTCGAGGCGCCCGCCAAGCTCGGCGAGGCGGCTATCAGCCTTCTGCCGCGCCGCAGCGTTTACGCCCTCGACCGCGACATCGTGCTGTTCGCCCGGACCACCCTCGGTCCGGCGCTTCGCCTGTCCTTCGCCTACACCGGCGGCATCGTCGACGACGAGGGCGCGCGGCGACTGGCCGCCGCCGTGGCTGATCAGCTCACTGCGTTGGCTGAGAATCCTGACGGAGCATGAGGTCCTCATCGGCACCGGGCGACCGGGTCATGGCCAGCATGCCCCCGACCAGCCCGATGAGGATCACCCCGATGGCGACGCTGACGCCGCCCGCGCTGTCCCAGTAGACGTCCTTGAGCTCGATGAGCAACGCCGCCTCGTCCACGACCAGCCCCAGCCCGATCCCGAACAGCAGCCCCATCCACACGTGCCAGGCCGGCGACCGCTCCACCAGTCCGGCCGCCGCCACGACGACGAGCAGCAGGATGCCCCACAGGTAGTGGTGGATGTGCACGCTGCCCGCGGTGATGTTGCCGAACCCGCGCACGTGGATGTGTATCAGCCAGGTCAGCAACCGCATCCCGCCGAACGTCGCGGTGAACGCGTACCACGCCAGCACCAGCCCGCGCCGGGTCGGGTGCACGTCTTTCAGGGTTCTGAATCGCGACATCGGGCTTCCCGGGAGGACGGAGTGGACGGTGGGAGACCACGATGGCAGGTCCGACGGCCGCGGAGTAAGCCCTTAGTTCACCGACAGGATGAAAAGCGTATCGAGTCCGTTCTGATGGCGGACGGGATTCGCGATCAGGCCGTGATCGGCATGGCTGTCGGTCATGGAGTCCAGGTCGGGGGTGATGGTCACCGGCGTTCCGGGATGCTGCGTGTCGGTCAGGAAGTCGCCCTTGACGGTGGAGATGTACAGGTGGTGGTCGTCGACGACGTTCACCGTGTAGATCCCGAAGCCGTGGAAGGACGGGCTCGCGTCGGTCAGCTGGGCCTGGGTGGCCTGGTCCGACGGTGCGACCGACACCGCGCCGTCACCGGACCGGTCGCCGGTCATGTAGGCGATGACGCCGTCCTTGACGTCGGCGCAGCACGGGCCACGGTAGGTGGCGATGGGCCGAGGGGTGCCGTCCGGGCCGAGAACGGAGATCACGGAGTCGCTGCGCGATCCGTCCTTCTCCAGTACCGACTGTTCGATGTAGACGTGTTTGCCGTCGGTCCTGACGGTCGCCTGTTTCGGAGAGCTGGTCAGTCGGACCGGGGCCGACGTGTCAGGCCTCCAGTCCATGGCCGCATAGGTCTTGCCGTTGTCGTCCGTCTGCTGCCAGGCGAACAGCCCGTCATGAGCATTGACGAGCGGAATGTGCGCCTGGTCCTGCGGGTGGGGGCTCTGCGCCAGCAGGGTGGATGTCCCGTCGGAGGCGCGGATTGCGTACATCTTCCAGGAGTAGCAGCCCGCCTGCGCACCGCCGGGGCATGCGGTCTCCGGCGCCGGCGTCTTCTCCAGGTGGGTTATCCAGCCGTCGCTGATGGTGTCGTTGGCGATGGTGCTTGCCGGGTCGGCTTTGGGGATCTCGCGCAGCGCGCCGTCGGACAGACGGACGATCCACAGCTCGCTGATGTCGAGGCTGGGATCGCTGGTGGTCTCAACGGCCTCGAACACGGCGTAGTCGGCGTCGAGCCAGGCCCCGAAGGAATGGACGTGCCAGCCCGCAGGCAGGTCGTACGCGTGGACCACGGTCATGTGCGGCGCTTGAGCCAGCTCCGCGTCCGATGCCTTGGGCAGACTCGACAGGGCGGCCGCTGCCACGGCCGACCGTCCGCTCGGGGTCGGGGTCGGGGTCGGGGTCGGGGGCGTGGTCGGGGGCGGCGGCGCGGCGGTCGTCGGGCCTCGGGACGGGCCGGCGGTGTGTGCCTGAGTGCAGGCCGTGGCCACGACGAGAAGCATTGCGGCCACGGCTGTCCGACGACACTTGTGCATCGATCCCCCATGAGACTGGTCCACGCCACAAGCGCAGGCGACTGTATCTGGGCTCTGATATGGATGGCAAGTGTGAGTCCGGTGTCCGGTCTCTGTGGCGATGTTTACGTCATCTGCCACGTTATTGTGACATTTAACGTATGAATTGCTCCACCGAGTGGCAGTAGATGCCACAGGTGACACACTGCGGTCTAGGTGATTGATTCCGGGCGAAACGGCTCATCAGGCGCCGCTGATCAGCCGTTTCGTACCGGTACTCCCAGGAATCGGTCATCTAGCATCGAAACTGTGAGAGTCGATGCAGCGCGCAATCTGGAAGCGGTCCTGACCACCGGGGCCTATATGTTTGCCGCTGATCCGAGCGTGAGTATCGCGAGCATCGCCGCGGTGGCCGGCGTGGACCGGCGTACCGTCTACCGGCAGTTCGCTTCCCGTGAGGAGTTGCTAGAAGCGATCTACGAAGCGCGCCTGTTAGCCGTCAGCCGCGGCATAGAGGACGCGCGCTTGAGCGAGGCGCCGGTTGTTGTCGCGCTGCACCGCTACGTCGAGAACCTCGTCGCGGTCAACCGGGTCTGGCCGGTCGACGTGGCTCGCATGCTCGCCAATGCCAATGAGGAGGTCCGTCAGGATTGGGACAGCCTCGCCGCTGAAGTCGACGCCTTCCTCCAGCGGGCTGTCGACGAGGGACTGCTGCGGTCCGGTCTTCCCGAGGGTTGGGCGCGTGTGCTGCTGACGGAGCTGGTGCAGCTCGTGGCTCGGCAGCGGCCCGAGTTGAACCGCGGACAGGCTGCTGACGTAGTGGTTGACACCTTGTTGTACGGCATCGGAGCCCCGCGTGAGCGGTCAGGCGGCTTGGTGGGTTGACGGTGCGTGCGGCGGGAATGCCCGTGTGTTCGGAGGAACAGTCCAACAGTCGGGAAAAGGGTAGGAAATTTACAAGATGTGTGCTTATGGTTGGTCTACTGGCCTTCAGTGCGCCGCGGAGAAGGGGACGGACCATGGTCACTACCGGCACGGTCCGGCCGGCCCGTCTTCCGAAACGGGTCCCTGAGCGTCGGCTTCCCGGGCGGAGCCAGCGGTTGCGGGAGCTGCTCGGCCAGGGTCGGTCCCGTGAGGTGATCGCACTGTCGTCGCGGGTGCTGGAGCACGGCGTCGACCCCGAGGAGAAGGCCGTCACCTCCACGCAGCGGCTGGCCGCCTACTTCAACGTCGGTCTGGCCGACAGTGCGGACTGCCGTGAGTCCGAGGACCAGGCCCGGGAGCTGGCCCGGGCCGTGGGCTCGCCGACCGCGCTGGGCCACTTCCACGCCCTGGCGGCCGGCATCAGCAATGCCCGCGGCTCCGCCGACGAGGCGCTGGCCCACCTGCTGGACAGCCAGCGGTACCTGAACGCCGTGGAGGCCGTCACTCCGTGCGCCGAGCTGGCCTGGTACGACCTCGCGACCACGCAGGGCAACCTCGGTCTCGGCGGCAACGCCCTGGTCTCGCTCCAGCGCCTGACCCGGACCACCGGCGACCGGCGGGCCTGGCTGGCCCCGCGCCTGGACGCCGCCCTGGCGCTGGACCACATCGGCGACACCCAGGGGGCCGTCGCCGCGCTGGACGAGGTGGTGCACCACGCCCGCGTGCAGCTGGCCTCCCGGCCCGGCCGGCTCCAGCACTGGGACGCCGTCAGCTACGCCTACGCCACCGCCCGCCTGACCGTCCTGGACGCCGAGCGCGGCGTCGACCCGCGGCGGCTGTGGCACGCCGCCGACGACGCCATAGCCCCGGCCTTCGACCTGCTCATCCGCGCCTGTCTGGCGATCGCCGCGCACCGCCCGCACCAGGCCCTGCGGTACCTGGACCGGATCGGCCCGGACTGCCCGCTGCCGCTGCCCGAACTGCTGCGCGTGCGCTCCCTGGCCCTGACCGAGGCCGGCGACCCGGCCGGGGCGATCGAGCTGGAGCGGCAGTCCTTCCGCATCCAGAGCCAGCGCATGTACCAGCTCCAGCGGTTGATGCTCACCCAGCCGGCGGCCACCACCACCGAGTGGGAGCTGTCCTCCTACGTGCGCGAGGCGCTCACCGATCCGCTGACCGGCCTGCCCAACCGCCGCCACCTGGAACGCCGGCTGTCCGAGTTCACCACTACCCGCCGCGCCGCCGCCCTGGCGGTCCTGGACCTCGACGGCTTCAAGCAGGTCAACACCGTGCACGGCCACATCGCCGGCGACCGCGTCCTGGAAGGCATCGCCGCGATCCTCGCCGACGCCCTGCGCACCGGCGACTTCGTGGCCAGATACGGCGGCGACGAGTTCGTCATCCTGCTCCCCGACACCGGCCACCCCGAGGCTCGCGAGATCGGCCTGCGGATCAGCGCCGCCATCGCCTCCGCCGACTGGCGGACCGTCGCCCCGCAGACCCCGATCGGCGCCAGCATCGGCTGGACGCAGCTCGGTGCCCACCACAGCCCGGAGGCCGCGATCCAGGCCGCCGACCAAGCCATGTACGCGGTGAAGCGGTAGGGCGGTGAAGCGGTAACGACTCGGGGAGCGATTGAGGTCGGGACGTGGCGGCCTGGCGGATCGGCTCTGGCGTGATCAGCAGGCCGCCGGGTGGGCCAGTACCAGTTCGGTGCTGGCCTCGTGGCGGGTGGCTCGGCGGGCCGAGCGGTCGGAGACCAGGCCGGCGATCGCGGCCTGGGTCTCGGCGAAGTTCTCGCGGCTGCCGGTGTAGCGCCGCATCGGCCGCCACTGCTTGTATTCGGCGTTGGCGTGTTCTACGCAGATCCGTGTCGAGGACTGGCGGCGTCGGGCTTCGCGCCAGGCATACTGCTCACCCAGCGCTGCGGTCTCCCGCGCTTTCTTGGCCATCGGCTTGGGAGGTGCGCTGACCTGGTGCGGGAACTCGTTGGCCAGTCCCCGGTCGCCGTCGTCGACTTCGGCTTGGACGTCGGGGAACTGCCGAAAGCACTCGGCGATGCCCTCGGTGCGCAACGCGGTCTGATCGTGCATCCGCCCCGGTCTGGGTATTCCGGAGAACAGGGTGCGGCCCTGGCCGTCGGTGAACGTCGTGGTCTTGATCGTGTTCTGCTTCCGTTTGCCGGAGATGAACGCCTTACGACCCGGCCGCCCGGCCGTGGGGCGGCGGACCTGCACGTCGGTGCCGTCGATCCGCAGCTTCACACCCTCGGCGGCGGCATAGGCGAACACGTCTTCCAGGGCGCGCAGCCTGATCCCGGGCCGGTCCGGCACCGCGAACCCGCGCGCGGCCAGCAGCGGCCTGATCTGCCGGATCGCCCCGGAGATCGTGGAACGGTCCACCCCGAACAGCCCGGCCAGCGCGGCGTCCGGCAGGTCGTGGCGCAGCTTCACCAGCGTCGCCAGTAGCCGGTCCACGAACACCAACTGGTGTTTGGGGCCGGCGCCCTGCTCACGTCGCCGATCGCTACCACGTCGCCGGGCCAGCGCCGATTCCTGCTGGACCTGCCACTTCGGGGCCAGTTCAGCGACAAGCTCGCCAAGATGCTCCCGGCTGATACCGGACATGGAAGGATGGGCGAAGGCCGCGCGGGCCCACGTTTTCGTCACACAAAACCAACCCGCACAGCCATATTCACGTTACGTCCGCGGACCTCGGCAGTAGCGTTCCGCCATGGCCTCCCACTCTGCGCAGGACTTCTACGATCAGCTTGCCGAGGACTACCACCTGATCTACGCGGACTGGTCGCTGTCGGTATCGCGGCAGGGCAATGCCCTGAATGCGCTGGTCCGACGGTATCTGGACGGTGCCGAGCCGCTGGACGTCCTGGACTGCTCTTGCGGGATCGGCACGCAGGCGATCGGCCTGGCCGAGCACGGGCACCGTATCGTGGGCAGCGACCTGAGTCCGGCCGCCGCGGTTCGAGCGGTTGCGGAAGCACAGCGGCGCGGGGTGGCGCTAGCGGCATTGGCGGCGGACATGCGCCGGCTGCCGTTCGCCGACGCCTCGTTCGACGTCGTGCTGAGCGCGGACAACTCGCTGGCACACCTGCTGACCGAGGACGATGTCCGCCGCGCGGTGGGCGGTATGCGCCGAGTCGTGCGTGACGGCGGGCTGCTGATGCTCTCGGCGAAGGACTACGGCGACGCCCGGCAGGCTCGGCGGCAGTCCACAGTGCCGCAGGTGACGGACAGCAATGCCGGGCAGGTGGTCACGTTCCAGCTGTGGCACTGGCAAGACGACGGGGTCTACGACTTCGATCACCTGCAACTGCTGCCCGATGGCGACACCTGGCAGGTCCGGGTCCGGCGGGCGACGTCGCGAGCCTGGGCACTGGAGCAGCTGGCGGAACTGGTGCGAGAGTGCGGGTTTGGCAACGTCACGTGGCACGGCGTCGAGGAGGCGCACTTCTTCCAGCCGGTGTTGACCGCGCGGCCTGCAGCCTGACCCCGCACGCCAAACGACCACCTCCTCAGGTCAGGCCCGCCAGCCGCCGACTATCGCTCCCCGGCCTTTAAGGCTCTGGAGCGGTAGGGCTTTCGAGCGGTGGGCTCTGAAGCGGCGAAGGCCGAGGTAGCGAGGCGAGGCGACTCGGCCGAGCCGGTAGAGCCGAGTGCCGAGGTGGCATGGCTTTCCCCTATCGCAGCGTCCTGAAGCGGCGACAGCGCTATCGTGGATGGATCGTCTGCTGGTGGTTGCTGGTGGTTGACCAGGCCGGTCGAGGGGGACTTGTGGGACCGAGGCTTGTCTTCGTGCACGGTATCGGCCGTCCGCGCGTGCCCGAAAAGGAGCTGGCGTCCTGGACCGCGGCGCTCGCCGTGGGAGCGAACAAGGCCGCGCATCCGGACTTCGCCAGAGCCCTGGAACGCGGCGATATCGAAACGCGCTTCGCGTACTACGGAGACCTCTTCGGGAAGGCGGACGGGCAGGGCGACGGCGACGACGACGCGCTTGACGAGGCCGAGGAACTGATCCTCGCCGAACTGATGGCCCAGGTCGTCGAAGACCGGCTGGACGTGCCGCTGGACGACGAGGACAGCGCCCTGCTGGCTTACGCGAACTCCCTGGCCCGGCCGCCGGAGGAGCCCCAGGGGCTGGGCGAGTTGCTGCGGGTGGCCATCGACATCGCCGGCACGCTGGTAAACATCAAACCCCTGCGTAAGGGCGCGCAGTGGGCCACCCCGCACCTGATGGTCTTCCAGCTGGCCCAGGTCGCCCGGTATCTCGCCCGCTCCGAGCCGGACCAGGACGGCGTCACGCTCGACGCGCGGATCCGGGCCCGCGTGACCGAGGCCCTGGGTGACGGGCCGGCCATCGTCGTGGCGCACTCGCTCGGTTCGGTCGTCGCCTTCGAGACGCTCGCCGAGTACGCCGGCCTCGTCGATCTGTTCGTCACCATCGGTTCCCCGCTGGCCATGCGGACGGTGGTCCTGCCGCGGCTGCGTCCTCGGCCGCCGCGCACTCCGGCGACGGTGCGGCGCTGGCTGAACTTCTGGGACCGGGACGACATCTTCACCGGCCGTCCGGACCTGGCCGACGACATCCTGCCCAGCGAGTCGGGAGTGGAGGCCGACACCGCGCGGGTCGACTCCGACGGCCTGTGGGTGCACACCGCCACCAAGTACCTGGCCCAGGGGGATGTGGCCGGCCCGATCGCGCAGCGCTACGCCGCCGCTCCCTGATGCCCGTCCCGGCCCGCCGCCTGCTGGTCATCGCTACCCAGTGCGATGACATGCTGCCGCTTCCCAGCCTGGAGGACGCGGCGCGCGCACTCACCGAACAGCTGCTCGACCCCGAGGTCGGCGGCTGCCTGCCGGCGCTGGCCGGGGACCAGGCCCTGTGGCTGGGGCCGTTGGCCGCCGACCGCGTCGAGTCGCTGGTGATCGAGGCTGTGAACCGGGCCGACGCGGAGGACGCGACGCTGGTTCTGGCGCTGCTCGGCCACGGGTTCGTGGTCGGCGACTTCTCGACGCTGTACTACATGGGCTGGAACACGATGAACGGCGTCGCCAGCACGGCGGTCGATGTCAACAGCCTGCTTCAGCGGGCGGTGCTCGGTCCGAGGGTCAATGGGGTCGTGGCCGTCATCGACACCTGCCGCGCCGCGGCCGCCCTTCCCGACAGCAGCCAACTGGTGGCCGCGGACAAGCGGCTGGGCGTGATCATGGCGTGCAGGGCGCAGCAGCAGGCCTTCGGGCTGCAACTGTCCAGCACGCTGGCGGACCTGCTGAAGACCGGCCTGGACGACGGCCAGGACCTGATCCGGATCGAGACCGCGGCTCCGGTGTTGCAGGGGCGGATCGCCGGGCAGTCGATCGTGCCGTCGGTCCACAACGGGAACCTGGTCACGCCCAGCCCGCTGTGGCTCGGGATGAACCGGCGGTCCCCCTCGCGCCTGATCGTCGACGACATCGGGCCGCTGGGCCGGGTCCGGCTGGAGGCCGCGCGCCGGGCTTATCCGGCGGCAGCGGCCCAGCCGGCGGGGCTGTGGGACGACAGCCGGCTGGCCGAGGTCCGCTCGGAGCTGCTCCGGGGGCCCCGGTCGCGGGAGGACGAACGGCTGCTCAGAGTGCTGATACAGCTCGACGCGGCGGCGAAGACCGTGGTCCTGCTGCGGACCATGTCGCAGCTGACGACGCCCCGGCTGCGCGCCGCGCTCACGGCCCTGCTGGCCGCCGAGGAGCAGCTGTGTTCGACCGGCGCGCTCAACTACGACCTGGTCGACGTGGTCGACTACGTGGTCTTCAACCATCCGGCGGGGAACCCCGACCATCGTCGCTGGCTGGCGCGGTTGGTGGCGTTGATCGACGCCGAGTGCCCGCAGCACCTCGACGCGGCGCGGACGCTGGAGTGGGCCAGGGCTGTCAGAGCCGGTGTGCAGCTCGCGGACGCGCGCGAGTTCGTGGCCGGGCGGCGCCGGGACCAGCAGCTCCGCCTGGTGGTGAGCACGAATCAATTCACTGAGGACTGGCCCCAGGAGCTGCAGACGTGGCTGCTGCTGAACGGCGAGCTGCCGGCGGTCGGCAACGAGGACTTCCGCAACCGCTTCGAGTGCCCGACCGTCGACAAGGAGGGTGCGGATCAAGCGTTGGCGGCCGCTGTCGCCTGGGGCAAGGACACCGCGCAGCGCAAGGGCCTGGAGCTGTGGCACATCGACGTCGCGGCGCGGGCGGCGGTCCTGATGCAGTGGCGGCCGGAGGAGGCGAAGGTCGACGGGCAGCTGTTGGGCGTGGATCACATGGTCGTGACGCACTGGAGCCCGCGCATGGGCCTGCCCGAGCCGTCGATGCCGAAGACCGATGTCGTGTTGCGGCGTCTGGAGAGAATAGAGAACGCGGTCGCCGACAAGCTGGCCTGGCTCGGGGTCGACGCGACCTGTGACACCGACGCTCTGCTCGGCAAGATGGTGTTCGGGCAGTATCAGCAGGCGATCGCTGTCGGGCATCAGCTCGGGGTGGAGAACACGCGGCTGGTCGACATTCTGTGTGCTTATGTACCGATTGTTATGTGGTGGTGCCACCCGGACAGTGCGCTCGGTCTGGCGGCGAAGGCTGGTGTCGAGCAGTTCTGGGGCCAGTTGCCGAACGCTTTTATTCTGGCGTATCGGGAGCGGTGGCTGGGCGAGCATGTCCAGGGGCTGGCGGACTTTCGGGCACTGTGGGACGACAAGCAATGGCTGACGTTTTGTAAGAACTTTTCGATGAGCTGATCATCTTTGGGCTGATGTGGGCTGGATGACGGAGGCGACGATGGCTTGGGAACGGTATTACCACGGCGACGGTCGGCAGGGGCCGGAGGTGCGGCTGCCTGCTCCGCCGCCGTGGCGGACGTTTCCTCGGGCGTCGGCCGGGGACGCCTTCGAGCCGCCGGACGGGTTGGTGGACGTGGTCAATGCGGCGCTGCGGTTGCGGCGGCCGTTGCTGATCACCGGGGCGCCGGGGTCGGGGAAGTCGACGGTGATCGAGCATGTGGCGCATGAGCTGAGGTTGGGGAAGGTGTTTCGGTGGCATATCACGTCGCAGAGCAGTCTTCCCAGCGCTTTGTACCGGTATGACGCGTTGGGGCGGATTCATGCTCAGCGGTTGCGGCCGGGGGTGGGACCGGGGGCGGGGGAGGCGCCGGTGCCCGTGCCGGTACCGGTGTCGGAGGCGAGTGACGGTGCGGCTGAGCCCGTTGACGTTGTGGGTGATTCGGGGGCGATGAATGGCGACAGCATCGCGCCGTTCTTGCAGTTGGGGCCGCTGGGCTCCGCGTTGGCGCCGGCCACGCGTCCTCGTGCGTTGCTGATCGATGAGATCGACAAGAGCGATCTTGATCTTCCGGGCGACTTGCTCGAAGTTCTGGAGCGCGGAGAGTTCGAGATCACTGAGCTTCTTCGGGAGAGGGACCAGTCCGGGGTCGATGTTCGGCTGTGGGAGAGCGACGAGACCTGTCGGGTCGAGGGCGCGCGGGTCCGTTGCGAGGAGTTCCCGTTCATTGTTCTGACGAGCAATGGGGAGCAGGAGCTGTCCGCACCGTTCCTGCGTCGGTGTCTGCGGTTCGCCATGCCGGTGCCGGACGTGAAGATGCTTCAGGGTGTTGTCCGGCGGTGGCTGGATGTCGATGTCGCCGATGGCACGCCGACGGGAATGCTGATCGCGGAGTTCGTGGAGCGTGTCAACGGGGGCGAGCGGTTGGCGGTGGATCAGCTGCTTAACGCGGTGCATTTGCTGGTCGGTCCGGATGCGCCGGAGGGTGAGCAGCGGGAGCGGTTGGCGAAGCTTCTCATGAAGAACTTGTCAGGTGCCTGAGCAGGCGGGGGCGGACCAGGCGTTCGGGACTGCGCTGGACCGGGTGGTCAGCGAGTTGGTCGCTGCGGTGCCGGGTCTTGATGCGCAGACTGTCGCTGATGCCTTGCTGTTGGCGGCGGTGGATATGGCGATGGCGGACGGGGATGCGGAGGGGCGGTCGGCGGGGTCTGCCGGGGCTGCGGGGTCGGGGATGGGGGACGGGGAGGAGCTGCTGGTTCCGGAGGTTCCTGCCGTTCCCGAGGTGGTCGGGGTGGGGGAGGGGGACGAGAGGGCGTCGGAGACGGTCGATGAGCGGTGGCCGCTGTATCCGGCCGGTGGGTCGGGGGCGGTCGGGGGAGCAGGGCGTCCGGGGCGTGCGGTGATGGTGCCCGGGGGGCGTGCGCTGGCGTTGGGCGGGGAGCTGGCGCGGTCGTTGCGGCCGTTGAAGCGGCCGTGGCGGCACGGCCGGCGCAGTGAGCTGGATCTGCCGGCGACGGTGGATGTCTTCGCACGGTGCCTGGAGTTGATACCGGCGTTCAGGGCGGCGCCGGAGCGGTGGTTCGAGGTGCTGGTGGTGGTCGACTCGGCGCCGTCGATGACGGTGTGGGCGGAGACGGTCGGGGACTTCATCGGGGTGCTGCGGCGGACTGGGGCGTTTCGTGCGGTGCAGGTGAGGGATCTCGGCGATGTCGAGGGGGTGAGTGGGGCCGGGCGCAAGGTCGTGCTGGTGATTTCGGACTGCACGGCGCCGGAGTGGCAGGACGGGCAGCGGTGGGCGCGGATCCGGGAGTGGGCGCGGCGGGTGCCGGTGGCTTTGATGAATCCGTTGCCGCAGAAGATGTGGCGGCATACGGGGTTGAACTTGAGGTCTACGCGGGTGATGCCGGGGGAGCGGCCGGGGGTGGCGAATGTCGAGTTGAGTTATCGGTATGGGGCGGGGATGGGGGTCGGGGTTGGTGCTGGTGTTGGGGTTGGCGCGGGGATGGGAGCTGGGGCTGGAGTCGGGATGGGGGCTGGAGTGGTTGCGGCGGGTGGGGTGGGGATCGGGGCGGAGGCGGGAGTGGCGGTGCGGGCTGAGGCGCGGGCAGAGGCGGAGAGGTTGGTGCCGGTGCCGGTGGTGACGCTGTCGCCGTACTCGTTGGGGCGGTGGGCGCGGATGGTCATGTGTTGTGATGATCGGGGTTGTGATGCGGTGTTGGTGCCGGGTGGGTGGGGCGGAGCAGGCGGGTTGGACGAGGTTGGAGCTGAGGTCGGGGCCGGGGCCGGGATGGTTGAGGTTGGAGCTGCGGCCGGGGCCGGGATGGTTGAGGCAGGGGAGGAGTGGAGGGAGGGAGGCGAGGAGGTTGTCGCCGATGAGCGGCCTGATGTAGGTCGGCAGCTGGTGAATCGATTCGTTCATCTCGCGTCGCCGCATGCTGTTCGGCTCGCGGTGCTGTGCTCTCCGAACCCTGTGATCGACATGCCGGTGCTGCATTTGATTCGCCAGAAGCTGGTCTCCGCGGCGACCGTGGCGGACGTGGCCGAGGTGGTCTCCGGTGGTTTGTTCGATACGGAGGTGCATGAGCACCACGGCGTGACGCTCCGTTTCCGCGACGGGACGCGCGACCGGCTGGTGGGGATGCTCGGCTCGCATGACGCGTGGGAGACGTATGACGCGCTGAGTCAGTACATCGATCAGTACGCCGGGGAGACGCCGGGGTTTCGGGCGTTGGTCGCGGATCCGGGCGGGGAGTTGGTTGTGCCGGTGGAGATCGAGCCGTTCGCGGCGGCCAGTCGGCGGGTGATGGCGCTGTTGGACGGGGGGTCGGGGGCGGCTTCAGGGGTGGGCGTGGAGTCAGGGTCGGAGTGGGGGTTGTGGGACGAAGGGCAGGAGCGGGAGGAAGGGGAGGAGCGGGAGGAGGAGATCGAGGTTGAGGGCGAGCTGCTGGGCGGGGTGATGGGTGATGGTGTGGGTAGCGCGGTGGGTGATGGGGTGGGTAGTGCGGTGGGTAGCGTGGCGGTGGACGTGGCTGAGCCGCCTGGCGAGCCCGAGACCGTGGGAGGCTTGGAGTTCAGGGTCGGTCATCGCTTCTGCCTGGTGATCGCGAACTATACGTATGCGGACGAGCGACTTCCGAGGCTTGAGGCCAAATACGATGCCGATATGTTGATGTCGGCGCTGAAGTCCCCCGGCCTCGGCGGGTTCGAGATGGCCACGATTGTCAACGCCAGCATTGTGCAGATCCGTAGTGTCGTGTCGGACTTCATGGAGCAGCGGCAGCCGGGCGACACGGTTCTGATCTATTTTGTCGGCCACAGCATTTATGATCGCGGTGGTCAGCTGTATCTTCTGGCCTCGGACTCCCAGGTCAGCCGACTGGCCGCGACCGCGTTGGACTGGAACTGGTTCCGGGGCCTGCTGGATGAGTGTGCGGCTGAGGAACAGTTTGTGTTGTTCGACTGTCCCGTTGGCGGGGCGAGCGACGATGCTCCTCAGCTGGCCGAGCTGCATGCGATGCCGGCACCTGATCGTCGATTCGCGATTCACCGGACGTTCATGGCTCCATCCGATGCGCTGGGGCGTGCTTCCATCGGCGAAGTGCTGGCTAATGGACTGCGATCGGGTCACGCAGACGAAGACGGCGACGGAATTGTGTCGTCCGATGATGCGTACACTTATGTGGTTGCTCGAATGGGAGAGCTCGGCGATGAGCGGGCGCCCTATCGCTGGGAGCACCAGTTCGGCATGGAGTCGCCGATGGTGGTGGGCCTTGTGCCTTCGCCGCGGATCCAGCCACCGGTGTGGACGGCCAGGGCGACGATCGACAGGGTTGCTACTGGCCTCGCGTACTCCCCGGACGGGTCCTTCTTGGCGATGGTCGGCGAGGGTGACGACATCTGGCTGTGGGATGTCGAGGGCAGCCGGATCACTGCGTATGTGTCGACTGGCGAGCCGGACCGGTCGAGGGCTCTGGCGTTTGTGGTGTTGGACGGGTTCTTGCACGCGGTTGTTGCCGGCGCGAGTGGTCGGGTCGAATTCGTCGACTGGGCTTCAGGGGATGTTCTGCATCGGGGTTTCGGGTCTCCTGATGAGTCGGTGCCGGCTGTCGCGTGCATGTTGGTAGACGGCCGCGTGACGGCGGTGATCGGGCACGAAGATGGCAGTCTCGACCTGTGGGACGTGTCCTCGGGGCGTCATCTTGAACGGCGGCGCTTGTCGCAGCCCATTGATCATGCGGCGATGACGCTCGGGGAGATCGGCGGGGTCCCGGCGGTTGTGACAGCCAGCAAAGGCGGAAACATCCAATACCAGCTGTTGGGGGGTGTTCTCCCTGTCCAGCCCAGTTTGGTGCGGCAGGCCGGAGCGGTATCGGCCATCGCTTGCGCAGAGATCGACGGACGTTCGGTCGCGGTCACGGGCAATGCGTACGGCAGGATTCGAATCTGGGACCTTGCTGATGGGAGTCTGATCGGCGAGTCCTTCGATGCCGGTCTCGGCCGGATAACGGCGCTGGCGATCGCACCTGGCGGCAGCCAGATCGCGACGGTCGAGGAGCCGGGTCTGCTTGTACGGCTGTGGGACCTTGACTGGTCGGGTGTCGGGCGACGCAGGTCAGGGCCCGAGGCAGCCTTCTTGGCGATCGAGTTCAACCCCTTCGCCGGCCGGATGGATCGGGGCACCGTGACCACGACGCTTTCGACGGCTGGTGACAGCGAGAGCTGGCCGCCGAGCCGGACGGTGGTGTCGATCGCCGAGGACTTCCGGGCTGAGGTGGCCGAGGCGCTTGAGAGGGTGTTCGCGCGGCGGCTCGACAGTGGGTTGCGAGTCGACTTCCGGGTGCCGCGGGCGTTGTTGATGACCGAGTTCGATCAGTGGGTTTTTACTACGCCTGGTGGTGTTGAGCGACGCTTGGGCGAGCTCTGCCCGGTTGTTGTGCGCAGTGTTGATGGGAGAGATGTACGGAGCTCGTTCGGTGAGTACGTTCGGCGGCGATCGTCGTTGGTGGTTCAGCGGGTGGATGATCCGATAGATATTGAGCGGCTTGTCGAGGGTGGGCCCGCCGGCGTGGTTGTGGCGGGGGACATTGGTGGGGATGGTCGGGGGCGGAGGGCTGTTGACGAGATCATTGCCCGCGGTGTGCCGGTGGTTCTGTGGTGTCGTGGGGCGAGGGCGGGCAAGTTGTTCGAGAGTGCGCTGCGGAGGTTGGCCGAGCTGCCGGTATGGGAGCTTCCTGAGGCGGTCATGAGGTTGCGGAGAGAGGCGGCTGTGGCCTCTGGTGTGGGTGGGGACGAGCATGTCGGGCGGCATTTGGCGCTCTACTGGGATGATCCGGTGCCGCAGATTCCTTCGGTCCGGTTGTGTGTTGCGTTTGAGGTGGTTGGTGGGGAGGAGCGGACTTCGGGGCTCAACGAGTGGTTGCAGGAGATCCTTATCGAGGCGTACAACCGCGGGAACGTCAGGGGGAACGCGTACTTCGAAGAGGGAGGGCCGCTGGGTAGTCAGTTGTTTGTGTTGCCGCCGATTGATGTGGATGGGTTTCTTGCTGGTGTTGTGCCGCGGATGTTGTATGAGCTTGGGGAAGTGAACCGGGGGCTCCGGAGGACGCGGCGGGGGCGGACGCGGGTTCGGATGGTGCTTACGCGGGGTCTGATACAGCATGTGGGGAGCGGTCATGTCGGGGATGCTGTGGAGGCGCTGTCTTGGTTGAAGGAGGCTTTGCAGGTGCGTGAGACGTTGGACAGGCTGGAGGACGATTTTGTGGTGGCTGTTCCTGATGACCTTCATCGGGAGTTGCCTAGCGATGGGTTTGGGGTGAGTGGGTTTGAGCGTGTTGGGGCGGCTGGGGCGGGGAGGGCGTTTCTGGGTCATGTGTGGGCTCGGGGATGGATGAGTGCGGATTAGATAAGGGGTCGAAGACCAGAGTCAAGCGGCATCTCCCGCCACTGACCGCCCGTGCGGAACCGCCAGATCACGCCTCGAACTACTCACGCAACCGCTGCGGATACGGGCCGAACCGCCCGATCGGCAAAACGGTATGATCCCTCGGGGCGTGCACCAGCGTTGCTCATCGGGCGGCTGCACCCTTGCTCATATCGTCCGCCGCAGCACCATTTCCACGGCATCCACCAGCGCGTCGCCCTCGCTACGCGGACGCCGCGTCAAGCCGAGTTCGAGGTCTGGCAGCGGCGGCAGGGTGTCGGGGGTGCGACAGGCCATCGACGGTTCGAGGTTCGACGGCATGAGGGCCGTGACGCCCAGCCCGGCGCGCAGTGCGGCGAGGACGCCGATCAGGCTGTTGCTCTCGAAGGTCACTCGCCAGCGGCGGTCGGCGCTTTCCAGCGCCTGCAACAGGGATGTGCGCCAGATGCACGGGTTCGTGAACAGCACCACCGGCAGCGGATCGGCTGTCGCGTCCACGCCTTCGCCGATCGCCCAGGCCAGGGGGCGGCGTACGGTCCAGCGTGGCGGCCCCGGAAGGTCTCCCACCGCGTCGAGCACGAGCTGGACGCGGTGCGTCTCATAGGCCTCGCGCATCTCCGCGTTGGACAGGCTGAGTACCTCCAGGGTCGCGTCGGGATGCAGGCCGGCGAGGTCGGCGAGGGCCTGCGGAAGCTGGGAGACGGCGAGGTCTTCGAGCAGGCCGATGCTGCAATGGCCGGTGAGTGCGCGTCCGGCCTGGCTGAGAGCCTGCTCGGACAGCGACAGGATGCGTTCGGCGTAGGGGAGGAGTTCCTCGCCGGCCCGGGTCGGTGAGACGCCGGACGGTGATCGGTGCAGCAGCGGACGGCCGACGGTGTGCTCCAGCTTGCGCAACTGCTGGCTGAGCGCGGGTTGGGTGTGTCCGAGCGCCACCGCGGCCCGGCTGATGCTGCCGGCCCGCACGGCGGTGACGAACGACCGCAAGAGGGTGGTGTCGAGGTCCTTGGCCATAAGGGATCATTATGTCAGGTCCAACGAATTAACGTCTTCCTATGGCTCGCCGGTCGTTCTAGCGTCGTGGGAGTGATCGGATATCGACAAGTGCTCGCTGTGCCAGGCCTGGCGGCGCTGCTGGGCGTCTCGTTGGTGGCCCGCGCCGCGCTCGCGGCCAACATGATGACGTTGACGCTGTATGTCGTGCTCGGCCTGCACATGGACTACTCGGCGGCCGGCGGCGTCGCGGCGGCTCTGACCACCGGGCTGGCCCTCGGCGGGCCGCTGCTCGGCCGCCTGGTCGACCGGCGGGGCGCGCGTGTCGTGCTGCTGTTCACGGCCGCGGCGCAGATCGTGTTCTGGGCGAGCGTGCCTGCCTTGCCGTTCCCGCTTCTGGTGGTCGCGGCCTTTTGGGCGGGTCTGCTGATGGTGCCGAGTCCGCTGGTGATCCGGCAGGCGCTCGCCGCGATGACGACCGCCGGGCAGCGGCGGGCGGCGTTCGCGCTGGAGTCGGTGCAGGGCGAGCTTTCGTACGTGCTGGGGCCGCCGATCGTGATCCTCGGCGTGGCCGTGGCGTCTCCGCGCGCCGTGGCGTGGGGCGTCGGTGCCGTGATCGCGATCGGCGGAGCGGGTATCGCAGTGCTCGATCCGCCGCTGCGAGGCGAGAACGAGGTGGAGGCCGATCGGGCTGCTCGGCCTCGGCGGCGGGAGTGGTTGGGGCCGGGGATGATCGCTGCCCTGCTGATGGCGTTCGGTGCCACGGTGCTGCTCAGCGGTACCGAGTTGGCCATCGTCGCCACGCTCAAGGCGGTCGGGCAGGTGTCCTGGGCCGGTGTGGTCGTGGCTGTCTACGGCGTGTCGTCGATCGTCGGCGGCCTGGTGTACGGGACGCTGTCCCGGCCGCTGCCGACGTGGCTGCTGCTGGCCGGACTCGGGGTCCTGACTGCTCCGGCCGGCCTTGCCCACAGCTGGGCCTGGTTGTGCGTGGCCGGGGTCGGTGCGGGGCTGCTGACCGCGCCGACGTTGTCGTGCGTGGCCGCCACGGTGAGTCGGCTAGCGCCGCCGAGTGCGCGGGGCGAGGCGACGGGTTTGCAGTCGTCGGCGCTGAGCGCGGGCTTCGCGATCGGGGCTCCGGTGGTCGGGGGCGTGATCGACATGTCGGCGCCGGCTGCGGGCTTCGCCGCGTCCGGGTTGGTGGCCGTGGTCGCGGCGCTGATGGGCTATCTGGTCGGACGCCGGCAAGAAAATCAAAGGTCGCAAGCGGCACATCGCCGTGGACGCCCTCGGACTGCTGGTCGCCGGAGCTGGTCGAGTGTTGGTAAAGCATGAGGAAAGATAGAACAAACGTGCCTCGCGGTGCTGTGGGCGCGTCCACCCTGGGTGCACCTACGTGAGGAGCACTCTGTGGCGCTTCCAAGGCTTCCGTTGCACTACGTTCCGGACTGGGTTGTGCCGGGTTTGCGGCATCGGCTTCCGTTGTTGCCGCGGCGGCCGCTCTCGATGGTGTTGTTGGTGGTAGCGGGGGGTGGGTTGGCAGGGGTGGTGGGTCTGTGGTGGCGGCAGACGCCTGTGGACCGGTTGCAGTCGGTGGGGGATTGCCTGGTGGGACTGGCTCAGATAACAGGCCTTGTTGGGGCTTATTTGGTGCTGGTCGAGATTGCGCTGATGGCTCGGTTTCCCTATCTGGAGCGGCGGCTCGGGTCGTGGTTGGCGTCGGCGCATCGGAATCTGGGTGGGTATTTGATTCTCTTGTTGGCCGCGCATGTCGGGTTGGTGGTGGGTGCTTACTCGGTCAGTCTGCGGGAGGCGCCGCCGGTGGTGGTGGTCGGGGTTCTGCAAACGTATCCGGGGGTGCTGGCGGCGACGGTGGGGTTTCTGGTCATGGTGCTGGCCGGCTTCGCCTCGGCGCGGGGGGTGCGGCGGCGGCTGGGATACGAGGGCTGGCATGGGATTCATCTGTTGTTGTATCCGGCTGCCGCGGCGGCGTTCTGGCATCAGTTGACGTTGGGGGCGCAGTTCAGTCGGAATCGGTGGGCGGCGGGGGCGTGGGCGGGGGTGCACGCGGTGGTCGCGGTGGCTGTGGTGAGTAATCGTGTGCTGATTCCGCTGCTCAATAATCGGCGGCATCGGTTTCGGGTGACGGGGGTGGAGGAGCATGGTGCCGATGTCATGAGTATCTATATCTCGGGCAGTTATGTCAGTGAGTTGGGGGCTGAAGCCGGTCAATACTTTCGGTGGCGGTTCATGGCCCGGGGGTTGTGGTACCAGGCGCATCCGTTCTCGTTGTCGGCTGCGCCGAATGAGCACACGTTTCGGCTGACGTTCAAGTGTGTGGGCGGGTACACCAGGCGGCTGAGGCGGTTGCGGCCTGGGGCCAGGGTGCTGGTCGACGGCCCTTACGGAGCGTTCACCGGGATTCTGCGGCGACAGCGGGGTGTGGTGATGATCGGGGGCGGTATCGGTGTCACGCCGCTTCGGGCCATCGCCGAGACGATGCATGGCCGACGGCGGGATATCGTTTTCGTGCAACGGGCTTCGAAGGTTGCTGATTTGATTCTGACGCGGGAGCTTGAGGCGTTGGATCGGGCTGGGCGCATCATTTATATTCCGGCGGTGGGGAGTCGGAAGAATGATCCGTTGTCGGCGGAGCGGTTGCTCGATCTCGTTCCCGATCTGGGGGATCGGGAGGTCTTCATCTGCGGGTCGGCGGGGATGGCCGCTGCCGTTGTCCGCAACCTGCGCCGGGCCAAGGTTCGGCGGGGGCGCATCCATACCGAGATCTTCGACTTCTGAGGCCGGCTGTGAGACTACCTGTCAGGACTCTGTTTTCGGTGGTGGCCACGCTGGGGGCGATGGCGGGGCTGGTGGTCGACAAGACGATGCACGCCAGTGCGGTGGCGGCGAAGAAGAGTGTGCGGGGTGCCGTCGTCACGGTGACGGGTCCGCCGGTGCCGATCGCGCATGGCGTGGTGCAGGTGCGCATCACGGTGGCGGCCGGGCACATCGACCGTGTGGTGGCAGTGCGGTTGCCGCATGACAACGCCGTCTCGTGGGCGCGGTCGGTGGTGGCGGCGCGCAGGCTCGCGGGGGAGGTGGTCGGGGCGCAGTCCGCTCACGTCGATGGCGTGAGCGGGGCCACGTATACGTCGAAGGCTTATCTGGCCTCTTTGCAGGCTGCGATCGATGCGGGGCTTCAGCCCGGGTAGACGACGCCGATCTGAGCCCGGACCTCGTCCATCGTGCGCATCACGCCGAGGGTTTCCGACCAGGGCGCGAGGGGGCTTTCGAGGAGGCCGGCGCGGAGGCAGCGTTGGGCCTCGATCGCTTCGTGCACCATGCCGCCGGCGAGGAAGGGTGCTTCGACGCGTTCCACCAGATCGTCGTCGCGGTACACCGAGAAGCCCGACGGGGAGGTGAAGTGGCGTCCGAACTCGATCCGGCCCTCGGTGCCGGCCACGGTGGCGCTCCAGGTGCCGTCGGCGGTGATCGAGCAGGTCAGGGCGGACACGCCGTTGTCCGGGTGCAGGAGGGTGACCGAGGTGGTGGCGTCCACGCCCTCGGGCGTCAGCACGGCTGTGGCCTGGACCGTGCTCGGTTCGCCGAAGACCAGGCGGGAGATGGCGAGGGGGTACACGCCGAGGTCCAGGAGGGCGCCGCCGCCGAGGGCGGGGTTGCGCATGCGGTGCTCGGGGCCGCCGTGGAAGGACACTGAGAAGTCGGACGTCACCAGGCGGGGCTCGCCGATGACGCCGTCGCGGACCATCTCGACCATGCGCAGGATGGCGGGCACGCAGCGGGTCCACATGGCTTCCATGAAGAAGACGCCCGCGGCCTCGGCGCGGCGGAAGAGGTCCTCGGCCTGGGCGGCGTCCAGGGTCAGCGGCTTCTCGCACAGCACGGCCTTGCCCGCGTCCAGGCACAGCGCGGCCGCGGCGTGGTGGGCCGAGTGCGGCGTGGCGACGTAGACGATGTCGACGTCGGGGTCGGCGGCCAGTTCGGCCCAGGAGCCGTGGGCGCGGGGGATTCCGTAGCGGTCGGCGAAGGCCTGGGCGGTGTCCAGGGAGCGGGACCCGACCGCGGCGACTTCGGCGTCGGCCAGGGTGAGGAGGTCCTCGGTGAAGGTGGCGGCGATGCCGCCGGTGGCCAGGATGCCCCACCGGATGGGTTTCACTGTCGCTTCTGCCACTGGTCCAGCCTCGCTTCGGGAGTCCGACGACGTCGGTCGAGGATAGCCCGCGGGGCCGGACCAAGGTCATCGGGCCCCGTCAGTGCCGGACGGCGGCCGTCACCTTGGCCGTCACGGTGCCCGTCAGCTGCCGGTTGCTACGGGCCTCGGCGGTCGCGGTGCCGTTGGCCGGGACCTGCGAGGCGTTCACGACCACGGCGTCCAGCAGGTTGCCGTTCGGGTCGTCGAACGCGACCGAGATGGTGTAGTCGTGGGCGTCGGCGGTGGGGTTGGCCACCTTCAGCTCGGAGACCGCCTTGCCGTCGGAGTCGATCTTCGCCGCGCCGGCCGTCACGTCGCCGGCCGCGTCGACGCCGCCCTTGATCTGCGAGATCGCCGAGGAGGCGGCGGAGGACGCGGACGAGGCGGCCTGGGAGGCGGCGCTGCCGACCTGGCCGGCGATGCTGGAGGCGGCGGAGGAGGCCTTGGACGCGGCCTGGGACGCGGCGTCGGACCCGTTCGAGGAGTCGCTGCCGCAGCCGGCGGCCGTCAGGGCCGCGAGGGCGAGTACTGCGACGCCGGACAGGCGGCCCGCGGCCGAGGTCATGGTCACCATGCCTCCACGGTCTGCCGGGCCCGGGCGCGGCGGCCACTTTTCGCTGCTGAACGGGTGAGGGCTCAGCCGTCCTGGCCGCCGAGGCCCTGGGCGTCGGCGATCATCGCGGTGCGGCGGGTCCCGGGGTCGGTGAAGTGCTCGGCCACCAGGCGGTCCAGCAGCGCCAGCCGGGTTTCGAGCGGGCCGCGGCGGGCGGCGGGGCAGGTGGCGAGCAGGCCGTCGAGCAGCGCCCGGGTGCGGCGGACCACCTGGAGCGAGCCGGCGCCGTAGTGCAGGATCTCGTCCAGGGCCAGGCTCACGTACGCCGACCAGGACGGGACCTGGTAGCGGATCCGTGTGGTGCCGCCGGCGTCGGCGACGCTGCCGGTGCCGAGGTCGGCGGACGCCAGGCGGGTCAGGGCGTCGTCGATCTGGTCCAGGGCCTGGACGGCGGTGGTCGGGTCGTTCACCGCCGGGGACAGGGCCCTGATCGCGATGTCGACGAGCAGGCGGATGCCGTAGGCCGGGTCCTGGGCGATGGTGCGCCTCGGGCCGACGCGGATCAGGCGCTGGAGCTCGGGGGCGGTGAGTGTCCGGGGACGCGGGCCGGAGGCGTGGACGTCGGCCAGGCGCGTCCCCACGGTCAGGAAGTCGCCGACCGCGGCGGTGAACTCCACCCGCAGGTCGCGTTCGGTGGCGACGCGGACCAGGCGCGCGGTGTTGAAGGCCTGGAAGATGCCGGGCGCGCCGGAGTACCGCAGTACGGACGGGGAGGCCGGGGCGTCCGGCGCGGGGTCGGCCGCCTCCGGGTGCATGTCGGCGACGACCTCGCGGAGCTGGTCGGCCACCGCGCGCAGCAGGCCGCCGGCGGTGACCGCCGAGCGCAGGGTGAGCAGCAGGCGCAGGAAGAGGAAGGAGCTGTAGACCACGAACACCACGGCCAGCGTCACCGACAGCTGCGGCACCGAGTCGGCGCGGACGCGGCTCAGGACGATCAGCGCGTAGACGAAGGTGCCGACGAAGACCGCGAACATCCGCACGTAGCGGCCGAACTCGTGGACGGCCGTGAACAGCCGCGGCGACATGCTCTGCACCGTCTGCACGACCAGCGTGATCGCGGTGAAGACGAACCCGGTCAGGGTGATCATCCCGGCGGCGATCGCCCCCAGCGTGGCCTGCGCCCCCGAGGCGTCGAACGGCAGCGTGCCGGCCAGGGTGTGGCCGCGCTCCAGCCGGGGCAGCACCAGCCCCAGCACGATCCCGGCGGTGACGATCGCCGTGACGGTCCAGCCGCTGCGCGCGACCCGCTGGGCCCCGGTGCCCGGAGGCGGAGGCATGTCCACACCGTGAGTCTTCGGCCCGGGCCGCCGCGCGGCGATCCGGGTCGACCGAAAGGGGGCTCCCGCGCCGCGCGCCTCACTCGCCCGGACCGCAGCGGATGCGCGCGTCGACGAGCCCGGATTCGCTGTCCCGAACAGCGTCGTGCCGAACCGGGCCCGCCGCTGCGGCTGGACCAACCGGATCCGCCGGGCCGCGGCAAGGCGGCCCGCGGCCGGCAGCAAGGCGGCCGGCAGCAAGGCGGCCCGCAGGCAGGCGGCCGGCGTCGGAAGGAGGACCGAGAACCTGCATGCCCCTCACCGCGTCCTGGACCGATCGCACTCGCCCCGCGGCCTCCTACGTCCGCCGGGTCCTGCGCGACGCCCGCGCCCGCGGCTGGCGCGGCCTGGTGCCCGGCGCGCCGGAGGTCCTGGAGCAGGCCCGCACCCACTGGCACAAGGACGTCCTGGTGGGGATCTCCGTGGCCGCCGTCGCCATCCCCGGGTCGCTCGGCATGGCCGACCTGGCCGGGGTCGCGCCCACCGCGGGCCTGTACGCCACCATGTTCCCGCTGCTCGCGTACGCGCTGATCGGCTCCTCGCGCAAGCTGGTCGTCGGTCCGGACGGCGCGCTGTCCTCGCTCACCGCCTCCAGCCTCGCGCCGTTCGCCGCCGCGCACAGCGACCGGTACGCGGCGCTCGCCGCCGGGCTGGGCATCGTGACCGGCCTGATCATGTACGCCGCCGCCGCGCTGCGGCTGGGGTTCATGGCCGACTTCCTGTCCAAGCCGGTGCTGATCGGCTACTTCAACGGCGTCGCGTTGGCGATCATCTCCGGGCAGCTGGGCAAGCTGTTCGGCTTCAAGATCGAGTCCGGCAAGTTCTTCGGCGAGATCTGGGAGCTGCTGACCCACCTCGGCCGCACGAGCGTGGCCACCCTCGCGCTGTCGGCCTCGCTGCTGACGGTCGCGCTGCTGCTGCGCGCGGTGGCCCCGAAGGCGCCGGTCGCGCTGGTCGTCGTGGTCCTGGCCGCCGGCGCCTCGGCGCTGTTCTCGCTGTCCGGGCACGGCGTCGCCACGGTCGGGCCGGTCGACAGTGGCCTGCCGGTGCCCCGGCTGCCGCGGCTGGCCCCCGGCGACTTCTTCGACCTGGCGCTGACCGCCGTCGGCCTGGCGCTGGTCTCGTTCGGCGACGTCATGGCCATCACCCGGACCTACGCCACGCGCGACGGGCACCCGATCTCCCCGGAGCGGGAGCTGGCCGGCGTCGGCACCGCCAACATCGTCTCCGGGCTCACCCAGGGCATGCCGGTCTCCTCCAGCGGCTCGCGCACCGCCGTCAACGCCGCCGCCGGCGGCCGGACCCAGGTGGTGGGCCTCACCGTCGCCGGGCTCACGGTGCTCGTCGCGGCCTTCGCCACCGGCGTGCTCACCGACCTGCCGAAGGCGGCGCTCGGCGTGGTGCTGGTGGTCGCCGCGCTCGGCATGCTCACCGCCAGCGGCGTCGCGCGGCTGCGCCGGGTCCACAACTTCGAAGCCGCGCTGGCGCTGGCCGCGACGCTGGCGGTGCTGCTGTTCAACGTGCTCGGCGGGCTGATGGTCGCGATCGGGCTGTCCATCGGCGTGTTCGTCTACCGCGCGGTCCGCCCGCACGACGCCGTCCTGGGCAAGGTCGAGGACGTCGACGGCTACCACGACATCGACCACAGCGACGCGCCGGTGCAGACCGTCCCGGGCCTGATCGTCTACCGGTTCGACGCGCCGCTGTTCTTCCCCAACGCGCGCTACTTCAAGGAGCGCGTCCTGGCGCTCGTCGACGAGAGCCCCGAGCCGGTGGCGGAGTTCCTGCTGAACGCCGAGGCGATGACCTACATCGACTCCACGGCGGTGGAGGCGCTGCGCGAACTCCACGCCGCGCTGCGGGTGCGCGGGGTGGTGCTGGCGGTGGCGCGCGCCAAGTGGTTCATGATGAAGATCTTCGATTCCTCGGGGCTCACCGAGGTGATCGGGCCCGAACACTTCCATCCGACGGTGCGGGTGGGGGTCCGGGCCTTCCGGGACCGGTGATCCATGACCGGTGATCCATGACCGGTGATCCAGGACTGATGATCCGAAACCAGGGCGGGCCGTCGCGGGCCCGCGACGGCCCCGGGGGAGCGGCCCGGCTACCGCATCGCCTCGCGCACCACGTGCGAGTCGGTGACCTGCTCGAAGCGCACGATCTCGCCGTCGGCCAGGGTCCAGAAGTGGGCGAAGCGGGCCCGCATCGCCCGGCCGGTGCCGCCGTGCACGCCGGTGTACCAGCCCAGGCCGACCACCACGCCGGCCTCCTCGTCGGCGACCAGCTGTTCGGGGGTGGCGTCGTAGCTGTCCCACTCGGCGCCCAGGCGCAGGAAGACGTTCTCCTTCACCGACTCCGGGCCGACGTACGTGCCCGCGTACGGGAAGCCCGCCATCTCGGTCCACTCCACTTGCGCGGCGAAGTCGGCGACCATACCGTCGAGGTCCTTGGCGGCGGACGCGGCGTAATGGGCTTCGATGATCTCTTTCGCGGTCCTCATGACAACTCCCTTGCTCGCATCGGGCGGTCCTCCCCGATCCCATCCGATGCCCCCGCCGGGTGGCTTGTCGCCCAGGGCCCAGCAGCTTGTCTGTGGCGGATCAGAAGTTGTCCCAGGGGGCCCTGTGCCCTTTCGGGGCATTTCAGGGCCGGGGGCCCGGCGGCTAGCGTCGGGCACCGGCCAGGTCGGCCGCTCCCTTCAGGACACGTGAGGAACACCGTAGTGGACGTCACCCGGATGTCAGGCAAGGTCGTGCTGGTCACCGGCGCCGGAACCGGGATCGGGGCGGCCGTGGGCCGCCGCGCGGTCGCCGAGGGCGCCCGGGTGGTGCTGACCGGCCGCCGCGCCGAGCCGCTGGAGCGGGTCGCCGCCGAACTCGGCGGGGCCGCGCTGGCGGTGCCGGCCGACGCCGCGACGCCGGAGGACGCCGCCCGCGTCGTCGAGGCCGCGCTGAACCGGTTCGGGCAGCTGGACGTGCTGGTGGCCAACGCCGGCGCGCACTACCCCGGGGCGGTCCTGGACCTGAAGGACGACGACTGGCACGCCGCGGTGCGGGCCAACCTGGACACCGCGTTCGTCATGGCGCGCGCCGCGCTGCCGGCGCTGATCGCCGCCCGCGGAAACATCGTGGTGGTCTCCTCGATCGCCGGGCTGTTCGCCGGGCCCGAGGCGGCCGGGTACGTCACCACCAAGCACGCGCTGATCGGCCTGACCCGCTCCCTGGCCCGCGACTACGGCGCGCGCGGCGTGCGGGTCAACGCGGTGTGCCCGGGCTGGGTGCGCACCGAGATGGCGGACACGCAGATGGACGAGCTGGGCCGGCGCTCCGGGATCGACCGGGACGCGGCCTACGCGCTGGTCACCAAGGACACGCCGCTGCGCCGCGCGGCCGAGGCCGAGGAGATCGCGTCGGTGACGGCGTTCCTGGCCTCCCCGGAGGCGTCGGCGATGACCGGCGCGGTGGTGGTCGCCGACTGCGGCGCCGGCTGCGTGGACCTGCCGACGCTGGCGTTCGTCCCGGACTTCGTCGACTAACTCATTCCGCCCGCCCTGGAGGGGAGCCCCCGATGACCGACGAGACCGCACCCGAGAAGAGTTCCGGGCCCGGTTCGGCGCCGGACCTGGATTCCGGCAACGAACGTCCGGCCGACTGGAAGACGATGGACGACTTCGCGGCCGGCATCGCCACCAACCGCCTGCCCGCGACCGGCGACCTGGTCGGCCGCGGCCTGATCGTGCTGGACCGCGACGGGACCGCGACCGCGCTGGACTTCACCGGTGCCGACCGGGTGCAGTGGACGCGCACCACGGTGGACGGCGAGAAGACCTCCGGCGAGGACTGGTACGAGGCGGTCGCCGTCCGTCCCGGCCTGTTCTTCCTCCAGCAGCGCTTCGCCGACGACGTGCTGCGCGCCGAGGTGACCGTCCTGGACACCGGCAGCGGCCGTACGCTGCGCATCGACTCGGTGATCGGCGACACGCCGCGTCCCGGCGCGCCGCGCGTGGACCAGGTGTTCACCCCCGGCGTGCTGGAGGGCCTGCTGGACGTGGACGCCGCGCTGCCCGGCTCGGACGGCGTGGCCGAGGAGACGCGCGACCTCATCGGGTGGCGTGCGTTGTACCGGTACAGCCCCAACCACCTGTACGAGCACGTATATCTGAGCTCTCAGCGCTACGCCTGGCAGTGCCTGGTCGGCGAGCAGCGCGGCCACGGCGACATCGACCTGGCCTCGACGTGGAAGTTCGGCGAGGACCTGTACGTCTTCACCTTCCGCGAGTTCAAGATCCCGGTGGCGGCGACCTGGCTCTACGACTTCTCCCAGATGCGCTCCACGGGCATGTTCCTCGGCCTGGGCGCCGGCGGCGTCACGCTGGCGCCGGGCGGGGCGTACATCACCGAGCTGAACCGGACCGTCTACCCCCGGGACGCCCAGCCGGTGTGATCGACCGACGGGTCCCGTCGACCGCGTCCGCGCCCGGCCTCGCACTGTCGCGAAGCCGGGCGCGGACGCGGTTCTGGTCTTCGGGGGCGGAATCCGGGCGCCGGCCACCGTCCGGCTCGGCGTCGGCAGCGCGTCGACTCGGCGTCCAATAGCAGACCGAGACCGACCCGCCACGCAGCGTGTCACCTCGGCGATTCCGGGTCGCCCGGCCGGAATCCACCGGCCCGGACCGCTATCGCACAAGACAATATTGTATATGATTAGCGATACGATGGTTCAGGGAGCTCCGGGTGCGGCCCGGAGCTGAGGAGGGGACGTCCATGTTCGAAGACGTACCGGCCCCCGACGCCGAGCCGACGCTGATCCTGGCCGGCGGCCGGGTGGTCACCGTCGATCCGGAGTTCACGGTGGCCCAGGCCGTGGCGGTCGCCGGCGACCGGATCGTGGCGGTCGGGTCCGACGCCGCGGTGCGGGCGCTGGCCGGGCCGGCGACCCGGGTGGTCGAGCTGGCCGGGCGCAGCGTGCTGCCGGGCATCAACGACTCGCATCTGCACGCCGCCGCCTACGGCATGACCCGGCCGCCGTTCGCGCTGGACGTCGGCAGCCCGGCCGTGGGGTCGATCGCCGACGTGGTCCACGCGGTGCGGGCCGCGGTCGCCGGGGCGCGGCCCGGGGAGTGGATCGTCGGTCTGGGCTGGGACACCGGCTATCTCGCCGAGTGCCTGGCCGACCCCTCGCGGGTGCCGGACCGGCACGACCTGGACGCCGTCGCGCCGGACAACCCGGTGTGCCTGTCCCACTTCTCGGCCCACATGATCTGGGCGAACTCCGCCGCGCTGGCCGCCGCCGGGATCGACCGGGACACCGTGCCCCCGCCCGGCGGGATCATCGACGCCGACGCGCACGGCGAGCCCACCGGCATCCTGCGCGAGGCCGCCCAGGAGCGGGTCCAGCAGGCCATCCCCGAGCCGGACCGCGCCCGCCGCCGGGCCCTGATCACCAGCGCCATAGCCGACCTGCACAGCCGCGGCATCACCAGCTACACCGAACCGGGGCTCGGCCCCGGCGGCGGCGGGATCCTGCTCGGCGGGCTGAGCGGGGAGAACCTGGCGGCCTACTACGAGCTGGCCGCCGCCGGGGAGCTGGAGGCGCGGGTCAGTGTCCTGCTGCTGCCGGAGACCGGGGCGGCGGCCCAGCCGCTGGATCCGATTCCCGAGGCCGAGGATCCCCGCCGACTGCGGATCATCGGGGTGAAGGTCTTCGCCGACGGCGTGCCGCCCAACCACACCGCCTGGATGCACGAGCCCTACTGCGACGGCGGCGGGCACGGCTCGCTGAACATGACCGGCGAGGAACTGCGGCGGGCGATAGCCGAGGCGCACGCCGCCGGCTATCAGCTCGGCGTGCACGCCACCGGCGACCGGGCCATCGACGCGGTGGTGGACGCCTTCGTCGCCGCCAACGAGGCGGTGCCGCGCCCGGACGCCCGGCATTACGTGATCCACGGCGACTTCGTCAGCGCCGCCAGCCTGGCCAAGCTCGCCGCGCACGGCTACGGCCTGAACATGAACCCCGGCATCAAGTGGATGACCTCCGACCTGATGGACGAGGTGGTCGGGCCGCAGCGCTCGGCGTACCAGTGGCCGGTGCGGACCGCGATGGAGGCCGGCATCCCCGTGTGCTCCAGCTCGGACGCCCCGGTCACCGAGCCGGACTGGCGGCGGGCGATCGCCGCGATGATGCTGCGCGAGTCCCGCGCCAGCGGGCGCCCCAGCGGCCCCGAGCAGTGCGTGGACCTGGCCGACGCCCTGCGCGCGTACACCACGAACGCCGCGCGCCAGGACTTCGCCGAGCAGTGGAAGGGCTCGATCGAGGTCGGCAAGGTGGCCGACCTGTGCGTGCTGGACCGCGACCTGACGGCGCTGGACCCGCACGAGATCCCCGAGGTCCTGGTGGACCTCACCGTCTTCGACGGCCGCGTCGTCTACGAACGGCCGGGCCGGCGGGCCGATGGGTCCCAGGACGGGGCCCAGGGCGGGTCCCAGGACGGGTCCTAGCCGTCCGGACCACCGGTCCCCGCACCGGCGCACCCGTTCGCGCGCCGGTTCGCGCAGGTCCTGGCCGGCCCGGCGAATTCGCCCCTTTGCAGGGCGGGCCGAGCCTGTTACCCTACAAACCATATACGATTTCCAATACGAACACGCCGGCCCGGTCCGGCAGATCGGAGAGCCCCCGTGGTCGCCGCCGTGAACCGCCCGCCGGGCCTGCCGGACCACATCAGCCACGCGATCGGCGGCCGCGCCGTCGAGAGCCGCTCCGGCGCCGTCTTCGAGGTGCTGGACCCGGTCTCGAACAAGACCTACGCCACGGTGGCCGCCGGCGACGCCGGCGACATCGAGGACGCCGTCGCCGCCGCGCGGACCGCGTTCGAGCGCGGGTCCTGGTCCCGGGCCACCGCCCGGCAGCGGGCCCGGGTGCTCAACCGCATCGCCGACGCGGTGGAGGAGCGCGAGGCCACGCTGGCCGAGTGGGAGAGCTTCGACACCGGCCTGCCGATCAGCCAGGCCACCGGCCAGGCCCGGCGGGCCGCGGAGAACTTCCGGTTCTTCGCCGACGTCGTCGTCGCCCTGCACGAGGACGCCTACTCCACGCCCAACACCCAGCTCGGGTACGTGCTGCGCCGCCCGATCGGGGTGGCCGGGCTGATCACGCCCTGGAACACCCCGTTCATGCTGGAGAGCTGGAAGCTGGCCCCGGCGCTGGCCTCGGGCTGCTCGGTGGTGCTCAAGCCGGCCGAGTTCACCCCGCTGTCGGCCAGCCTGTGGGCCGGGATCTTCGCCGAGGCCGGGCTGCCCGAAGGGGTGTTCAACCTGGTCAACGGGCTCGGCGAGCAGGCCGGGCAGGCCCTGGTGGACCACCCGGAGGTGCCGCTGATCTCGTTCACCGGCGAGACCACCACCGGCATGACGATCATGGGGCGCTCGGCCGCGCACCTCAAGGGCCTGTCGATGGAGCTCGGCGGCAAGTCCCCGGTGGTGGTGTTCGCCGACGCCGACCTGGAGGCGGCGCTGGACTCCACGCTGTTCGGCGTGTTCTCGCTCAACGGCGAGCGCTGCACCGCCGGGTCGCGGATCCTGGTGGAGCGGCCGCTGTACGAGGAGTTCTGCGCGCGCTTCGCCGAGCGGGCCTCGCGCATCGTGGTCGGCGACCCGCACCACCCGGACACCGAGGTCGGCGCGCTGGTGCACCCCGAGCACTACAACCGGGTGCTGTCCTACGTGGAGATCGGCAAGTCCGAGGCCCGGCTGCTGGCCGGCGGCGCCCGGCCGGCGCACCTGCCCGACGGCAACTACCTGGCGCCCACGGTGTTCGCCGACGTGCACCCGGACGCCCGGATCTTCCAGGAGGAGATCTTCGGGCCGGTGGTCGCGCTGACTCCGTTCGACACCGAGGAGGAGGCGCTGGCCCTGGCCAACGCCGTCCGCTACGGGCTGGCCGGCTACGTGTGGACCTCGGACCTGCGGCGCGGGCACCGGGTCGCGGCCGGGATCGAGGCCGGGATGGTGTGGCTGAACTCGCACAACGTCCGCGACCTGCGCACCCCGTTCGGCGGCGTGAAGTACAGCGGCGTCGGGCACGAGGGCGGCCGGCGCAGCATCGAGTTCTACACCAACGAGCACATCGTGCACGTCGCGCTGGACGTGGCGCGCACCCCCCGCTTCGGCGCCGGGCAGGGCCAGGCCGCGTCCTGAGCACGGCCCCGCGCCGTCCCCGCGCCGGTCCGCCACCGGCGCGGGGGGACGAGGCGGTACCATGTACGAAACCGGATATGTGCGAGGTCGGAGCGGGTGTTCCCGTTTCCGGCGGCACGATTGGATGGCACAGGTGGCAGGGACAACTGCGGCGAGGGGCACGGCCTCCAAGCGTGCGGGCGGTTCCAAGCACGAACTCGCGTACGAGATGATCAAGAGCCGGATCGTGGACGGCACCTACGTCCCGGGCTACCGGCTGGTGCTGGAGCAGCTCGCGCGCGAGTTCGGAGTGAGCCCGGTGCCGGTGCGCGAAGCCGTGCGCCGGCTGGAGGCCGAGGGCTACGTAGAGTTCATACACAATGTCGGCGCGCGCGTCGCGCACATCGACACCGAGACCTACGGCCAGGCCATGCAGGCCCTGGCCCTGCTCGAGGGCTACGCCACCGCGCTCGCGGCGCCGCGGATGCGCAAGAGCGACCTGAAGAACGCGCGCGACGTGAACCGCCGGATGGCAGACGCCCTGAGCGGATTCGACCCGGCCACCTTCACCGAGCTGAACCACCGGTTCCACGAGGTGTTCCTGGACCGGTGCCCCAACACCTACATCCGCAGCCTCGCCGCCGGCGAGTGGGCCCGGCTGGACCTGGTCCGGCGCAGCTCGTTCGCCTTCGTGCCGGGCCGGGCCCGGGCCTCGGTGGCCGAGCACGACCACATCCTGGACCTGGTGGAGGCCGGGGCCGACGCCCAGGACATCGAGCTGGCCGCGCGCCGGCACAAGCTCGGGACGCTCCAGGCGGTCATCGAGCACACGCACGCCGAGACGGGGACGGAGGGCTGAGGCCGGCGCGGTCCCTGGGGCCGCGCGCCTCGACCGGTTCGTTCCGGTCCTGTTTCTCCTGCTTGACGTACTTCTTGGATCTTTCGCACTTGTCGCACCTTTTGCAGTGCTCGTACCTTGCGCACTGCTCGCACTTCGCGCACTGATCGCGCCCGTCGCGCGATCCGGTGCCGCGGGGCCGATCCGGGCCGCTTCGGCGGGGCCGGGACGGACCCCGCCGCACCCCGGCCGGCAGCGGCCGGAACCGTACCGATTCGTCGCGCGGCCGACCACCGGCCGCCACCGCGACGACACCGGCCGTCCAGGTCACGGCGGCCGGTGTCGCTTGCGCGCCGCTGGGCGGCGCCGGGCCCGGCCGGCCCTGAGCAAATACCGAATCGTGATGTGTCAAGGGTACTTATCCGCGATGAGATCATATACGATCACCGCTATGACGCGGCCCGCCGGAGGGCCGCCGCCCGGGCTGGCCGCTGCGGAAGGAACCGCCCATGGAGCATGCCGATCTCGTATTCACCGGGGGCGCCGTCATCACGGTGGACGGCGCCGACCGGATCGCTGAAGCGGTGGCCGTGACCGGCGGGCTGATCACCGCCGTGGGCACGGCCGAGGAGGTCGGAGCCGCGATCGGACCGGACACCAGGGTGGTGCGCCTGGACGGCGGCGCGGTCCTGCCCGGCATCAACGACTCGCACCTGCACGCCGCGATGCTCGGCGCCTACTGGCCCGCGATGTGGCTCGACGGCATGGCCGACGGCGGCTTCCCGGTGCCCCGGCAGCTGGCCGACCGCGCCGACCGGCGCGCGGCCATCGACCTGGCCGCCGACGTCCTGCAGCCGCTGGGCATCACCAGCTACACCGAGCCGGGCCTGGGCCCCGGCGCGCGCGGCCAGCACGGCGGCGCCTGCGACGACGAGACGCTCGCCGCGTACGTCGACGCCGCGACGGCCGGCGAGCTGCGGGCCCGGGTCACCGTGCTGCGCCTGTTCGGCGAGCTCGACGGCCTGAGCACGGTGGCCGACCTGGTCGCCGGGCTGGACCGGAGCACCGGCGCCGACGACGTCGACCCGCGCTGGCTCGCGGTCGCCGGCGTGAAGCTGTTCGCCGACGGCATCCCGCCGATGCACAGCGCCTGGATGTCCGAGCCCTACCTCGGCGGCGGCCACGGCACGCTGATGGTCGAGGGCGACGACGACGACGCCCGGCTCGCCGCGCTGCGCGCGATGATCGGCCACGCGCACCGCGCCGGCTGCCAGATCGGCGTGCACGCCACCGGCGACCGCGCGGTCGGCGAGACGGTGCGCGCGATGGCCGAGGCGCTGGCCGCCGATGCTGATTCCGCCGCCGGTTCCGACGCCACCGCCGGTTCCGCCGCCGCACGCCGCCACTACATCATCCACGGCGACGCGATCGGCCCGGACACCCTGACCACCATGGCCGAGCACGGCATCGGCGTGAACGCCCAGCCCTCGATCTACACCGCGACGCCGGGAATGCTCGAACCCGCCATCGGCGCCTGCCGCACCGACGAACTGCTGCCGCTGCGCTCCGCCCTCGACGCCGGCGTCCCGGTGTGCCTGAGCTCCGACGGCCCGGTCACGATGCCGGACTGGCGCCGGGGAGTGGCCTCGGCGGTGCTGCGGACCGCCGAGGCCGGCCCGGTGCGAGGCCCGGACCAGCGGATAGCCGTCACCGAAGCCCTACGCGCCTACACGATGAGCGGCGCCCGCCAGGACGGCGCCGAGGACTGGAAGGGCTCGATCGAGGTCGGCAAGGTCGCCGACCTCTGCGTCCTGGCCGCCGACCCGCTCACCGCACCCCCCGAGAAGATCCCGGAGATCGAGATCCGCATGACGGTCCTCGACGGACGGGTCGTCTTCGACCGCGAAGCCTGAGCCGGGCGGACCGACGATGCACTGGCCGACGCACTGGCCGAGCCCAAAGCAGCGCGCGCACCGGGAACCGGATCCGCGATGCGCGCGGGAGCCGAGCCGATCTGCCGGAGCCGGAAGCGGCGCCGGAACAGGAGCCTGGCACGGCGGGATCGGACCGGCGGTGCCCACGCCGATCGGGTCCACGCGAGCCTACCGAGCAAGCGGCGGATTCACTGGGACTGAATTTGCCGAGGCTGTGTCCGCACGAGCCGGATCCGATCAAGCTCGCCGAGCGAGCAGCGGATTCGCTCAGGCGGAACCTGCGCGAGCCGGGTTCGGGCAAGCGTGCCGAGCGAAGGCTGGATTTGCTCACGCTGGTTTGGCCGAGGCTGTGCTCGCGCGAGCCGGCTCCGGGCAAGTCTGCCGAGCGAGCAGCGGATTCACTGGGACTGGATTTGCCGAAGCTGTGCCCGCGCCAGCCAGGTCCGGGCGAGCCTGCCGAGCAAGCGGCGGATTCACTGGGACTGGATTTGCCGAGGCTGTGCAAGTGCGGGCTGGGTTCGGGCAAGCGTGCCGAGCGAAGGCCGGAGTTGCTCACGCTGGATCTGCCGAGTCAGTGCCCCCGCCAGCCAGGATGTCGAAGCCCCTCCCGGCGGAAGCCGGGTCCGCGCAAGCTCGGCTTGCGCGGACCGGCCGGTTCCGGAGTCGGCTATCGCGGGTCGACCGCGGCCTCGCGGGTTGTGCCCCAGGATGCTGTCGGTTCGACCACGCCGCGGTCCAGCCACCACTGGTCGCAGCGGTCGCGCAGGATGCCGCCGTGGCGGGCCAGCAGGTCCAGGGCTCCGAGGTTGTCCTGGAGCTGGGTCAGGCGGCTGGCGCCGAACAGGACGGTCGCGGTCGCGGGGTGGGTCAGGCAGAAGGCGAGGGCCAGTTGGGCCGGGGTCGCGTCGAGGTCGGCGGCCAGGGCGGCGATCTGGGGGGCGGCGGTGGTGATCTGCTCGCGGATGCCGCCGGTGTCCATGCCGATCCGGCGGTTCGGGGTGGCGTTGCCGGCCAGCAGGCCGCCCTCGAACACGTCGGAGGCCTGGAGGGAGACCCCGTAGTCCTCGAAGATGCGGCGGTAGGGCTCGCCGTCGGCCACCGAGCGGCGGACCACGCTGTACTTCAGCTGGGCCAGCTGGGGCAGCGGCAGGCCTTCGCGGCGGGCGAACTCGCAGGCGGTCACCACGTCCTCGGCGGCCCAGTTGTTGAAGCCCCAGTGGTCGGCGCGGCCGGCGCGGATCAGCTCGCCCACCTCGGCGACCAGGCGCGGCAGGTCGGGCCGGCCCACGAAGTCGCCGAGCAGCACCAGGTCGGCGCGTTCGGCGCCGACGCGGAACAGGCTGCGGTGCAGCTGCTCGGCCAGCGGCTGCGCCGGGTGGTTCCACAGCCACAGCTTCTGGCAGATCAGGTAGTCCGCGCGGTCCAGGCCCGCGGCCTGCACGATCCGGCCGAACAGCACGTCGGTGTGCGACTGCTCCTGGTGCGGACCGGTGTTGTAGTGCCCGACGTCGAACAGGTTGATCCCGGCGTCCACGGCGAAGCGGAGCAGGTCCACCGCGTCGTGGAAGTCCATCCGGTCCCAGATGTGCCACGACCCTAGCGACAGCACGGAGGCCTGCGGCCCCGACGCGCCGAGCCGGTGGTGCGGAACCGGCCGGCGGGCTGCCGGGCGCGGGCCCGGGCCCTGGTCCGGAGCCCGGCCGGGGTCCCGGCGGGGTGGTGGAGCGGGGTGCGTCATCGGCGGAACTCCTTCGAACGGGTGCGTTCAATCCCTTGACCGCCCGGTGAACCAGATGCAAAATACGATAGCATTCCATATACGATCTGAGGAGACGAGGAACCCCATGACCGGATCGACGCCCCGGCGCAGCCCGGCCGCCCCCGCGGTGAGCCCCGAGCCGATCGTGCAGGTCGCGGCCGGTTTCATGGCCGCCAAGCAGTTGTTCGCGGCCAGCGCCACCGGACTGTTCGCGGCCCTGGCGCAAGGCGGTCTGCCGCTGTCCGAACTGGCCGCGAAGGCCGGGATCGCCGAGCAGTCCTGCCGGATCCTCGCCGACTCGATGGTCGGCCTGGGCCTGATGGAGCGGGACGGCGCCGACTACCGCAACGGCGCGGCGGCCGCCGCCTACCTGGCCGGCGACCCCGAGACCCTGGACCTGCGCCCGCACATGGCGTTCTGGGACGCCATCAGCTACCCGCACTGGCTGGGCTTCGACAAGACCGCCCGGGAGGCGCTGCCCAACGAGCTGGACCTGTCCGGCGACCGGATGACCGCCTTCTTCGGCGGCGTCCAGGCCTACAACTCGGCGCACGCGCTGATGCTGGACCAGTACTACGACTTCGGCGCGCACCGGCGGGTCCTGGACCTGGCCGGCCTGTCCGGGGCCTTCCTGGCCGCGGCCGTGGACCGGCACCCGGAGCTGCGCGGCACCTTCTTCGCCGACCCGCAGATGGTCGAGTTCGCCCGGCCCGGCCTGAAGCCGGAGCACCTGGAGCGGATCGAGCTGGTGGCCGGCGACGCCGCGGTGGACAAGCTGCCCGAGGGCCACGACGCGGTGCTGCTGGAGCACGTCGTGCACCGCTTCGACGCCGAGGCCAACCGCGCGCTGCTGCGCCGGGCCCGCGAGGCCGTCGAGCCCGGCGCCGCGCTGCTGGTCCTGGACTTCTTCCTGGACGAGGGCGAGCCGCGCCGGGCCCTGGACTCGCTGCTGGCCGGGGAGTACCTGACCATCGACGGCACCGTGGTCTACCCCGAGGCCGAGGTCCGGTCCTGGGTCGAGGAGACCGGCTGGCGCTGGGTGGAGACCCGGCTGCTGCCGGGCAGCCCGCGCGTGCTGATCGCCGAAGCGGTCTGAGGGCGGGGCGCGCCATGACTCTTCCCCGCCGCCGCATCGGGACGCTCGGGCCCGAGGTGTCCGTGCTCTCGCTCGGCTCCTGGCACACCTACGACCGCATCGACTTCCACGCCGGGGTGGACCTGGTCCGCCAGGCCGTGGAGGCCGGCGTCAACTTCTTCGACGTCGGCGTCTACAGCGGCTTCCCGATCACCGAGGGCGGCCCGGTGTATCACGGCTTCACCGACGTGATCTTCGGCCGCCTGATCGAGAAGGCCGGCGTCAAGCGCGAGGACTACGTCCTGAGCGAGAAGCTGTGGCTGGAGGGCTTCCCGCAGCACTCCTTCGCCGCGCAGCTGGACCGCGCGCTGTACCGGGTGAACACCCACTACGCCGACTTCGCCGTGCTCGGCGACATCCGCGGGGAGACCCCGGACCTGCGCCGCATGGTGCTGGAGCTGGGCGAGCTGGTCCGCGAGGGCAAGCTGCACGCCTGGGGCGTGAACAACTGGTCGGTGGAGCACATCCGCGCCGTGCACGAGCTGGCGCTGGCCGAGGGGGTCCCCGGTCCGCAGCTGGCACAGCTGAAGTACAGTCTGTGCCGCCGCGACATGGCCGAGGCCGACGCCTACCGCGAGCTGTTCGCCGAGACCGGCATCAGCCTGGAGGCCTCCGACGTGCTGGAGGGCGGCATCCTGGCGGGCCGCTCCGGCGCCGACCGGATGATCGGCCGCGACCCCGGCGGGATCCGGGAGCGGATCAAGGAGCTGGCGCCGCGCGCCGCGCAGGTCGCCGAGGAGCTCGGCGGCACCGCCGCGCAGCTGTCGATCGCGCTCACCCTGACCAACCCCGCGCTGGCCACCGTGCTGGTCGGGGTGACCAGGGCCGAGCAGCTCCAGGACAACCTCGGGGCGCTGGACCTGCTGGACCGGCACGGCGCCGCCGTGATCCGGGAGAAGACCGACGAGTTCTGGCTGGACCGGGACCCGGCACCGATCGCGAAGGGAGACGCGTCATGAGCTTCACCGGCAAGGTCGCGGTCGTCACCGGCGGCGCCAGCGGGATCGGCCAGGCCGTGGCCCGCGCGCTGGCCGAGGCCGGCGCGAAGGTGGCGGTCCTGGACCTGGACGGCGCGGCGGCGCAGGAGGTCGCCGCGTCGATCGGGGGCCTGGCGGTCGAGGTGGACATCACCGACGCCGACCAGGTGGCGGCCGCCGTCGCGAAGGTGGTGGCCGAGCTCGGCACCCCCGGCGTGCTGGTCAACAACGCCGGCATCGCCGGCGGCGGCGGCCCGCTGATCCACCTGCCGGTGGAGGTCCTGGACCGGGTGCTGGCGGTCAACATCCGCGGCACCTTCCTGGTCACCCAGGCGGTGGGCCGGGCCATGGTGGACGCCGGGGCCGGCGGGGCGATCGTCAACATCTCCTCGATCGGCGCCGCGCAGCCCACCCCGGGCCTGGGGCACTACGAGGCGACCAAGGCCGCCGTCGACGCCCTGACCCGCTCGGCCGCGATCGAGCTGGCCGGCTCCCGGATCCGGGTGAACGCCGTGGCCCCGGGCCCGGTGCGGACCCCGATGACGGCCGGCTTCGCCGAGAACCCCGAGGCGCTGGCCGCCTGGCAGGCCCGGATCCCGCTGGGCCGGATCGCCGACCCGGCGGACCTGGTGCCGCTGGTCCTGCTGCTGGCCTCGGACGCGGCCGGCCACGTGACCGGCGCGGTGGTGCCGGTCGACGGCGGCCAGCTGCTCGGCTGAGGCCGCGCCGACCGCCCGGCCACAGGGCCGGGCCCTTCAGACCGCTGGTCCCGGAAAGGGGGGTTCCTGGCCGGGACCAGCGCCCAAGTCATATACGATTCCATATCTTATTAGTCGCTGGCTCTCGCAGAGAGGAGAACGGCATGGCGCTGTTGGACATCACCGACGTGACCGTGGAGCGCGAACGCCTCCCGGTCGTGCACGGCGTGTCGCTGGACGTGGACGCGGGCCAGGTCACCGTGTTGCTCGGGGTCAACGGGGCCGGCAAGACCTCGCTGCTGGAGGCGGTGTCCGGGGTGGTGCCGCTGGCCGGCGGGACGGTGTCGCTGGCCGGGGCCCGGATCGACAGGATCGCCCCCTACCGGCGGGTGCGGGCCGGCCTGGTGCACATCGAGGAGGGCCGCAGCGTCTTCCCGGACCTGACCACGCAGGAGAACCTGCTGATCGCCACCGGCGGCGGGTCCACCGAGGACGCGTACACCATGTTCCCCGAGCTCGACGCGCGCCGGAAGGTGGCCGCCGGGCTGCTCTCCGGCGGCGAGCAGCAGATGCTCGCCGTCGGCCGGGCGCTGCTGCTGCGCCCCAAGGCGCTGATCATCGACGAGCTCTCGCTCGGCCTGGCCCCGCTGCTGGTGGCCCGCCTGATGAAGGCGGTGGCCGAGCTGGCCCGCTCCGGCGTCGCGGTGCTGCTCGTCGAGCAGTTCGCCCGCCTGGCGCTGCAGATCGGCGAGCGCGCCTACGTGCTGCGCGGCGGCCGCGTCGTCTACGACGGCAGCTGCGCCGAGCTGGCCGGCACCGAGGGCCTGCTGCACAGCCTGTACCTCGGCGAGGACCTCGCCCACACCCCGGAGGCCGGACGATGAGCATCGAGTCCACCGTGCCCGGCGCCGCGGCGCCGGCGCCCGACCGCCCGCGGACCGCCGAGCGTCCGCTGTGGCAGCGGCGGCTGCTGTCCTTCGGGCCGCCGATCGCGGTCGCGCTCATCCTGTTCTTCCTGATCCCCGGCGTGGCCAGCAGCTACTGGATCTTCCTGATCACCGGCGGCGTGTGCACCATCCCGGTGATGCAGTCGCTGGGCGTGATCACCGGCCGGGTCGGCGTCATCGCCCTGTGCCAGATGTCCTTCGCCATGGTCGGCGCCTGGACCGTCGGCTGGTGCAACGTGCACGGCGTGCCCGGCGGCTTCCTGGCCTGGACCGTCGTCGGCGGCCTGGCCGCGATCCCGTGCGGCCTGCTGATCGGCCTGCCGGCGCTGCGGCTGCGCGGCGCCCGGCTGGCGATCGCCACCTTCGCCTTCGCCACCGGCATGGACGTGGTGTTCGGCAACATCCAGTTCCCCGGCACCGACCAGTTCCTGCTGGTCACCCGGCCCGCGATGTTCGAGTCCGACGGGGCGTTCCTGCAGCTGTCGGTGCTGGTGGTGGCGGTGCTGTTCGTGCTGCTGGCGCTGATCGACCGCACCCGGCTGGGCGCCTCCTGGCTGGAACTGCGCTACTCCGAGCGCGGCGCCGCCGCGCACGGCACCAACGTCGCGGTCAGCAAGCTCGCCGCCTTCGGCATCGCCGCGTTCTTCAGCGCGATCGGCGGGGCCCTGATGGCCGGCCAGTCCGGCTCGCTGACCACCACCAGCTTCGGGTCGCAGGTCTCGCTGACCTACTTCGCCATCGCCGTGGTCATCGGCACCCGGCAGTGGAGCGCGGCCCTGATGGCCGGCCTGGCCGGGCCGCTGATGCCCTCGCTGATCGACAAGCTGCACATCTCGCAGTCCTACGTCACGGTCCTGTTCGGCTTCCTCGCGGTGTTCACCATCGCCGCCGGCAAGGGGCAGATGGGCCAGAGCGAGATCATGATCGCCCGCAAGCAGGCCAAGATCGCGCGGCTGGAGTCCGAGCAGGCCCGCCGGGTCGCGGTGGTAACAACGCCGGCCGGGGCGGCGGCGGGCGCTGCGGCGACGGCGGGCGGTGCGGTGGGCGGCTCGGCGAGCGGCACGGCCGACGACGACGCGGACACCACCGGCGCCACCGGCGTCACCGGTGCCGACGGCGCCTCCGCCACCGGCACCGCCGACCGGACCCGCACCGCCGGCGCGACCGTCCAGGAACGCCGGCCCGCCGCGGCCCGGCCCGACGGCACCGAGCCCACGCTCCAGGTCCGCGACCTCTCCGTCCGGTTCGGCGCGGTCACCGCCGTCGACAGCGTCAGCTTCACCTTGCAGCCCGGCGCGGTCACCGCGCTGCTCGGCCCCAACGGCGCCGGCAAGTCCACGCTGATCAACGCCGCCACCGGCTTCGCGTCCTGCACCGGCCAGGTGCTGCTGAACGGCCGCGAACTCACCGGCTCCCCGCACCGCCGGGCCCGGGCCGGCCTGCGCCGCAGCTTCCAGCAGCTGCGGGTGCCGCCGACGCTGACCGTCGGGTCGTTCCTGACCACGGCCGCCGGGCGCAAGCTGTCCGCCGCCGAGATCGACGACCACCTGGCCTGGTTCGGCTGCCCGCCGGCGCACGTGCCGATCGGCACGATGGACATCGCCTCCCGCCGGCTGCTGGAGGTGGCCGGACTGGCCGCCGGGGAGCCCGGGGTGCTGCTGCTGGACGAGCCGGCGGCCGGCCAGGGCGCGCGCGAGCGCGAGCTGCTCGGCGCGCGGATCGCCGAGATCCCGGCGCGCACCGGGAGCACCGTGCTGCTGGTCGAGCACGACATGGATCTGGTCCGTGCGGTCTGCGGTTCGCTGATCGTCATGGACTTCGGCCGGGTCATCGCCTCCGGCGACCCGCAGGCCGTGCTGTCCGACCCCGCGGTCGTGACGGCGTACGTCGGGGCGGAGGCGGCCGTCGAGTGACGACGGTCGGGTTCGTGTGAATCAGTCGAGGATCAAGGAAGGAATGACGTTCACTATGTCCGGTAATCGCAAAGGCGCCGCCATCCTGGCGCTGGCATTGACCGCGGCCGTGGGGCTCGCCGGGTGCAGCTCCGACAGCAAGGGCGGCTCGTCGTCCGGGGCGATCAAGATCGGCGGCCTGTTCACCCTGACGCCGCAGGCGTTCGGCAACGACGCGCAGAAGATGGTCCAGGCCGTGTTCGACCGGGCCAACGCCCAGGGCGGCGTCAACGGCCACAAGATCGAGTACACCTCCGGCGACGACGCGGCCAGCCCCACCACCGCCGCGGCCCTGGTCCGCAAGTACGTCGGCGACGGCGCGGTGGCCATGGTCGGCTCGGTCAGCTTCGTGGACTGCGGCACCAACCACGCCTACTACCAGCAGCAGAAGATCATGGCGATCTCCGCGATCGGCGCCGACCCGTTCTGCTACAGCAGCCCGAACATCGCGCCGGTCAACATCGGCCCGTTCACCTCGGTCACCGCCGACCTGTACTACGCCACCAAGTACCTGAACGCCAAGAAGGTCTGCATATTCATGGCGCCCACCCCGGGCACCAAGGACGCCCAGGCCGCCGCGGTGGACCGCTGGACCAAGGCCACCGGCGTGACCCCCACGGTCTTCGACAGCAACGTGCCGCTGACCGAGACCAACTTCACGCCGTACCTGCTGCGGGCCAAGGACGCCGGCTGCGACTCGATCTTCCGCAACGGCTCGGACACCACCGGCCTGTCGATCCTGAAGGCCGCGGCCAACCAGGGCATGCAGAACGTGAACTTCCTGTTCGACGCCTCGTCCTACACCGCGCAGCTCGCCTCCTCGGCCTCCAGCCTGAACATGAAGGTCTACCTGGCCAGCGAGTTCGAGCCCTACACCTCCACCAGCGACGCGAACGCCGACTGGCGCTCGCTGGCCCAGGCCAACAAGATCAACGAGACCGCGTTCACCCAGGGCGCGTACGTCTCGGCGGAGTGGATCCTGCAGGTGCTCAAGGACATCAAGGGCCCGATCACCCGGGACACGGTGACCGCGGCGCTGAAGGCCGGCACGCCGTACAACATCCCGATGGTCGGCTCCCCGCTGGTGTTCGGCCCCGCCGACGCCCACGCGCCGAACCAGGCGATCAAGATGGTCACCATCAAGGACGGCACCTGGCAGACCCTGAACCCGGACTTCTTCCAGCTGCCCGCCGCTTCCTAGTACCGGCACGGCCGGGCTCCCACCCGGCCCTGCTCTCCCTCAGCAGTACCGCGTCACAGCGTCCTTGCTCCACCACCACCGCACCGTCCACCAGGCGCCGTCCCAGGAGGTCTCGATGTTGCAGCTGTCCACCGCTATCGCGGGGTTGATCGGCGGCGGCGCCTTTGCCCTGCTCGGTCTGTGCACGCTGTTGACGTACCGCTTCGTCGCGGTCGTCAACTTCACGCAGACCGCCGTGGGGGCCTTCGGTGCCTTCGCGATGGTCATCGCCAAGGAGCACGGCGTCCCGCTCGCGCTGGCCGTCGTGCTCGGCCTGATAGCCGGGGCGGCCGCGCACGCCGCCATCGGCTTCGGCATGACCCGTTATTTCGCCGAGGGCAGCCAGGAGGTGAAGACGGCGGTCACCGCGGTGCTGTTCACGGCGCTGCTGGGACTGGGCGGGATGCTGTTCGGGGCGGCGCACCCGCACGCCTTCCCCGACCCGTTCAACAAGCCGGCGTTCACCGTCGCCAACGTCACCGTGGTGTGGACCGTGGTCGTGGTCTGCCTGCTGGCGCTGGTGTTCGCGGTCGCGCCGGTGCTGGTGCTCAACCGCACCCATACCGGGCTGCTGCTGCGGGCGCTGGCGTCCCGGCCGCGCACCGCCGAGCTGGTCGGCGTCCCCGCGCCGCGGCTGGCGATGATCGTCTGGACCGTCACCGGCGCCGCCACCGCGCTGGCGATGATGGTGGTGGCGCCGAGCTTCGCCAACGACTTCTCCAGCCTCAGCCTGCTGATCACCTGGGCCTTCGCCGCGGCGCTGCTCGGCTCGTTCCGCAGCTTCTGGGGCACGCTGTTCGGCGGCCTGGGGCTCGGAGCCCTCCAGGGCCTGCTCAGCTCTTTCGAGTCGCTGAACGTCTACCGGGGCGTGGTGCCCCTGGTCGTCATCATCCTGGTGCTGGTCTGGAACCAGCGCCACGCGCGGTGGGACGCCGCCGCCTGAGCGGCGCGCTCCGTATCGCGCCCTGTAACGCGCTCCGTACCGCGCTCCGTAACTCCTCCCGCACCGGTTTGAGCTGCGAGAACCGTACAACCCGTCCGTAGAAGAGATCGGCTGAAAGCACTCATCATGTGTCACGAGACAGACGCCCAGCCTCCGCGCCCGCCCGGTGCGGGCACGGCCGCCCAGGCCACTGATATCCATCTGACCAGCGCCGACGGCACCGTGTTCATGGGCCGCAAGGCCGACCCGGCCCGGGCCCGGCACGCCGGCGGCCGCCGCGCCGCCGTCGTGGTGCTGCCCGACATGCGCGGCCTGCACGGCTTCTACAAGGCCTTCGCCTCGCGGCTGGCCGAGACCGGCCTGGCCGCGATCGCGATCGACTACTACGGCCGGGTCCTGCCCGACGGGCCCCGCGAGGGCACGCCCGAGGAGATGTTCCCACTGGTCATGGGGTTGCAGGCGGAGCAGGTGGCGGCCGATGTCCGGGCCGCCAGCGACCTGCTGCGGGCCGAGGGCGCCGACGCGGTGTTCACCCTCGGGTTCTGCGTCGGCGGCTCCCACTCCTGGAACCAGTCGGCGTTCGACCAGAGCCTGGCCGGCTGCATCGGCTTCTACGGCCGGCCGGACGACTGCCGGCCCTACGTGGACCGGATGAGCGTCCCGATGCTGCTGCTGGGCGCCGGCGCGGACTTCATGTCCAGCCCGGAGGACTTCCACGCCTTCGACGCCGAGCTGGGCGCGGCGGGCGTCGAGCACACCGCCGTCCTCTACGACGGCCTGCCGCACGCGTTCTTCGACTCCTCCGCCGACGACCACCGGCAGGAGTGCGACGACGCCTGGCACCGGGTGCTGCACTTCATCGACGAGCACACCGCGCAGCGTCAGGCGGTGGGGGCGTGAGCGCCGGGGCGGGCCTGCCCGCCAAGAGCCTGGCGGCCGTGATGCACGCCTACGCGCAGCCGCTGACCGTGCAGGAGGTGCCGCTGCCGACCGAGCTCGAACCGGGCGCGGCGCTGGTGAAGATCAACTGCACCACGCTGTGCGGCACCGACGCGCACCTGTGGGACGGCCGGCTGTCCGGGTTCCTGGACGTGGCGATGCCGATGATCCACGGCCACGAGATGGTCGGCGAGGTGGTGGCCATCCACCCGTTCGAGACTCGGGACGCGGTCGGCCGGGAGATCGGCGTCGGCGACCGGATCGTCTGGTCCGAGGCGGTGTGCGGGCACTGCTACGCCTGCACCGTGCTCGGCGAGTCGGTGATGTGCGAGCGGCGCGGCATGGGCTTCATGCAGCGTGCGGACGTGTCGCCGTACGTGATCGGCGGGCTGTCGGAGTACGTCTACGTCGCGCCGGGGGCCCAGCGGCTCGTGGTCGCCGACGAGGTGGCCGACACCTGGGCGGCGGCCGCGGGCTGCGCGGTGAAGACCATGCTGCGCGGGTTCCGCAACGGCGGGGGAGTGCCGACCGGCGGGACCGTCGTCATCCAGGGCGCCGGGCCGCTGGGCCTGTTCGGCACCGCCTACGCGCGGGCCGGGGGCGCCGGGACGGTGATCACCGTCGGCGGGCCGGAGCCGCGGCTGGAGGTGGCGCGGGCCTGGGGCGCGGACGTCACGGTGTCGGTGGACGAGATTCCCGACCCGGACGCGCGGATCGCCGAGGTGCTGCGGCTCACCAACGGCCTGGGGGCGGACCTGGTGCTGGACTTCGCCGGGGCGCCGTCGGCCAACCGCGAAGGCGTCATGATGGCCGCGCGCAAGGGCGCCTACGTGATCGTCGGGATCGCCGGGCCGCACGCCGACCCGCTGCCGATGCCCGCCGTGATGGGCAAGGAGCTGCGGGTCTGCGGGTCGATGAACGGCGACATCGGCGACCTCGCCGCGTCGCTGGAGTTCCTGCGCCGCCACCGCGAGCGCTTCGACTGGGACCTGATGTTCGAGCCGGCGGTCGGGCTGTCCGGCGCGACCGACGCCATCGCGGCGATGGCGGAGCTGACCGCGATCAAGCCGGTGATCCGGCCCGGGCTGGGCTGATCCGCCGGGCCCAGCGGCCCTCGATGCGCGGGCCGGCGGCCGCCTCCCTCAGCCGCCGCCGGTCCGCCGATCCCCTCACCGCACGACCTGACAGGAGTTGGATTCAGATGACTGTGACCCCCGACGTCCGGGCGTTCCTGGACCAGTTGGCGGCCGGCCCGGCCCCCGAGCCGGGCCCGCTGGACCCCGTGATGATGCGCGCCATGTTCGCCGGCGCCTGGCAGCGCCCCGGCCCGTTCGCGCGGATCGGCGGCGTCGCGGACCGCACCGTCCCCGGCCCGGCCGGCGAGATCCCGGTCCGCGTCTACACCCCCGAGGGCGAGGGGCCGTTCCCGGTCTTCGTCTGGTTCCACGGCGGCGGCTGGGTGATCGGCGCCCTGGACGACAACAACGCCATGTGCCACGAGATCTGCCACCGGACCAACGCGGTGGTGGTGTCGGTGGACTACCGCCTGGCCCCCGAGAACCGCTTCCCGGCCGCGCCCGACGACTGCTACGCCGTGACCTCCTGGCTGGCCGAGCACGGCGCCGAGATCAACGTCGACGGCACCCGCATCGCGGTCGGCGGCGAGAGCGCCGGCGGCAACCTGGCGGCGGTGGTGTCGCTGATGGCCCGCGACCGCAAGGGCCCGAAGATCCTGCTCCAGCTCCTGGTCTCGCCAGTGACCGGCGCGCCGTCGGACGGGCGCGCGTCGTACGAGGAGTTCGCCGACGGGTACTTCCAGTCCCGCGACAGCATGATCGACTTCTTCAAGCTCTACCCGCGCGACGACGAGGACCTGCAGAACCCCTACCTGCTGCCCCTGGCCGCCGACGACCTCACCGACCTGCCCCCGGCCCTGGTACTGCTCGGCGAGTGCGAGGTGCTGCGCGACGAGGGCGAGGAGTACGCACACCGCCTCGGCGCCTCGGGCACACCGACCGAACTGGTCCGCTACGACGGCCAGATCCACGGCTTCTTCGGCCTGCTGGACGACAAGTTCGAGATCGCGGCCGTGGCCCACGAGCACGCGGCGGCGGCGCTGACGAAGGCTTTCGCTACCCGGTAGGTGTCGGCGGGCCCGATGGGGCGGGAGAGAGGGCGCGGCGGGTTTCTGCCGCGCCCTTTGGTTTGGCGCGTTCGCGGTCAGCGGGATTCTGCGTCGAGCTGGTCGCGCCGAGCGGTCAAATAAGCGTGTTCCGTCCGGTTGCCGGTGAGCGCGGCGGCGGTGTCGAAGGCTTGTCGGGCTTCGGCGGTGCGTCCGAGGCGGGACAGGAGGTCGCCGCGGATCGCGTGGAAGAGGTGGTAGGTGCCGAGATCGAGGTCTTCGATCTGCTGGAGGGCGGCTTCGGGGCCGTTGAGCTCGGCGACGGCGACGGCGCGGTTGAGGATGACGACCGGGCCGGGGTCGAAGTGGAGGAGGTGGTCGTAGAGCGCGAGGACCTGTCTCCAGTCGGTCGCCGGGTCGGTGTGCACGGCGTTGATCGCGGCGAGCAGTTGGAAGCGGCCGGGCTGGTTGCGTCGCAGGCAGGTGCGGACGATCGCGCGGCCCTGGGCGATCAGGTCGGCGTCCCAGCGGGAGCGGTCCTGGTCGGCGAGTCGCACCAGCGCACCGTTGGCGTCGGTGCGCGCGGGGCGGCGTGCCTCGGTCAGGAGCATCAGCGCGAGCAGTCCGGCCGGCTCCGGTTCGTCGGGCATCAGCTCGACCAGGACCCGGGCCTGACGGATCGCTTCGAGGCAGAGGTCGCCGCGGGCGAGGTCGGTGCCGAAGGCGGACACGTACCCCTCGTTGAATATCAGGTAGAGCACCGCGAGTACGGCGGCGAGGCGTTCGGGCAGTTCGGCCTCGGTCGGAATCCGGTAGGGGATGCGGGCGTCGCGGATCTTCGCCTTGGCGCGGACCAGGCGCTGCGCCATGGTGGCTTCGGGCACCAGGAACGCGCGGGCGATCTCGGGGGTGGTGAGCCCGCCGAGCAGGCGGAGGGTGAGCGCCACCTGGGCGGGGCGGCCCAGGGCCGGATGGCAGCAGGTGAACACCAGCCGCAGGCGGTCGTCCGGCACGGCGTCCTCCTCGGTGGGCTCGGCCGGGGCGCTGATGAGGGCGGCCTCGGCGTGTTTGCGTGGGCGGGCGCTCTCCCGGCGGAGGTGGTCGACGGCCCGGTTGCGGGCGGTGGTGATGATCCAGCCGGCCGGGTGGGGCGGGGCGTCGGCCGGCCATTTGGCGAGCGCGGTCTCGAAGGCGTCGGCGACGGCGTCCTCGGCCAGGCCGATGTCGCCGAGCATGCGCACGAGTACGGCCACGGCTCTGCCGTACTCGGCGCGGAAGACGGCTGCGATGTCCTGCGGCGTCATCGGTTTGGTGCTCAAGGGGCGCTCACCGGCCGGTCAAAGGGTGCTCGATGGAGTGCTCATTGGAGTGCTCAATGGGGTGCTCATTAGAGTTCTCAACCGGGCGCTCAACGGGGTGCTCACCGGGTGCTCAATACGGCTCGACATCCCGGAACGGCCGGACCTCGATCGGCAGCGTGGTGGCCGCCGCGGCCTTGCGGCCCCACGCCAGCGCCGCGTCCAGGTCGGGCGCGGTGATCACCCAGATGCCGCCGATGCACTCCTTGCCCTCGATATAAGGGCCGTCGGTGAACAGACCGTCGGACCGCACCACCGTCGCGGTGCTCGGCGGATGCAGGCCGCCGGTGAACACCCACGAGCCGCTGTCGCGCAGCTCCTGGTTCAACTGGTGCAGGGCATCGGCGATCCGGTCCATGACCGCGCTCTCCGGCGGCGGGCCGTCCGGCTGGTAGATCGACAGCAGGTACTTCGGCACGGTCTGCTCCTCTCGCTCTATCGGCGGCTGTAGCGGGCGATGATCACGCCCTTGGTGGTGGTGACGGCCGGTTCGGCGAGCTCGAACTCGGTCAGCGGCGCGGGGTCCTCGAACAGGCGCGTGCCGCCGCCCAGGGTCAGCGGGTGGATCAGCAGGCAGTAGTGGTCGATCAGGCCGGCGGCGTGCAGGCTGTGGATCAGCGAGGTGCTGCCGATGATAGTCAGTTCCCTGCCGGGGGTGGCCTTGAGCTCGGCCACGGTCTCGGTGGCCTCGCCGCGCAGCAGGACCGAGTTCTGCCAGGCGTCGGCGTCCTTGAGGGTCCTGGACGCGACGTACTTCGTGGCCGCGTTCATGTGCGTGGTGAACGGGTTGCCGTCGGTCCGGCCGGCCCACGCCCCGATGAAGTCCTGCCAGGTCCGGTGGCCGAACAGCATGTCGGTGGGCTTGCTCATGCCCTTGCCCATCTCCTGGCCCATGACCTCGTCGTTGTACCTTCCGCCCCATCCGCCGTGGGCGAACCCGCCGCGGGTGTCCTCGTCCGGGCGGCCCAGGCCCTGGACGACCCCGTCGAGGGTGACCGACATCGTCGCCGTGATCGCACGCATCGATCTGCTCCGTTCGTTCGCGGACCGTTCTTCCGCGGCCCGGTTCACCCTCTATACGAACCGCCCCGGCCGAAATCGACATCCGCGAAAAACAAACGTGCGCGACGCCGCCCCCAAGACGACGCCGCGCACGATTCCAAGGGTCCTACCCCAGTCCGTCAGCCCCTACCTTCACCGCCGACTCGTCCAGAATCGTCGCCGAGATCGGCTGCGGCACTCCGTCCAGGTCCAGCACCGGCGACGCCTCCTTGTACCAGGACTCGATCACCGCGTTGCCCCAGAAGTCCCGCCGCCGGTCGTCGTGCACGTTCCAGCGGTAGGTCTCGTGGTCCGGGTCGCCGGTGTAGTAGTCCGACGTGTAGATCTCCACCCGGTGCCCGTCGGGGTCGCGCAGGTAGACGTAGAACGCGTTCGACACGCCGTGCCGGCCCGGGCCGCGCTCGATGTGGTGCTCGGCGTGCAGCGCGCCGAAGATGTCGGCGGTCCGCAGCACCTGGTGCGACTCGTGCGTGGCCACGCCCACGTGGTGCAGCTGCGGGCCGGCCCCGCCGGTGAAGGCCACGTCGTGGACCGTCTGCTTGCGGAACATCCAGGCCGCGTAGAGCTCGTGCTCGTCGCCCTCGATCGTCTCCGAGCAGCCGAAGCCCAGGCCCCGGTAGTGCTCGTAGGCCGCCGGGATGTCCGGGGTGCAGATGTTGAAGTGGTCCAGCCGCGCGATCTGGGCGCCGCGGTGCAGGTCGTAGCGCTGGATGAGGCGTTCGGCGCGTTCGATCTCGTAGAAGAACTCCACCGGGAAGCCCAGCGGGTCCACGACGCGGACCGCGTCGCCGACGCCGTTGGTGCCCTTGCCGGCCGGGACGCGGCGGACCGGGCAGCCCAGCGCGTCGAAGTAGCGGGCGGCCCGCTCGACGTCCTCGGGGGTGCGGACCCGGTAGGAGATGTGGTCCAGCGCCGCGACGTCGTTCTGGCGCAGCACCAGCGAGTGGTGCGTCAGCTCGTCGGTGCCGCGCAGGTGCAGGGCGTCCTTGGTCTCGCACTGCACGTGGAAGCCCAGCATGTCGACCCAGAACCAGCGCGAGGCCGCCAGGTCGGTCACCGCCAGTTGCGCGTAGGCCGAGCGCACCACGTCCGGCGCCGGGCAGTCCTTCGGAACGGCCATCGTTGTCAGCTCCCCACTTCCGCGCCCGCGACGGCGATGTCCGCCGCGGAGAAGTCCAGCAGGTCCTCGCCCGCCGCCCGCAGGGCCCGGATGGCGCTCAGGCCGCTCTCGGTCGGCTCGATCAGCGGAGCCCGCACATGGCCGGACGCCAGCAGCCCGGCGTCCTTCAGCACCCACTTGGCCGGCGCCGGGTTCGTCTCCACGAACAGCAGGTCCACCAGCGGGTGCAGGCGGTAGTGCAGGTCCCGCGCCGCCGCGTGGTCGCCCTCCTCCCACAGGGTGTACATCCTGGCCACCGCCGTCGGCGCTATGTTCGCCAGCGCCGAGACGAAGCCGGCGCCGCCCAGCGACAGCAGCGGCAGGCACAGCAGCTCGATCCCGGACCACATCAGCAGATCCGGGCCGCACGCGTGGAAGGTTCGCGAGAAGTGCTCGAAATCCTTCGTCGTCTCCTTGATCCCGACGATGTTGTCGAAGTCGCGGAACAGGCGGGCCACGGTGGCCGGCTCGATGTCCACCGCGGTGCGCGAGGGCACGTTGTAGACCACCAGCGGCAGGTCCGGGAACTCCTGCGCGACCGCCGCGTACCAGCGGTACAGCGCCTCCTGCGTGGGGCGCGCGTAGTAGGGCGTGATCACCAGGGCCGCGTCGGCGCCCAGCTCCCGGGCCGCGGCGGTCAGCTCCATGGTCTCGGCCAGCTTCGCCGAGCCGGTGCCGGGCAGGAACGGCACGCGGTCGGCGATCACCTCGGACGCCGCCGCCATCGCCGCGATCCGCTCGGCGACGCTCTGCGCGCCCGGCTCGCCGGTGGAGCCGCCCAGGGAGATGCCGTGGGAGCCGGCGTCGATCTGCCACCGCACCAGGCGGCGCAGACCCTCCAGGTCCACGGCGCCGTCGTCGGTGAACGGGGTCACCACCGGGGCCAGGGAGCCTCGGATCTGGCGGGGGTCGCTGCGGAATTTCACGGTCGGTTCTCCAACGCTCGGGTCTGGGAAGTGCTTTCGGAACGGTTTTCGGCGGAGCCCGTCGCGGCCGGGCTCCCGGCGGCCGGTTCCTCCGGAGAGGGAGTCGGCCGGGCGGCACGCCAGCGCTCGTAGGCGTCCCGCCAGTCCGGGCCCACGGGATACAGCCCCGCGATCCCGGCCCCCGCCGCGACCTGCTCGGTGATGAACGCCTCCTGCGCCTCCTGCTCCTGGGAGTCGGCGATCAGCTCGTCGAGCAGGTGCGGCGGCAGCACCAGCACGCCGTCCGCGTCGCCGACCAGCACGTCGCCGGGCTGCACCAGGGTGTTGCCGCAGGCGATCGGCACGTCGGTGTCCCACGGCACGTGCTTGCGCCCCAGGACCGCCGTGTGCACGCCGCCGTGGAAGACCGGCAGGTCCAGCGCCGAGACCGCCACGCTGTCGCGCAGCCCGCCGTCGGTCACCACCCCCGCCGCGCCCCGCTTCAGCGCCCGCAGCGCGAGGATGTCGCCGATGGTGCCGGCGTCGGCCTCCCGCCGGGCGTCCATGACCAGCACCTCGCCGGGCAGCAGCGACTCCACGGCCCGCTTCTGCGCGTTCATCCCACCCCCGTACTTCTGGAACAGGTCCTCCCGCAGCGGCAGGTAGCGCAGCGTCCGGGCGGTGCCGACCATCTTCAGCTCCGGCCGGGTGGGCCGGACGCCGTCGACGAAGAACCCGTTCAGCCCGCGCTTGCGCAGCTGCGAGGCGAGCGTGGCGGTGGCCAGGCCGGCCAGCGCCGCCTTCCGCCGCTCGGTCAGCACCGGCTCCGACCGCACCCCGTACGCGTCGTCCCGGTCACTGGCCACCAGCCGCGGCATCGCCCCGTACTCGGCCAGCGGGCCGTCGTCCTCGACGACCTGGTTCGCCAGCCGCCCGGTGCTCGACGCCCCGGCCACCACCTCGACCTCGACCACGTCGCCGGGCTGCACCACCCCGGCCCCGGTCGGCGTCCCGGTCAGGATGACGTCGCCGGGCTCCAGGGTGATGGTCCGCGACAGGTCGGCGACCAGCCGCGCGAAGTCGAACAGCAGGGTGTCGGTGGTGTCGTCCTGCACCAGGTGCCCGTTGACCCAGGTCCGCAGCCGCAGCGCGGCCGGATCCACGGCGGACGCCTCCAGCAGCCGCGGGCCGATGGGCGTGAACCCGTCCGAGCCCTTGGACCGCAGGTTGGACCCGCGGTCGGCGTACCGCAGGTCGTAGACGCCGGCGTCGTTGGCGGCGGTCACCCAGCGCACGTGCGACCAGGCCCGCTCCGGCGGCACCCGGTGCGCCCGCTCGCCGATGACCAGGGCGATCTCGCCCTCGAAGGACATCAGCTCGCAGCCGCGCGGCCGGACCAGCGGATCGCCGGCCCCGGACAGCGAGGAGGCCGGCTTCAGGAAGTAGGACGGCTGGTCCGGGATCCGCCCGCGTTCGGCGGCCCGGGACCGGTAATTGAGATGGACGGCGATGACCTTGCCTGGTCGCGCGCCGAGAGGGTGCGGCATGTGGGGGTCTCCAGCACTGTGTCAGGTTGACCCCCAGTCTTCTCGCCGACCCGCCGTGCATCCTTGCGTCCAAACGCACACCGGTTGTCCGTCAGCGAACGCGGGTCTTGGCAGAAACCCGCCCGCAGGACACTATGGACCCCACCCTCAAGGAGGTGGCGATGTCCCTCACCCTGCGCACCGCCGATGTCGCACTGGCTGAGCGTTTCGATTACTGGCGCAGCGTCGTCTGCGACGCCTTCGTGCCGCTGCGCGCCGAGCCCGGCGAAGGCGACTTCCACGGCGAGCTGAGCACCGTGCGCCTGGGCGCCGTGCAGCTCTCCTCGGTCGAGGCCAACGCCCACACCGTGCGCCGCACCCCGCGCACCATCGCCTCCTCCGACCGGGACTACTTCAAGATCGGCCTCCAGGTCCGCGGCTACTGCGTGCTGACGCAGGACGGCCGCGAGGCCCCGCTGACCCCGGGCGACTTCGCCGTCTACGACACCACCAGGCCCTACAGCCTGTCCTTCGACGACACCTACCGGCAGCTGGTCCTGATGGTCCCGCGCGCCCGCCTGCGCCTGAAGCCCGAGGAGGTCGCCCGGATCACCGCGGTCCGGGTCTCCGGCCGGCACGGGATCGGCGCCCTGGTCTCGCCGCTGCTGCTGCGCCTGGCCGACCACTTCGACGAGTACGAGAGCCCGGCCGGCCCCCGCCTCGCCGACAACATCGTCGACCTGCTGGTCACCCTGATCTCCGGGCAGCTCGAACTGGACTCGCCGAACCCGGACTCGGGCCGCAGGGCCCTGCTGATCCGCATCACCTCGTTCATCGAGAGCCACCTCGGCGACCCGGACCTGGGCCCGGAGACGATCGCCGCGGCGCACTACATATCCACCCGCTACCTGCACAAGCTGTTCAGCCAGGAAGGCACCACCGTCTCCGCCCTCATCCGGGAGCGCCGGCTCGAACACTGCCGCCGCGACCTGCGCGACCCGCTCCAGCTCACCCGCCCGGTCAGCGCCATCGCCGCCCGCTGGGGCTTCGTCGACGCCGCGCACTTCAGCCGGGTGTTCCGTTCCGCCTACGGCGCCAGCCCGCGGGAGTACCGGTTCACGAGCGAGCCCTTCGAGGGCGGCGTGACTCTGTCCGCGGACTGACACTCGGTCGGACAGACGAGTACTCACCCGGTCGATGGGGTCGATCGGGTGAGTACCGTGTCCGGACTCTGCCACCGACCGCGCCACCGACCGCGCCGCCGCCCGCGCGCCCACCCGCGCCACCCACCGGGCCGACGCCCGCGCCGCCCGCCGCGCCGCCGCCC